>JABUTC010000021.1:0-2698 GCA_021442505.1 Mogibacterium sp. | reverse complement strand
CGATTGCGATTAATCCTGTTGTCATTTTTTTCTCCTTTCAGAATTATATCTTTACTTTTTTATTTATCCTTTTATATCCGGCTCCGCCTCACGCCGTGCAAAGGCTTCCCGGACTTGTTGACTGTTGGTTTTGCCTGTTGGTTCTGCCTGCCGGTTTTGCTCGTTCTATCTCTGATCTATCGGCAGATGCGTTTCCTTCTCCGTTGCTTCGCCGATGTATATTGCCGTCAGCAGCGAGAATACAAGCGCCTGTATCAGAGCCAGTATTACGATGAGGAACTGCATTACTACGGGAAGTCCCACCGGACATATTTCTCTGAACACGTCTACTACCTGCTCGTCCCCGAAGGTGTTTCCGTAAAGTCGGAAAGTCAGGGACAGCGGCTTAGCCAGCTCGTCCACAAGCATGAGCGGAAGCATGAATGCAAATGGTGAGACAAATCTCTTATATGCTTTTCTGAAACTACCGTGCTCCCTGATTGCTATTACCTGTAGCAGAATAAGTACTGTAATAGCCATTCCAGCCGGGATATTTAAATTGCTGGTAGGAGCCTGGAAGCCGTTCATCTTTCCTGCGAGAGGAAGAAGACCGGTGTAGTTGCAGACAAGAATCCATATAAAGAGAGTTCCAACTATTGGAAAATATCTCTTGCAGAGGTGCTCTCCCATCAGATCCTCAAAGAATCCGTGGAGCTTCTCTATGCCCATCTCAACTGCGTTCTGCAGTCCGTCAGGCATCATCTGCAGGTTTCTGCCAGCCACAATCGCGAAAATCGAGATTATGATGGTCAGGACGCTACTGGTGATCATAGCGTCATTCATGCCTATTGCATAAAGTTTCTCTAACATAACTAATTACTCCTTAACGCGACCGGATAAATCTTTAAGCGGTACAAGTTTGCTTGAAAGCGTAAGTCCAATCGCTGTTGCTAGAAGAGTTGCGAAAAAGTCGAACGGAAGCATCTTTCTAAAAAGAAAAACAACAAGCAGTACCGCAAAACTTATTGCGAAGCTTATTCCGAAACGTGCATATAAGGCTCCCATCGTTATCTGCACATCCGTAGTTGCTATGTTTCTCCATAGAATCAGGTACTTGATGACGCCCATAATGCCGCCATATACAAGCCCGGCAATTCCTCCTAATAAGTACGACAATTTCGTCTCCTTTCGTCAGCACGAGATCAAAAAATTCTCGCAAAAATTAAAGAACAGAACCCGCTCCCCACATCAGAAAAGTTGCGGCAACCATGCTTATAATCAGAATGACTGCAATCACTGCTGCACCCTTCTTAATCCTTGCATTTCTCGCACGCATCTTCTCTACATAAACTTCGGATGAGTTCTTCTTTTTGTTGTTTTTACTGTTATTCTTTGCCACGTACAAACTCCTTTACACTATACCATTCTATTATAAACTTTGTTCTTCTATAAATGCAATAATAGTTTGTTAAATACTTAACAATGTCCTAAAAAAAAACAAACCACTACTTGTGGTAAGTCTCGTGGTTTGCAATCTTAAACGCTCTGTATATCTGTTCAAGCAGCACAACTCTCGCCATCTGATGCGGGAAAGTCATCCTCGAAAAAGACAGTCCGAAGTCAGCCCTCTTCTTCACCTCAGGCGACAGTCCGAGGCTTCCGCCGATAACGAAGTCTATCGTCTGCCTACCCCCTGCGAAAACTCCCGTCACCTTGCTCGCAAGCTCCGGCGAGTCGAGCATTTTGCCCTCGACCTCGAGCGCTATCACATAGTCGTTCTCGCCGATCTTTGCGAGTATGCTCTCGCCTTCCTTCTGCATGACGATTGCCTCGTCCGCCTCGGAGGCGTTCTTCGGAAGCTTTGCCTCCTTGAGCTCGACGATGTTCAGTCTGCAGTAGCCGCCTATTCTTTTCGCATATTCGCTGCAGGCATCGACCCAGTATTTCTCCTTCAGTTTGCCGATGCAGATAATGTTGATGTTCATTCCAGTAAAGTAAGCCCCTCCTTCAGGGCGATATTCATCGAATAATCCCGGTTTTTCTCGAATCCTCTCGAAGAAAGTATGTCACCGACCGTCCATTCAGCCTGCGACGGAGTGTTGTTGGTTGGCGAAAGGTGAGCGAGCATGATTTTTACCATGGCCTCTTCCTGCGCCTTATCTTCCAGATATTCCATCAGAAGATAGGTCAGATATAAGAAAGGAAGCAGCCGCAGTGTATCAAAAGCCGCCTCTGACAGTATGTCCAGAAAAACATTCATATGGATATGTTCAAATCCTCATATATTGCCAACATCGATTATCCGAACCGGATGCTCCGGGCGTCTGCCGTCTGCAGACTCAAACGTTGTTTTCACTGCGGAGAACTGCCGTTACGTAAATTCGGGGGTTCCCATCAGATTGTATGGTGTCAGCTGATACACGTAGAAATTCAGCCAGTTGAAATACAGGTTCTGTGAGGTTGCGCGCCAGGTCAGAAGCGGTTTGTTTTCCGGATCATCTCCCGGATAATAATTGACCGGAACCGGAACATCCATACCTTTTTCCACATCACGATGGTATTCTTCCGATGCGTCTAACGATGCTTCGGCAACAATCTGACCGATAAGAGGCGGAGAAAGACGAGCCTGGCAGAACTTCATGACCGCCTTGCGCACAGCCTTGTTCTTAGTAATAAGAGCACCTATACGAATGCCGCACTCAGAGTAACGCTTTGAAAC
>JABUTC010000020.1:4720-11974 GCA_021442505.1 Mogibacterium sp. | reverse complement strand
TGAAGCTGCTGGACAAGGGCCTGTGCGCTGACGCTTCCGTCTTTCTGAAGCCGCCGCAGAATCATGGACTGCCGTTCGTTTGTCAGCATGTTCAATCACCTCAAATACATCAATTCAGTCCATTGAACAGCTGATCGATTGCGTGCACTTCCGTTCAATTTCCTTCATGTTTTGCACCTTTACTGTACCGAAACCCCTTACATTCCCCTAGTGACAATTGTCATATTGATCAATGACAATCATAACGATTCAAAACCATTCATTTTTCAGGGCCAAAATGCCCGGTTTCATTCAAATTGAATCCGTCATTTTGAATGATTTATTATCCGAGGAAGGACATTTGCTTCCTTTTTTTATGCCTTTTCATCTGTTTTGAAAGAAACCGGCATTTGCTCTTACATTTTTCCGTTTTATAACATGACTATTTTTGAACCAAATCAGTTGTTATTATCAATCTTTTTATCTTTGACACGAGGTCAGGCAAAAAAAGTGAAGTACTGCCTGCAATTGCGCAAACTGAAGGTACAGAAAAGCGAGGGTTATCATCATGACAATCAAACAGGATATTGAAAAGGATCTTCACAAGATAGAAGACCGCATCGAAGATTGTGAAATCAGGCACGATGCAAAAACGATCGTCCGTGAAGAACAGGACATCCAAAAGGAAGCAGAAAAGATTCTGAAGCACGAAAACGACATCGCAGAAGCAGAGCTGGAAGGAAAAACAGGCTTCTTTGCCGACATGGACAAAAAGCTGAAAACAGCAGAAGAAAATCACGATGCAAAAGTGATTGTTCATAAAACGGAAGTCATCGAAAATGAAGTGGACAAAATCGCAGCCCATGCTGAAAAACTGACTGACTGATCAGCCGGAATCATTCATGATCCATCAAAACAAATCAAAGGAGCGGACACCTGAAACAGATGTCCGCTCCTTTTTTGCAGAGTCTGAACGGAAGAAGAAAGACTGCTGCGCCCCTTCAGAAGGCCCGCCTCTGAACTGGGACTGGTAAAGGGAGGCATCCAGTCCGTTCCTGGCCAAAAGCTGTTGATGGCTTCCCTGCTCAGCCAGTTTTCCGTTTTCGATGATCAGAATGCTGTCGGCATTCACAATGGCGGACAGACGGTGGGCTATGACAAAGCAGGTTCTGTCTTCCATCAGAACGTCCATAGCCTTCTGCAGCCTTCTTTCCATTCTTGAATGTTATCGGTCCGCCGAGTGATATCGTTGCACCCAGCTTTACATACTCCAGTGCGAGCTCCTTCGAGCCGCTGAAACAGTGGAGCTGCACTCTGGCATCAGGCGCTTCTCCGCCTTTGCCATCGGGTCTCGCCGGAAACCAGGACAGCCTCTCTTCCGAAAAAGCACCTTCCTCTTTGAGGATATCCATCGTTATCTGATTTGCGTCCCTTGTGTGAATCATTATCGGCATGTGAAGCTCATTTGCCAGTCTGATCTGCCTGCGGAAGACTTCAATCTGGTCCTCCTTATTGTCCTTGCCATAGTAGAAATCGAGTCCTATCTCGCCTATCGCCTTAACCTTAGGGTGTGCAGCGAGCTTTCTGATTTCCTCTATATCCGCGTCCGTCGTTCTGCTTGCATGCTCCGGGTGAATTCCGGCAGAAGCAAAGCACCACTCGTAGTCTTCGGCGTCTTTGATTGCCTGCTTTGTTGACTCGACGCAGTCGCCGGCATCTACGACAAACGAGACAGCAGACGAGGCTATCTCGTCGGCGATTTCTTTTCGCCGCTCTTCAGTGTATTCGTCAAAATTCAAATGTGTATGTGCGTCAAATAACATCTTGTCCTCTTATAAAATTAAGGGCCTCGTCTTGTGTGGCGAGACCCTTTTCTTTTGTCATTATTGATTAGCTCTTCCTATCTCTGCAAGTGCTTCAAGCTCCTTGTCGATGTCGAGTCTTGGGAAGAGAGGCTCTCCCTTATGAACTGTGATTCCATCCATCTGATAGAATTCGAATGCATCCTTCCATACTCCTTCAACATCTGAGAGACCGAGCTGCTCTCTCATTCTGTCTGAGCTTGTGTGCATATAAGGGATGATGAGTATCGATACTATTCTGAGACACTCTGCGAGGTTTCTCATTACTGTATCGAGCTCGTCCTTCTTGCTCTCGTCCTTGGCGAGTGCCCAAGGCATCTTTTCATCGATGTACTTGTTAGCTCTTCTTACGAGAATCCATATCTCCTCGAGCGCCTGGTTGTACTGGAAGAGATCCATCTTCTCCTCAACCTTTGTGGCAACTGATGTAGCGAGCGAGATGAGTTCCTCGTCGATTTCGTCCTTTGTCTTTGCCTCAGGAACTGCTCCGCCACAGTACTTCTCAATCATCGATACTGTTCTGGAAAGAAGATTTCCAAGGTCATTTGCAAGGTCGAAGTTCAGTCTCTTGAGCATAACCTCGTTTGTGAAAATTCCATCCTGACCGAATGTGTACTCTCTGAGCAGGAAGTATTTCAGCGCATCAATTCCGTATCTGTCGATGAGGATTACAGGGTCGATTACATCAGGTCCCTTGCTTGCTTTCGACTTTGATACCTTCTCTCCTCCGAGAAGAAGCCATCCGTGTCCTCTAACCTGCTTAGGAAGCGGAAGTTCTGCGCTCATGAGCATTGCCGGCCAGATCAGCGAGTGGAATCTTACGATTTCCTTACCTACAAGATGAACGTCTGCAGGCCAGTACTTCTCGTACTTCTCCGGATCGTCAGGCCAGCCGAGTGCCGTGATATAGTTTGAAAGAGCATCAATCCATACGTACATTACGTGCTTCTCGTCAACCGGTACAGGGATTCCCCAGTCAAATGTCGATCTCGAAATGCAAAGATCCTCAAGGCCCTGCTCAACGAAAGCGATCATCTCGTTTCTTCTTGATTCAGGCTCAAGGAACGAAGGATTGTTCTTGAGAAGATCTATAAGGGCATCAGAATATTTGCTCATCTTAAAGAAGTATGCCTCTTCCTTTGCCTTCTGAACCGGTCTTCCGCAGTCAGGGCAGCAGTGGTTCTCGCCGAGCTGACTCTCTGTCCAGAATGACTCACAAGGTGTGCAGTACCATCCTTCATATTCGCTCTTATAAATATCACCCTTGTCGTACATTCTCATGAAGATTTCCTGTGCTCTCTTCATGTGTCTGTCCTCTGTGGTTCTGATGAAGTCATCATATGAAATCTCCATCGTTGCCCAGAGCTCCTTGATGCCGACTACGATATCGTCAACGTACTGCTGCGGCGAAACACCTTTTTCCTCAGCAAGAACCTGAATCTTCTGGCCGTGCTCGTCTGTTCCTGTGAGGAACATTACGTCAAAGCCCTGAAGTCTCTTGAATCTTGCCATTGCGTCTGCCATTACCGTGCAGTATGTGTGTCCGATGTGCAGCTTAGCGCTCGGATAATAAATCGGTGTGGTGATATAATAAGTCCCTTTTGTCTCTCCCATTTTAAATGCCTTTCAATCTGTAAAATTTATTTCTTAGATAAGATCAGTGTCGTCAATGCCCCAGTCAAAATCCGACCAGTCATCACGGGTCGACATATCCTGGATAATTCTCTCGGCAACGATAACTGCTGTTATTACTGCAACCACGGTACTTGTAACTGCAGAAACCGCAATGATTATGCGTGCCTTTCTGATAGCCATCTTATCGCTGGCTGCTTTAGCCTCTGCTTTTGCCAATTTCTTCTCTTTACATTTTGCAAACATAACAAGCTCCTTTCATATAGGAAGTGCTCTAAATCATTAACTAATTCATTATACCAAAAAACGCCTTGAATTCAAGTTATGCCCCCGTCGAAAAATGCATTTTGCGCATGTAAAAAGAGGATTCCGAAGAATCCTCTTTTCGCCGTACGTGACGGTATGTCACGGGTTTTTTAATTAAGCGTTCTTTGCAGCCTTTCCGATTTCAAGACCTGCACTGAATGCGTCGAGGTTGATAGGAATCAGCTTAGGCTTGTTCTCGAACTTGTGCTCGATGCCCTTAACGATTACGTCCTCTCCTACAGCCTCTGTCATGCCGATGTAAACTCCGAGCATGATTACGTTGAGTCCTCTTGGGTTACCCATGTCGATAGCCATCTGAGTTACAGGAGCCTTAACAACCTTGATGTCGTCTCTCTCGATCTCACAGTCAATGATTGAGCTGTTAACATAGAGAGTTCCGCCTGACTTAAGGTTTCCGATGAACTTGTGAAGTGATGGCTCGTTCATAACGATCAGGTCGTCTACACTGTATGTTGTAGGTGATCCGATATCGCCGTCTGAGATTACTACGTAGCAGTTAGCTGTACCACCTCTCATAGCAGCACCATATGATGGGAAGAATACTACGTTCTTATCTGTAGCATCGCATGTAGCCTCACCGAGGAGCTTGCCCATGGTCATAACGCCCTGTCCGCCGAATCCGGCGATCATTAAATTCTTTTCCATTTGCTTTCTCCTTTCCGAACTACTTTTCCTCAGCACCCTTGTCTCTTACGAGTCCAAGAGGATACTCTGCGAACATCTTCTCTCTCAGGAATTCGAGTGACTCAAGAGTTCCAAGTCCCCAGTTTGTTGGGCATGAAGTTACGATCTCAACGATTGA
The DNA here is from genome assembly GCA_021442505.1 of Mogibacterium sp. Taxonomy (GTDB): domain Bacteria; phylum Bacillota; class Clostridia; order Peptostreptococcales; family Anaerovoracaceae; genus Crickella. The sequence goes on along the minus strand of JABUTC010000020.1, from coordinate 7,372 downwards.
GTAACCCTTGCCTTCCATCTGATACTGGAATGCCTTCTTGATTGCCTTACGAGCTTCGATTACGTGCTGTGGTGTGTCTACTGCAACTCTGTGGATGTAGTAAGGTGCTGTAAGCTGGTTGATAACCTCGCATACGTGCATAGGATATCCGTGCTCCTCAGCATCTCTTCCCTTAGGAGTTGTTGTTGACTTCATTCCGAGCAGTGTAGTAGGAGCCATCTGTCCGCCTGTCATTCCGTAAATACCATTGTTTACGAAGATAACTGTGAAGTTCTCTCCTCTGTTTGCTGCCGAGATTGTCTCACCAAGACCGATAGCTGCGAGGTCTCCGTCTCCCTGGTATGTGTAAACCAGTGAATCCGGTGTTGATCTCTTAACGCCTGTAGCTACAGCTCCGGCTCTTCCGTGAGCAGCAAGAATCATATCACTTGATACATACATCTGACCGAGACCGCAGCATCCTACGCCCTCAACTCTTACGAGCTTATCGATAACGCCGAGTTCCTCAGCAGCCTCACCGATGATCTTGTGAACTGTACTGTGCATGCATCCAGGGCAGAATCCTGATACCTTACCAGGAAGGATACCCTCGGTTCTCTTATAAACTTTCTTCATTTCGTCAGCCATTACAGTACCTCCTTTGCAAGCTTTCTAGCAGCCTCTTCTACCTCAGCGTTAGTCAGGATGATACCACCTGATCTACCTACCTCAGCGATTGGGCATCTTCCCTGTACAGCGTGCTCTACGTCGAACTTCATCTGTGCAGGAATCGACATCTCAACGTCAAGGATTCCCTTAACCTTGCTGTAGTCGAGGTTTGCAAATGCCTCATATGGGAATGGGTTAACCTTCATAGGTCTGATCATACCGATCTTCATTCCCTCAGCTCTGAGTACGTTGATAACAGCCTTTGAGATACGAGCTGAGATTCCGTATGATGCTACAACGATTTCTGCATCGTCCATCATATACTCCTCATACTCAACCTCGTCCTTCTCCCACTGCTTGTACATTGCAGCAGCAGCGATGTTGTTAGGCTCGAATGAACCGCCGCAGCTTCCTGCCATGCAGTGTGCAGCATCCTCAAGCTTAGCAACAGGAGCGTGTCCTGTGATAGCAGCATCAGCATATGCAGCCTTGAGCGCCTCAACTTCTTCATCACTCTTCATAGGTGGAAGAACTACAGGCTCCATCATTGTTCCCATAACTCCGTCTGTAAGAACGAGAACAGGGTTTCTGTACTTAGCAGCAAGATCAAATGCGCTGTAAGTCATGTCTACGCACTCCTGAACTGTAGCAGGTGCGAGAACGAGCATCTGGAAACCACCGTTTCCTGAAGCCTTTGTTGCCTGGAAGTAGTCCTGCTGTGAAGGCTGAATAGCTCCGATTCCAGGGCCTCCTCTAACAACGTTTACATAAACTGCCGGAAGACGAGCTGCAGCCATGTATGATACACCCTCACTGTACAGGGAAATACCTGTTGATGAAGATGATGACATAGCTCTAACGCCTGTAGCTGCTGAACCGTAAAGCATGTTTACAGAAGCAACCTCTGACTCACCCTGTACGAATGTTCCGCCTACCTCAGGGAGTCTTCTAGCCATGTACTCAGGGATCTCATTCTGCGGAGTGATAGGATATCCGGCGAAGAAACGACAACCGGCTCTTGTTGCTGCCTCAGCGATAGCTTCGCAGCCTTTCATAAAAATACGATTTTCTGCCATTTTGTCTCTCCTCCTTATCTCCATACTTCAATTGCTGCATCAGGGCATACCTGAGCACACATCATGCATCCGATACAATCCTCTGGATTTGCAGCTGTCGCATACTGATAACCGAATGAGTTTAGCTTGCTTCCGATTGCGAGTACCTTCTTAGGGCAAGTAACTACGCAATACTGGCATGACTTGCATGCCTCGCTATTGATTTCGACTTTTCCTTTCGCCATTACATTTCCTCCTCTAACGGTTAATTAAAAAGTACTTTATTAATCAACCCACTCATAGGTCAGATAAAGCTCCATCGGCAGAAGGAATTTGTCCGTTCTTGCCTGAGCCTCCTCGTAGATATCGCTGCGAACACAGGCGCTGTTTACAGTCGTGATACCATCGAGCAACTCATCGAGCTTATCGAGCCCATTCATGAATTCATTAACGTCTGTTGCGTAACCCAGATTAGGGTTACCTAATATATATATGTGATCAAGTCTTGTCGACTTAAGGATGTGAGACATGGTGCCGTCGATGGCCTCAAGGCTCTTTGTCCACGGTCTGTAAGAATTGATTACATACACCGGTACTGAATCCTCTTTCGCGAGAAGGTGGCAGTATCCGCCGGCCATTCTGGCTGCCGAATGTCCTCCACCGATATCGAGAAGAGTATATCCATCTCCCATAAGAGATGTAGCAACACCGCCTACTGCCGACGGTGCGTCCAGGAGCTGCTCCTGGAAGTGAATAGTAACTCCGTCCTTAGCAAAAGCCTCTTTCAGGTCTCTCGATCTGAAGAGCGGCTTTGTCTGGTCGAGGTCGAAAAGATCAACCTTCTTTCCGGTCTGCTCAGCGAGCATATGTGCAACGTTGAGAACGATTTCGCTCTTTCCGCTGCCTGCCTCTCCGATGAAGATGAAGTTCTTCTTTTAATCTATCTACA
>JABUTC010000020.1:1832-4354 GCA_021442505.1 Mogibacterium sp. | reverse complement strand
GACGATGAAGTTATCCTGCCGAAAGGAACTTTGTTCTACCCTGTATTTTTTGATGAGCAAAACTATCCGATTTACGGAATGTCGGACGTGATGCCTTACCCTTCCTCACGTGACAGCAGCATGGACGAAGAAGCTGTTTCGAGGTTCAAGGAAAACTACAGGTCACAACTCATAAAGGCTGTTGAGGAATTCAATCCCGATATCATTTACTGCCATCACCTTTTCCTGCTTGCTGCATATGTCCGTGAGCTTTTCCCGGAAAAATTTATCATCGGTCAGTGTCACGGCTCGGACCTTCGCCAGTTTAAGACAAGCGTAAGGCTTCAGGATTATGTGCGCAAAGGCATTCAAGGTCTTGACCGCATCTGTGCCCTCCACGGAGAGCAGAAGAACGAAATCTGCGAACTTTACGGAGTTTCACCTGAGCTTGTGCGCGTAGTCGGAAGCGGATATAACGTTGAGTTTTTTAACACAGAAGGCCGTAAGGAGAAGCAGTCCGGCGAGCCGCTTAATCTTCTTTTTGCGGGAAAAATCAGCAAGCCTAAGGGCGTGCCTGAACTCCTCGGCGCAGTAAGACAGCTTTCCGATGCAGATGTTTCGAAGTTCAGACTCAGGCTCATCGGCGGCTGTCAGGATGAGGAAGTGCGTGCTCAGATTGATGATCTGATTTCGTATGTCGGAGAAGGACGAGGCAGCTGCGAATCTGTGGAGTATCTCGGTTTTGTAGACCAGGATGTTCTAATTTCGGAGTTTAAAGCAGGTGATGTTTTTGTGCTTCCTTCGTATTTTGAAGGGCTCGGACTTGTTCTGATTGAGGCTATGGCATCGGGCATGGTCCCTGTAGCGACAAGGCTTCCGGGAATCAAGGAATGGATTGATGAATCGATACCGGGCAGCAATGTGATATATGTCGCAATGCCGGAGATGGAGAGCGTGGATAAGCCTTTTGACCGGGAGCTGCCGGCTTTCACCGAGAGACTGGCACGGGGAATCAATGAAGCCTTCGCACTATGCGAAAGCGGCTTCGAGCAGCCTGACACTTCAGCTATCGGATGGGATTCTATCGCGAAGAAAATAACAAACACATAGATTTCACAAGGGAGCAGATTATGGATGGTATAATCTGCTCGTTCTTATAGATTTGAAGGAAAGGTTTTAATATGAATTTTAATGAGGGTGTTACAACGCTGGTAAACGGAGCTAAAGCTTTCAAAGACAGATACAGAGTTCCTTTCGGACAGCTCGCGCTGCGCTTTGACAACGACAGTTTCTTAATGTCTGACGAGAATCTCAGACTTTCAAGAATCAGTGAAAGTGACGTTAAGTTATACGACATTAAGACCGGCGATATCGGCAAGATTTTCAGAGCCAGACCTGACATAGGTGCTCTGGCTTTTATATGCACAGAGGAAATCGTTGAGTTTTCGTCGAGGGGCAAGGCATTGGTTCCATGTCTCGATGACTTGGCTCAGATTATCGGAGCAAAGGTTCCGGTTGTTCGCGGCGGCACCGCAGGCGATATTCTGACTGCAGTTTCTGATATAGGCGGCTGCATGATTCAGGGTGCGGGTGCTGTGGGAACAGGCAGAAACATTCAGGAGGCAGTTGCTGCAGCCCAGATTATCCAGAAAGGCTGCGAATGTGAGATTTTCGGCGAGAAGCTTGGCGGAGTAAAGCATCTTCCGGCGAATGTAGTCGAAGAACTGAGAAAAGATTTTATAAACAGTTACTCAATAGTTAACAGCGACAGCTTTGTCAACTATGTAGGACACGACGACGAGGAATTCAAGCTTCGCAACGAGCTTATTGAGACAGGAAAACAGATGTCCAGAGACAGCCTTGTTCACGGCTGCTGGGGCAACCTTTCGGTTCTGCTCGACGAGAAGAATATGCTTATCAGCCCGTCCGGCATGGATTACTTCAATATAAGGATTGAGGATGTAGTAAGAGTTGATCTCGATACCCTTGAGTATGGAGATCAGAGAAAGCCAAGCTCGGAGGCATATCTTCATGCACTTATGTACAAGAAGCTTCCGGACTGCAAGGCTATAGTGCATACTCATTCGAATGCATGCGCTATTCTCGCCGCATCACACGCATCGTTCCTGATTGAAGACGAAGCGCTTCACAATCTCATCGGAGATTACCTGAATGTGGAATATGCGATGTCCGGAAGTGAGGAACTCGCAGAAAAAGCTATCGAAGTTCTCAGGAAGACACATGCTGTATCGCTCGCAAATCACGGAGCACTTTTCTACGGTCCATCGCTGGATGTTGTTCTTGCGATAGCAAATGCAGTTGAATCAAGAGCTGCCAATCTTACGGGATACAACCGCAAAATGCCGATTCCGGAGGAGGAATAGTCATGAGAAGAAAAGAAAGAGAAATCAGCGATTGCAACGAGATTATGAATTTCATCGCAAGCCAGGAGGTTCTGAGACTCGTTTTCAACGACGCTGAAGGCATCTGCATCACACCGATGAACTACGGCTATGTTGTAAAAGAAGACCACGGTCTCATTC
>JABUTC010000020.1:0-1682 GCA_021442505.1 Mogibacterium sp. | reverse complement strand
GGTGAAAATGTCTCGTTGAGGATAAGGAAGAGAAAGTTGACGCGCTCGATGCAATCATGGACAACATCATCGGCGGCGGAGAATATGAGTATCAGGATGCGGTAATCGACAAGACCTGCATCATCAGGCTCGATGTGACAGAGTGGAGCTGCAAGGCGAACCTGCCGAAATAGTACGACGTAAAAAAGGACCCGAAAGGGTCCTTTTAGCATGCCTTGAAATTTGTCGGCAATTACTCCAGCATTTTTTTCGCCGTTCTGCGATAGACGATTACGAGCGCTATCACCGCAAGGAGCCAGCTTATCGGGTATACGGTCAGAAGTGTGGCCCATGTCCTTGAAGATGCGAAAACTGTATACACCCATGCGATACGTGAGCCGCAGACGCCGACCAGCGTAATGAGTGCAGGCTGCATAGATTTTCCCAGGCCTCTCAGCGCACCTGACAGGCACTCCATAATTACGCACAGGAACTGCCCTGCCATAAGGAATCTGACTCTGTAAGTTCCAAACTGAATTACGGTTGGATCCTGATTGAATATCGAAACAAAGAAGTCGCTGAAAATGATGATAAATACAGCCCCTCCCATAGTTATTATCAGGCTGAGGGTTGTAACTTTCTTAACTACTTCTCTGCAGCGCTGCTTGTTTCCGGCACCGTAGTTCTGTCCCATGAAGGTTACGCAGGCCTGTCCAAACGAGTTTAGTATGAAGAAGACGAAAATTTCGACCGTAAATGCCGCTGACGATGCAGCCATAATATCTGCACCGAGGCTGTTTATAGCCGACTGTATGCAGAGGTTCGAAATCGAAAACACCATGCTCTGAATTCCGGAAGGCAGACCTATCTGGAGAACATTCCTCGTCACTCCCAAATCCAACCCCAGTTTGCGAATCTCGACCTTGATTCCGTCCTTTCCTCTCAGGAGGAAGAAAAGCAGCATCGCAGAGCTTACGGCATTTGCAATTACTGTAGCCAGAGCAACTCCGTCTACTGTCATACCGAGTTTAAGTATGAAGAAAATATTGAAGCATACGTTCAGTATTCCGCCTGTCAGCAGGCAAAACAGAGGAGTCTTTGTATCACCGTAGCTTCTGAAAATTGCCGATTCGAAATTGTACAGAAGAATAAACGGAGATCCAAGGAAGTATATTCTCAAATACAGTGCTGAGTAGTCGGCAACTTCCGCCGGCACGCCCATCATTTTGATAATAGGTCCTGCTATGATAGAACCGACTACCGCAACAATAACACCGCAGATAAGTGCCAGCACAATCGAAGTGTGAACTGCCTGCTCGGTCTTTTTCTGCTTACCCTCGCCTATGCATCTGGCGATGACTACATTGCTTCCGACAGAAATTCCGACGAAAAGATTTACAATCAGGCCTACGACCGGCACGTTGCTTCCGACCGCCGCCATGGCTTCTTTTCCCACGAAACGTCCGACTACTGCAACGTCTGCAGCATTAAAGAGCTGCTGCAGCATTCCTGTAATCGCCAGCGGAATCGCAAACTTAAGAGCGGCTTTCCATATTGAACCTGTTAGAATTTCATTTTTCTTATTCATCTTCTGTTTCTATTTCTGTTGCTTTCAATTTTTTAAACTGTCTGTACTCTCCGTACGAGAATATGAAAAGTCCGATCCAAATGAGAACAAAGCAGAAAAGCTGCACTCCGTCAAT
>JABUTC010000001.1 GCA_021442505.1 Mogibacterium sp. | reverse complement strand
GAATTGATGGATATTCTTAAAGGAGATTACATTAATCCACATGTATCTATCTTTCATTATCGTTTAGATGATGTTTCTGAAGTCGCAGATCCATCTTTGTGGGAGAAAGCTCAGCCTAACATTGGAAAAACCGTTTCTTTTGAGACATATCAAGCAGAAGTTGAAAGAGCTGAAGCAGTTCCATCTTATCGAAACGAAATGTTAGCTAAAAGATTTGGTATACCAACAGAAGGTTATACATATTTCTTTACGTATGATGAAACGCTTCCACATAGTCCAAAAGAATATTGGGGAATGGATTGTTCACTTGGAATTGACCTTTCTCAAGGAGACGACTTTTGTGCATTTACATTTATGTTTCCACTATACGACGGATCGTATGGCATTAAAGCCATAAGTTACATTTCAGAACTTACGTTTAAGAAATTAACTTTAGCAGCAAGACAAAAGTATGAAGAATTCTTAGCGGAAGGATCGTTAAGGGTTATGGATGGATCTGTTTTAGATCTCGATGAGATTTATGAAGATCTTGACGAACACATAGTTAAGTATGATTATAATGTTTGCTCTGTTGGTTATGATCCGTATAATGCTAAGCAGTTTATGGATAGATGGGAACAAGAGAATGGACCTTTTGGAATCGAAAAAGTAAAGCAAGGAGTACGAACAGAATCGGTTCCACTTGGCGAACTTAAAAAACTAGCAGAAGAAAAGATGTTATGCTTTGACCAAGAGATAATGTCTTATACAATGGGGAATTGTATTACTTTAGAAGATAATAATGGCAATCGCAAGCTTTATAAGAAGAGATACAGTGATAAGATAGATAACGTAGCAGCGTTAATGGACGCTTACGTAGCATATAAGTTGCATAAGGAGGATTTCGAATGAATGAGAGTATCTTAACTTCGATTAAAAAAGTTTTAGGTATCGCTGAAGAAGATACTAACTTCGACGTCGATATAATTATGCATATAAATACTGTATTTAGTATTCTTAATGAGCTTGGCGTAGGAGAAAAAGGTTTTACAATATCTGATAAGACTAAAACGTGGTCAGAGTACATAGACAACATTGATGTTTTAGCATTAATAAAAAGTTATATGTATTTGAGAGTAAGACTTTTATTCGATCCACCAACTAGTTCCTTTGTCAATGAGTCATTCAAGAAGAATGCGGACGAGCTTGAATGGAGATTAAACGAAATAGCAGAAGCGGAGGCTGAAGAAAATGTATGATGCAGATGTACTCGTCCATTATGGCATACGAGGCCAAAAATGGGGTGTTAGACGAAAAAAGTCTTCACAACAAGCTCGTTTAGATGCTAATAAGCAGAAGCGTAATGCAGATCTTAAGTTTACTAAAAAGAATTTAAGAGGGATGTCCGATAAAGCCTTAGATCACAGAATAAATAGGTTAGAAAGGGAGCAAAGATTTAAAGAATTGTACTCTAAGTCCAAACCTGGCTACCAAGTTAAGAAGTTTATAACAAATACATTGTTTAATGACAAAGATTCTGTGTTTAAGAAAGCGGTAAAGATTGGATCTAGCAAAGTAGTTAATATGTCTTTAGATAAGACGCTTCAACAAGACTACAAAGATGCTCAAACGATTTATAAGAGTTCTAAGAAGATAAAATCTTCAGCGTCTAATGCGGCAAAGCATTCATCTATCGATGGAGATGGTTATTTTTTAGCTCACTACGGGATCGCTGGGATGCGATGGGGCATTAGACGAGCCCGTAAAAAGAATCAGCCATATAACTATAGATCTTGGTCTACAAAAAGGCACACTAAGAAAGCTGAAAGAGCATATTCCAAAGGTAAGACCAAAAAAGCTTTAGTTGAGATGGCTAAAGCAGATAAATCTTCAGAAATAGATCAAGGAATGCAAAGACAAGCGAATTCTCGTGGAAGAACTGTTAAATTAGTAGCTTCTTTGATGGGGCATCCATTCCAGACGAAAGCATATATGACATATAGAGCTAGAGGGCAAGGAGCTATTAGATCTTTGCTTAAAACGGCTGCTTTATCTGAGGTTGGATCTGCTATAGGTAAACATAGAGATATTAAGAAGGCTGGAAAGCTAACTTCTAATATCTACGATAATACTTTAAAAGAAGAAGCTAAATATGTAAGGCAAAGGAGGTAGAATGGCGACATCTTTTTGGACCCGCTATAAACATGAGTGGAATATCTTTTCCGCTAATAAGGATCCGACGGATATAAAGAACGTCAATGTTACATCAGAACATTGGGAAAACTATGGTCCTGCAAATTCTACTAGACCTGATCGTGTTAGGCTAAGGTTTGATAACGAAAGAACCATCGTAGCTGGATTATATAATAAAATAGCTATGGATGTTTCTGAAGTTAGACTTAGACATGAGATGAGAGATGAACAACATCGTTTTAAATATGAAATAAATAGCTCTTTGAATGATTGTCTAAATTATGAGGCTAATATCGATCAAATAGGTAGTGCGTTGGTTACAGATATTGTATTATCGATGTTTCAAGAAGGATCCGTAGCCGTTGTTCCTGTAGATTACGATTCTAATCCGTATAAAGGATCGTTTGATATTCTATCTCTACGAGTAGCAAAGATAGTTGATTGGTATCCAGAGCATATTAAGGTAGATCTATTTAACCAAGCTTTACAAGACCGAAAGGAGATAACGGTTCCGAAGAAGCTATGCGCTATAATAGAAAATCCTCTATATGCGGTTATGAATCAACCAAATTCTACTCTTCAAAGGCTTATTCGTAAGCTAGCTTATTTGGATGCTATAGATAAGCAAAGCAGTTCTGGTAAATTAGATCTTTTGATTCAGTTACCATACACAATTAAGACAGATAAGAAGCGAGATCAAGCTTTTAAGAGAAAAGAAGACATTGAAAAACAATTATTTGAGTCAAAATACGGAATTGCATATATTGATGGCACAGAACGTGTAACGCAGTTGAACAGACCTGCTGAAAATAATCTTCTAGCGCAAATTGAGTACCTAACGAGCATGTTATACAACCAGTTAGGGTTAACGGAAGACGTTTTCAAAGGGACTGCAGATGCTGTAGTTATGAATAACTACTATAAGCGTACTATTTCGCCAATACTAAATGCGATAGTAGTCGAAATGTCCAGAAAATGGATTACTAAGACTGCTAGAACGCAAGGGCAAGCTATTGGATACTTCTTAGATCCATTGAAGTTTGTTCCTGTTACCGAAATGGCCGCTATAGCAGATTCATTTACACGTAATGCTATTGTTGAGTCGAATGTATTCAGAGATGAACTTGGTTATCCTGTTTCTGATGCACCAATAGCGGAAGAGTTAAGCAATAAGAATCTATATCCTACAGATACTATGGGAATAGATCCTAATGCTCCACCTGTTCCGCCAATGGATCAAGGAACTGGACAGTCATATTTAGATGTGAATATGAATGACCCAGCCGTAACGCCGTACTATGAAGATGGATAAAAGATAGGAGAAATTATGGGTAAAGAAAAAAGTTACGATTTCTCTGGATGGGCTACAAGATGCGATATTCGTTGCTCTGATGGTCGTGTAATTAAGCCTAATGCTTTTAAGCACTGCGATGGTAAAACAGTTCCTCTAGTTTGGCAGCATCAGCACAATGATCCAGCAAATGTGATCGGTCATGCTGCTCTAGAAGATCGTGGATCTGAAGGCGTTTATGCTTATGGTTATCTTAACGATACGGAACAAGCAAAAGACGTTAAAGAATTGCTTAAGCATGGTGATATTAGATCTCTTTCTATTTATGCTAATAAGCTAAAGCAGGAAGGTTCTAATGTATTGCATGGCGTTATTAGAGAACTAAGTGTCGTATTGGCAGGAGCAAATCCAGGAGCATTTATTGACAACGTAGTTCTTCAGCATGGTGTTGAAACCTATGTAGAGGACGAATGCATTTATTCTTCTGATCAACCAGTGCTAGTTCATGCTTGTGGTGGTTCTTCTGGAGGTTCAGAGAAGAAGGAAAGGAAAGATATGCCTACTGAAAAAGACAAAAAAGTAATGGTCGAGATAGAAAAGACCGAAGAAAAAGACATCAAAGATGGCAAAGCCATGAAACAAGAGAAGCCTGAAGATGCACCTGAAGAAGCCCCCCAGGGTGACGAAGGTGACCAGTCTGAAGAGACAATTGGTGATATCTTTAACACTCTTAATGATAAACAGAAAGAAGCCGTTTATGCTATGATTGGTATGGCTATTGAAGATGCACAAAAGGGTAATGTACCAACTGAAAGTAATGGTGAAGGCGGAGATATGGAACAATCCGCATTCAATAACAAGGAGGAATCAATGAAACATAACATTTTCGAAGGCGAAGATCCTAATGGTTTGAACGATACACTTTCTCACGATGAGATGGTAGGTATCCTTCGCGATGCAGAGTCCGTTGGCTCTATGAAGAAAGCTTTCTTACAGCATGGCATTGAGAACATCGATTATTTGTTCCCAGATGCAAAAAATGTAACTGATACTCCAATCTTTGTTCAGCGTAGAACAGATTGGGTGGCACCTGTTATGAGTGGCGTTCACAATACTCCATTCTCCAGGATTAAGTGCCTATATGCAGATATCACTGAGGACGAAGCTAGGGCTCTGGGTTACATAAAAGGCGAGAAGAAGATTGATGAGGTCTTCTCTTTGCTTAAGCGTGTAACAGAACCTCAGACTGTTTATAAACACCAGTCCATGGATCGTGACGATGTTATCGATATCACGGATATGGATGTTGTTTCTTGGCTTAAGACTGAGATGCGTGGTATGCTAGATGAGGAACTCGCACGTGCATTCCTTATTGGTGATGGTCGTCTGAATTCTAGCCAGTACAAGATCAAAGAGGATCACATTCGTCCAATTTGGAAGGACGACGAGTTCTACACAATTCAAGCAGTTATCGATGCCGACACTCTTACAAGTGACGAGATTGCTGAGAAGTTCATTCGTCAGTCTATCAAGGCTCGTAAAGAATATAAGGGTTCTGGTAATCCAACACTATTCTGCACAGAGGATATTCTAACAGATTGTCTACTTCTTGAGGATCTTAACAAGCGCCGTAAGTACAACACTGAGCAAGAGCTTGCTACTGCTATGCGCGTTTCTAAGATCATCTCTGTTCCTGTAATGGAGAATCAGAAGAGAACCCTTGCTGGTGAGACAAAAGAAAGAACTCTTCAGGGTCTTATTGTAAATCTTCAGGATTATAATGTTGGCGCTGACAAGGGCGGTGCTGTAAATATGTTCGATGACTTTGATATCGACTACAATAAGTATAAGTACCTAATTGAAACTCGTTGTTCTGGTGCTCTCATTAAGCCATATTCTGCAATTTGTATCGAGACTCGTAAAGCTGCTACAAATGTAGATAAGAAAAAAAGCGAGAAGAAGGGTAACTAGTAGTAATGAATAAATTTAGTGGAATCGTTGGATACGTTACTACGGAAGAAACTTCTCCTGGTGTTTGGACTGAAAATAAGGTCGAAAAACAATATTATGGAGATATAAATCGTAATATTAAAAGAAATGAAGAAGAAACGAAAATAAATAATGATATTGCGGTTAATATGGAAATATCTGTAGTAGCAGACCCATATGCTTTAGAAAACTATATGTATATCAAATATGTTGAGTATATGAATACATTGTGGCGTGTTTCTTCAGTAGATATACGATATCCACGTTTAGTCATTAACATAGGAGGTGTATATCATGAGCAGAAGAGTTGATTTACACCATAAGCTCGAAAATATTATGGCTGAAGCTCTTGGCATTGAGCCAGAAGATACTCATGTTTATTTTCAACCTCCAGAATCCCTTAAAATGAAATATCCATGTATCGTTTATAGTAGAGATAGAGAAGTCGAGCTTAACGCAGACAATATGGCATATCAATATTATAGGGGATATCAAGTTATGGTTATTTCATTAGATCCAGATAGTCCAATATTGGATTTATTTGATCTATTACCGTTATGTTCATTTAGTAGGCATTATGTTGTAGATTCTTTGCATCATGATGTCTACGTTTTATATCATTAAGGAGGACTCTAATGAGTGCTATTGTATGGGATCAAACTATTGATCGTAAATTTGAAACTGGCGTAGATCATGGTGTTCTTTATAAGAAAACTAAGGATGGCTCTGGTAATGAAACTTGGAAAGGTGTCGCTTGGAATGGTCTTACTTCTATTTCAGATACCCCAGAAGGCGCTGAAGCTACTGATCTGTATGCCGACAACATTGTATATGCTACTATGCGTTCTGCTGAGAAGCTAAAGAATACTATCGAAGCATATACGTATCCAAAAGAATTCGAATCTTGTGATGGTTCTATGGATATTAAAGAGGGTGTTACTATTGGACAGCAGAAGAGAGAGATCTTTGCTCTTTCTTATCGTACCAAAGTTGGTTCCGCTGACGATCCTACAGCTGATGATAACTATAAGATTCATATTATTTATGGTATGACTGCTTCTCCATCAGAAAAGCAGTATCAGACAGTAAATGATTCTCCAGAGGCTATTACTATGTCTTGGGAGGCAACCACTACTGCTGTAGCTGCTCCTGCAGAGTTAATCGGTGCTAAGCCAACTGCTTCTGTCACAGTGGATACTTCTACTCTTGAGAGCGGTACGCAGAATGACAAACTTAAGAAGCTTGAAGGTATTCTTTATGGTTCTGAAACTGATGATGCCCGTCTCGTATTTCCTCAGGAGATTTATGACATCTTTGTAAAAGAAAATGAAGAAACCCCAGAGCCTGAAGTAAAAGTACCTCATGCTCCAGAAGCTGGTAAACCAAAGTTCAATAAGAAGAACTAATTTAGTTTTTAACAATTGGAAGGAGAGTAACTAAAATGGTTAAAGAACAAATTACTTTTGAAGATTATAATGGCAATAAAATTACTAGAGATTTCTATTTTCATTTGAACAAGGTTGAACTTATGAAACTTGAGACATCTTATCCAGGAGGTTTCTCTACATTTGCCAAAGCTGCTTTAGCTAATAATGATCAGAATCGTATGCTTGAGATAATAACATCCATTATCGAATCTTCATATGGGAAGAAGTCTGATGATGGTATTCGCTTCGTTAAGAATCATGAGATTTTAGCTGAGTTCGTTGAGTCTGAAGCTTATAGTGAGCTATTGTTTAATCTTTTAAATGATCCAAAAAGAGCTGATCGTTTCATTGAAAAGGTTATGCCAAGCGATCTTATAGATAAGAACAGTAAAGAGTATAAGCAGCTTAAGAAAGAAATGGATAAGCTAGAATCTGGTAAAGAAGAAGAGTAATGTTACGTTTAGATGTTCCCGAGCTTGAATTCTTTGATGAACGAACAGAAGAGTTTAAAAAGACAAAAGCTACTACGGTTATGATGGAACACTCTTTAGTATCAATCTCAAAATGGGAAGCTAAATGGAAAAAGATTTTTCTAAGGGTTTCAAGTTCTAATGATCTTACTCCAGAAGAATTATATGATTACATTAGGTGTATGACTACAACACAAAATGTTAGTGAAAGTACATATACTGCTATTTTTAATAGTTCAGATTTAATGCTTAAAATCCGAGACTATTTGCAAGATCCTATGACAGCAACTACTTTTGCTGAAGATAGGATAAACGCAATGACCGGACAAAAATCTTTAGCTACTAAAAATTATTCTTCTGAAGAAATTTATTATTATATGTTTGCAAACCAAATTCCTATAGAATGCCAAAAATGGAACATTCACAGATTGATCACATTGCTTAGAATCTTTGGTATTAAATCAGAAAAGCCTAAAAAGATGTCGAAAGCTGAAATAATGAGACGCAACAGGGCTTTAAATGAGCAACGTAAGAGACAGTTGGGAACTTTAGGATGATAACATTTGAAGTTAAAGGTAATTGGTCTAAAACTGAAAAGTTTTTTAAACGAGTTCAGCAACAAGACGTTAGACCTATTTTAGAAAGATATGCTATGGCTGGTGTTAGAGCTTTAGAAATCTATACACCTAAACGATCTGGAAAAACGGCAATGGCTTGGTCATATGAAATTGAGGAAACTGATACAGGAATTACCATATGGTTTCACAATAGTAATATAAATGGCCATGTTAATATCGCTATGCTAATACAGTATGGGCATGGAACAAATGGCGGTGGATTTGTTCAAGGTGTAGATTATATTAACCCAGCCCTTTCTAAAGTGTTTAAAGAGTTAGTTAGAAACCTATGGTTGGAGGTGACATCAGATGGCTAATACCACAGACACTAGAGTAGTTGCAATGAAATTTGACAACTCTCAGTTTGAATCTGGAGTTAGGAAATCTGAAGCTACTTTAGATAGGTTAAAAACTAAACTTGAAATGAAAGGTGCTACACAGAGTGTAGAAACTTTTGGAGAAACAGCTAAACGTGCTTTTGCGAATACGGTTGGTAGATCTTTAGACGCCTTAAACGACAAGTTTTCTGTTACTGGTGCAGCAATATTTAGTACTGTCCAGAATTTAACTAATCGCCTTGTTACTGCTGGTATAAACATTGGTAAAGCTTTAACCATTGACCCTATCACAACTGGTTTTCATGAGTATGAAACTCAGATGAATGCTGTTCAAACTATTTTGGCTAACACTGCATCTAAAGGTACTACTCTAAAACAAGTTACGGAAGTGTTAGATGAGTTAAATCTATATGCAGATATGACGATCTATAACTTCTCTGAAATGACTAGAAATATTGGTACTTTTACGGCAGCTGGTGTAGATCTAAGAACCTCAGCAGATGCTATCAAGGGTATCGCTAACTTGGCAGCTATGTCAGGTTCGAGTTCGCAGCAAGCATCAGTAGCAATGTATCAGCTTAGCCAAGCTATTGCTTCAGGTACAGTTAAACTTATGGACTGGAATTCTGTAGTTAATGCCGGTATGGGTGGCGAGCAACTTCAGAATGCTCTAAAGGAAACTGCGAGAGTACATGGAATAGCCGTTGACGATATCATTGCTCGTCAAGGTTCGTTTAGAGAGTCATTATCCGAAGGTTGGGTTACCACTGAAATCTTGATGGAAACATTAAAGAAGTTTACAGGTGACTACACTGACGAGCAGCTTAGAGCACTTGGCTATACGGAAGAGCAGATTGTAAAAATTAAAGAATTAGGTCAGACCGCAAATGACGCAGCAACAAAGGTCAAAACTATAACACAGTTATTTGATACTTTGAAAGAAGCTGCTGGATCTGGTTGGGCACAAACGTGGAAGCTTATTGTTGGTGACTTCGAAGAAGCTAGGACATTAATGACCGAGATAAGTGATACGCTTAGTGAGGTTATTAATAAATCAGCAGAAGTTAGAAACAATGCTCTTCAGATCGCAATGGGACCAAGATCTGTTCAATCAGATTCATGGGATTCTTTATTTGCAAGTGATTCTTCTTTAGAGTCTGGCATGACCAAAATGATTACCGAGCAAGCTCGCAATGCTGGGATTGAGATAGATAACCTAATAACAAAGAATGGATCTCTTAAAGATTCTCTAAAAGAAGGGTTCTTCGATAAGAATTTATTTGGTGGTGTAATAGATCAAATAAATCAGTTAAGTGACGCTGAGTTGATTAACAAAGGCTATACGCAAGAAGAAATAGATAAGATGCGTGAATTCGCAGCAGCTTCTACAGATGCGAGTAGCCCTATAGGTCAGTTAAAAGATCAGTTAGATCAGCTTGGCGGACGGGAACTTCTTATTGAATCTCTTCGCAATATTTGGCAGTCTTTATTATCTATTGCAAAGCCAATAAAAGATGCTTTTAATGAAATATTTGGATCTTTAAATGGTAATGCATTATACGATATCATTGCTAAATTTAAAGAACTTACAGAGTCATTTAAACTTTCTGAGCAAGCTCAGTCGAATCTTAAATCTGGAATGGCTGGACTATTTTCGGTGTTCAATGTTATTAAATCAGCGGTGATGTTAGTTGTTAAAGCAATAACGCAACTTCAAACATCATTTCATGTATTTGATATTGCTTTAGCTTTATTTGGCAGAATTGGTGAAATAATTAGGCCCATAACAGATGGAATATCTAGCGCCATTGACGGGCTTAGAAACAGTATTGATTTTTCAGGGGTTAGCGATACTTTTAAAAGCTTTGCGGACTCTATTAATTCTGTACAAAGTGCTACAAGCGGTTTAAAGGACACTATGACTGGAATAGCTAATGGAGCTCAAAACGTTGGAGATGTTGTTGGGAATGTTAAAGGCGTTTTAGATGGAACATCAGAAGCGTCTTTAGATCTTTCGAATAGCGTATGGGGTATAGGTTTTGCTTTCAGCAATGGGGCCCTTCCAATCATAGGCAGATTTCAAGAAATGCTTAATGGTATTAAGGTTTCTGATAAATCTTTTGGTAGTTTCTTTGAGTATTTAAACGACAGCATAATAGGTGTTGGGGATGCTGTTGATACAACTACTGATAAATTAGGATTCTTTAAGACCGCGATGAATGCAATTGGAAATATAGCTAGTACGATTGCTAATAGAATAAAAGAAGCATTTAGTAACATTGATTTTGGAAAAATAGCTACTTTAGCTGCGTCTGGTGGTGTAATAGTTATCTTAAAAGGAATGCTTGGAAAAGTAGATAAGATAGCTAATATGTTTAAAGAAACTATAGAAAAGTTTACATTCGTGGACGATATTCATAGAACTCTTACCGCGGTTGCTGATGGGTTTGAGCAACTAAAAGCATCAGTAAAAGCAAAAACGATATTAACTTATGCAATAGCTATTGGAATATTAGCAATATCGTTGGTTACTTTAGCAGATGTTAATGTTGAAAACTTATTGCCCGCTTTAGGCGCTATTGGCGGCCTTATGGTAATGCTTGGTTTGCTCACTAAGCAAATGCCAAGAATAATGAATGCTTTTAAAGAATTTTCTACCCAAACTAAAGGGTTTGCTGCGGTTAAAGAAATTTTAATCATATCATTTATGATTCTTACGTTTGCTACGGCTCTTAGCATATTAGCTAAGACAGTAGCTTATTTAGGGCAACTGAAATGGAATGAATTGCTTCAAGGAATGGCAGCTTTAGCTATTTTAATGCAGTTGCTAACGAAAACGTTAAAAGAGTTTAACGTAAAAATAGGTGGATGGGAGTTGATGGCTATCTCATCATTTGCGGGAGCTTTAATGACTTTAGCGTCTGCTGTAAAATTATTAGGTGGTATGCCATTTGGCGAATTAGTTAAAGGCGTTACAGCAGTATCAGTTGTTCTTGTTGCGTTTGCTTTTGCGCTTGATCTTATTACTAAAAATCTTACAGGTTTTAAAAAGAATTGGCATACTTTTAGTAATAAGGGAAAAGATATATTCCAGGTTGTCGATGCCACTGAAAAAACTGCAGTATCTGTAAAACAATTAGTTGGTTTAATCGGTGTAATATTTGCATTTTCAGCGGCTTTAATGACTATGGCTTTAGCGATTAAGATATTATCTTCCGTACCGGTTGATAGAATGGTTAGTTCTTTAATTGCAATAGGTGTGACAATGGGTGTGTTTGCATTAGCAATTAAGTTTATTCATGCTGGAGAGGTTTATAAAACAGCATTGGCTTTAGCTGCTTTAGGAGCTTCAATGCTTCCTTTAGCAGTAGCATTAAAAATATTAGCGGGTATAGAGTTCTTTGCATTAGTTCAAGCCATTGTAGCTGCTGCTGTATCTATAACCATATTAACCAAAGCGGTTTCAAAATTACCAACTTCTGATGTTGTAAAAGCAGCAGCGTCAATTGCTATTTTATCTGGAGCTATGATAGCTTTATCAGTTGCATTAATGCTTATGAGTCTTTTAAGCTTAGGAAGTATAGTTAAGGGTCTAATAGCGGTTGCTGCGTCATTATTGCTGTTTACTGTAGTTGTTAATGTATTGCCTAAAGATAGTGAACTTTTAAAAGCTGCTGCAGCTATTGGTGTTATTGCATTAGCCATTGCTGCTTTAAGTGTTGCTTTCTTGTTATTTAGTTTAACAGGAATCGGTGGCGTTATTGCTGGAGTTACAGCATTAGTAGCTGCTATATGGATATTGGCTGGAGCTGCTGAGATTCTTAAGAAAACTAATTTGATACGCACCATGAATGAACTAGCAAAAACATTATTGCTGTTCTCGATATCAGCACTTGGAGTATCTACTGCATTATTTGTAGCAGCAACCGCATTCTCAATGTTTGCTGCATTTACTGGTTCCGACATCAATCGAATATGCGATAATTTGCTAGTTTTAATTGACAGAGTTCCTGAAATCATTGCTAAATTTGCACAGACTGTGCAAAATAGTATTCAAGGATGGATCGATTTGTTCACCGCTTTGATACAAATTTTGATTCAATCAGTTATAAATAATATACCAATGATTGTTGAACTACTTAAAGGCGCTGCTGTTGGTCTAGTTGAAGTATTCTTAGCTGCTGCTCAGCCTTTATTAGTTGGTATCGTAAATATCATATTCGATGTTATTCAACAAGTAATTATTAGATTTGTTGATACAATTTACGTTGCTATATCATCTTTCTTAGGGCTTCTTAGGAATTTAGGTCCTGAGTTTGCTGAAACAATGCAAGTAATTGCAGATACACTATGGTCATTAACCGAAACAATTCCCTCTGCTTTGTTGGCTTTAGGAACTATTATAGGATCCTCTGTAGCTGGTATAGCATTAATCATAAGTGGATTGTTGACGGGTTTAATTCTCGGCGTATCCCAAGCCATTCTCGGAACTATGGGCGCTATAAAAGATCTTATAGTTGGAATCATTACAATGGTTTGCCAAACTATCGTAGAAACGATAGGGCCAATTATGGAAGCTTTAGCGGCGATAATTACGGCTATTTGTATGGCCATCGCTGAGTCAGCTCCTGCTATTGGTCAAGCTATTAGTTCTGTTCTTGTTTCTATAATTCAAGGGCTAGGTCCTGTTGTTGATGAACTAGTTAGATTTGTTGGAGAGCATATCCTAATGAATATACCAGTTTTAGTAGGCTACGTTATCGATATGATCGTTGCTTTACTAAATACGATCGCTGAAAAGCTTGGTGATGTTATTGAAGCTGGTATTAACTTGATTCTATCATTTATCGAAGGTTTAGCTGAGGGCATAAGAAACAATAGAGAACGTGCCTATAATGCAATGAAAGAATTAATCAAGGAATTGATTAAGACAGCTGTCTATTTCTTATCTCACTCCGCAGAAGATATTGCAGGCGGTGTTAAAGAATTTGTCGGTAATATAATCAATGGTATTGCGAATGGAATTCGAAACGGTATTGATGCTGTAGGTAGAGCGGTTAAGTCATTGGTCGACGGTATCTTTGGTAGAGCTAATGAGGAAGCTGAATCGCGTTCTCCTTCTAAGAGAGCTATGCGTTTTGCTCATTGGATTGATCAGGGAATCATCGATACATTCAACAAAGAGGCTAAGCCCGTGGCGCAAGCTATGGCTAATACTGTTGACGGAGCATTCAAAGCGATTGAGAATCAATCTCTAGATATGAATTCATTGGTTGAACCAGTTGATAAGACCGCGTTAGACCTCAATGCTGCGATCGACATAGTCGAATCTTCAGACCCAGTAGTCACTCCTGTTCTAGATTTAACAGAAATTCAAAATGGAGTTAAAACCATGGAGAGTATGTTAGATACACAACAGATTCAGGCTGGTGTAGCGGTTGATGGCATTAATGCAGCGGTTAACTCTGGAAATGGATTTATGTTATTCAGTCAATTGAATTCTTTGATCTCTAAGCTTAATAATGAGCCTACGGGTCAAACGATTAATCTTAATATGGGTGATGGAATTGTCTACAGTTCTAGCAATCCAGCTGATATTGGAGCGTATGTCACTAATATGGTTGAGCAAGCCTCTAGAAACTACGCAAGAGTATAATAAAGGAGGAGCCGTATGGCTAATCAATACACTATGATGTATGACACCAGAGGTGGATCGCCTATTCCACCTTCTGAAGTCAAACATGAAGGTCAGCCTTATGTAATCACCTCTACGGCTCCTTACAAAAAGTACTATGTGTTTCAGGGTTGGACTGATGAATACAGCGGAACAGACGTAAAGTATAAACCTGGAGACATTTATCAAAGGGATTTAGATACTGTTTTCTATGCACTGTACACAATGACTGAGCCTAGCGCTCCAGCAATTACGCATGCTTCTTTAGACAACAATGCTGTTTCCATTACATGGGAGTATCAAGGTCAGCAAACGGGAATCATTACATCCCAAACAGTACAAAGGATGACAGACAATTATATATGGAATACTTTGTCAGTTGGTTTAAGTAATGAAGTTACTACGTTTACTGACCGCTCTGTTGTAGACGGTCATGTGTATAGATATCGAATCGTAGCAAATAATGAATACGGATCTGCAACATCGAATGAAAGTACGAATCTATACACTGATCCTCTTCCACCTCAAAGTATTATTTCATCTATTGCTTATAACGAAGATCTTGGATCTGTATGTGCTAAGATATCATTAAGTAATAAACTGTACACAATTCCAGATCCAACTTTAATATCTTGGAAGATACAGCTTTATAAGTCGAATGATAATCAGTACAAACCTCCTTCTGATCCTCCTACATCGTCAACGCCATTATATGAGCCAACAGAGGTAATTATAACGAATGATTCTGTTGAAAGCGGGGTTCAGTATAAGTATTATGCTGCTCGTAATATTTTGGTTGATAATCGTACAGGATCAATTGTTTATATTTGTTCTGATTGGACAGACTGGTCTGGAGAAGTATATGAGCCTTGGAAACCATATGCTCCTAATATCTCTAGTCCAATAGGATGTCCTGCAATCGATAAACTTAAAGAATCTTTAAGAATTGAATGGACACATAACGACCTTGATGGATCTGAGCAAAGAGCTTTTAGAATTAAACAAATTCAAGAGGAAGAATGGTCTATAGTTGAAGAAAGCAATGCTAATCTATATGATTTAGATATTACAAATCTTGATATAGATGAGGTTTATACCTACGAGCTTCAAACTAAAGGTATAAAAGATGAATGGGGTGATTCTGGATATTTCTCATTCCAGTTGCTTCAAGCTCCAACTCTTACAATTACAAAGCCATATCATATGACTTTAACAACTCTTCCTTTAGTTACGGAACTTTCAGTCACAGATCTATGTGGCGAATTTAATAAGCTTCATATTACTATCATTGATGATAAAGATTATACCGATCAGAACAAACCAAAGATAATTAACGAATCTATATTTGATGATTATGTAGATCCAGTCGTTACTCAAGGAAGTTCTGAGCACGAGCAATTAGTCAGCTATACGTTTGATAGAAACGAAGTTTTCTTTCCAAATAAGCATTATTATACAATTGCTTTCATTGTTGAGTCTACTTCAGGTCTTTCATCCTCTACAATATTACGAGACTTTTATGTGGAATATACGGCACCCGAGCCAGTGGTCATTAAGCCTTATTACAATGACACATATACATATCCATATGAGGATGTAAATACTTCTTCAGGTGAAACGTATGTTAGATTGGATTTCGTATCTAATCCAAAAGCTATATTACGAAAAGTTCCTGATCCAGATCAGCAAGGTGAGTACATTCGTGAACTTGTCTTTAAAGAGTACGAAGGACTTAAACCTGATAGGATTGATTTATTTAGAGTTAATCCAATAGGATATGGATCTGAAACGGAATATACACAAAATGTTTTAGATAAACCAGCTACGAAATGGGGAAATCCAATTCAAATAGGTTCGGACCTTAAATTTGGTTCTGTTATTACAGATTATTACTGTCCATTAAATATAGAATATAAATATATTGCCAAATCATATTATAACGATGGCGGCGTATCTGTAACGGAATTAAAATACATTCGTAAATCAAAAGGTTCTTATTTCTTATTTGGTAATGAAAGAACCGAAGATAATGTTGCTCATTTAACATATAATACTACTGAATCGGTTGATTTATCAAATCCAAATGCGACTACAGTATATTATGCAGACCGTGAATGGCCAGTGCAATACACAATGCCTCAATTAGGTATGTCGGTCAGCTTAGATGGTTTGGTATTTACTTATGATGATGAGCGAAAATGGCTTAGGCTATGGAAAGAGTACCAAGGAAATTGTTTCTACAAGTCTTCTAGAGGATACTGTTTCAATGCTAATGTGGTTCCAAGCATAAAGCATAATGATGAAGGTGACGATGCTAAATGGCGTGGAACTATATCACTTAAGATAACACGTGTCGACGGAGAGGAGAGATAACATGGATTGGTCATCGATGAGAGTCGAAAACTTTAGATATGTTTTGACTGATTTGAGTGTTTCAGGATCCGGTTCCGATAAATCTTTCACTTTTGTTGAAAAAGGAACACTTCCTAAAATCACAGGAGGTTCTCTAGAGCTATCCGCCTCTAATGATGTTAAAGTAACAGCTTCTTTAAATTTCGAAGGAGTCGATGACATTGAAGATCGTAAGTATGTTAGAATTTATTACGATGTAACTGATGTAAATAGTGAATACCAATCTATTTTATTGGCTACTCTTAAATACACAAAGTCCGATCCAAGTTACAATGGACCAAATGTTTCTGGCACGTTGGATTGTCAATCGGTTTTATCTATTCTTATGCAAAGACAGTTGACTTCCACATTAACCGTTAAAGCAGGCGTTGATTTAGTTGCTAAAGTAAAAGAATTGGTTGAAGACTGTAACGTTCCATGTATAACAAATGGCTTAGCTCAAGAAACCCATATAGTTTCAGACATTATATATCCTCCAGGGACTAGTTACTTAGAGGTAGTTAATGGTTTGCTTACACTATGTGAGTTTAATGATGCGACTCCAGATGCTTATGGTAATGTTCTTTTATCTAAATTTGTTAAAGTAAAAGAGAGACAGATAGTTCATACTTTTGAATCAGGCGATAAGTCTATATTTCAGCCAAATGTTTCTACTACTTTAACAAAAGACATTCCAAATCGTTATGTTATGACTTATGAAACTGAAGATGAGCGTTTGGTTGCTACGGCTTCTAACTATGATTCGAATAGCGAGTTTAGTATTAATGTTGTAGGCCAAGAGATTACGGCTAGTGAGACTGCTTCTGGACTAGGGGCTTCTGATATCAATGGAAGGTTAGCTGAACTTCGTCAACTTTGTATCGAAAAGCTTAATGAAAGCTATACTTATGCAGATACTACGAATTTTACGTCAGCTTACTATCCGTTAGAGCCAGAGCAAGCCATTAGTTTAGCTTATGATTCTGCTGGGATCTCTGTAGACGGCGTAATTGTTACGATGAAGATTACCTTGGCCGCTGGATCTCAGACTGAGTTTACTATCTCTAAGCTACAAGAGAAAACAATCAAAATAGACTCTACAGCGGTGATCGAGTGGCAACGCAATGATTACGAGCCTACGGCCTATACGGTTAAAGACAAAGATGGTTATCGTGGCCCTATTTATTCTGGTAATTATGCTATCTGGTGGAATGACATTCAAATCTTTCCTGAAAGGCAATACACATTAGAGAAGAATAAGAAGGAGAATATCCAATCTTTCACAAACATTAATAATACTAATTATTCTGATATGGACGGTGCTGCTTTCTATAAAGTTGAGAACCGTGATATGGGTGGAAATACTTTAGATGTGATTCGATTTCTGAATTTTACTTCTACAAAAAGATGGAAGCCAAAGTCTTTAAAGTATTGGTTTGGATACGATTATAACATTACAGACAAAGCTAAGCAAGTCTCTGACGAAATTGCTACCAGTCCTGATTGGTATACTCATGGAACAGGAAACTTTACTGGCCTTGATTGGTCTATAGATGATCAACGTTTTGACCAAAATAATTCTACAATTGTAGAGAAGTTTCGTAATATAATAGATATGTCGGAATGCACCGATTTATCGCATGTATGGCATAATGTATATGCTAGTTGGGTTCCTCGTAAGCCTAATAGATCATACTTTGACAGGGTTTGCAAATCTATGTACTATTGGCATGATGATGCTAGTCATCCGTCTAGTACATCTTCAGTTACTACAATGGCTTATATGTTTTGCCGAGATATACATGTTTGGTATCAGAGTGGTGGAGCAGTTAATCCTAATTATTCTACTGGTCCTGTATACTTTCCATGCACAAATTGGTGTGTATCAAACTTGACTAATATGGAGCATATGTTTGACAACGGTGCTCCTCAGCTTAGGTCGATGTATAATAAAAACAATGTTAAGAATTCTGGTGATCTTGCAACTTATGGTATGGATTTATCTAGATGGGAAAGGTCTTCTTCCGATCCATATGGGTATTCAACAACCAAAAACATTCGTAACATGCGTTATGCTTTTAGAAATTGTAAAGCGTTAGAATGTATTGATATGGGTTCTTGGAAGATTAAAACTAGAGTAGGTGATGCTTTCACTGGAATGTTTGAAGGATGTACCCAGCAAATGCTTATTCGTCTTCCGTTTAAGGATAAAGATGAAGTTTCTGGATATCCATGGGGAGCTTCGAATGCTACTTTTGAGTTCACAAATGTACCGCAAGGAGATTAATAATGGACAATACCGAGATTAAACCAAATGAGTATAATCTTTATCAAAGACTTGGAAAAATACTATTCCAAAATAAGAAAGAACCATACCCCCGTTATTTCTGGGGATTAATCACCGCAACAAGCGATCGAGATCCTGATCCAGAACATTCAGGTCAATATTTGCCTAGAGTTTGCGAACCTGGAACGGTATGGGTTAGAGTTAGCGGAGCGACGGATTCTAGTGAATATTTAGCATATTTACAACCATATTTGCAGAACGTTGTAATCGGCGCTCGAGTGTTGGTTTTACAGGTAAATAAGACAGAAAGTTTTGTTATTCGAGTTGCACAGGATGAATCTGTATATTCTAAAGACTATATGTCATTGATGGGCATATATGAAGGAGAAAAGATAGAGAACGTTCTAAAGCTGCATAGACAAAGCTATATTTCGGTTGATGAGGCGCTTAATCATTTGGAATATTCTAGGTATCGCGATTTACATCCAGGTGATTACACATATTTTAGGGTTAATGGGGAAATCACAAAATTCATATTTCTTGGTTTTACTAAAAAGAAAGAAATTGTATTATGCGGAAGCGTGAAAAATCGATCTGCTGAAAAGCAAGATTTTAGTTTGAAATGTAACCGTATTAATATGAGAAATGAAGTTATATATTCTCCAATAAAAGCTCCTAAGAATCCATTCTATTTATATTTCGGAGGAGAACCATGGCTAAAGAAAAAAGAACCAAAGCAGGCAATAGTAATCGAGTAAATAAGCCTGAACCAGAATATCCAGTATTGTATGGAGGAGAATGGCTTACCAAAGAATACATGTCTGCCTCAGAGGTTCCTTGGCATAACGAGCGAGAGTTTATTGATCGCATCGTTTTCGAAGGAACAGTAGAGCCTAGAGCAGCCGCATATTGGTTTGATCAGATAGACTTGACTAAGTCTGAACCTCCAATCGCGAGTAACATTCACGATGTATTAGAAGCTCTTAATTTTAAAACCATTAATGCTACCTCAGTGGCCTCTATGTTTAGAGATGCGTTTGGTAATTTGGTTAGAAATTATAGAACTGATCCTACAGCAGAACTTGATATATCTAGTTGGGAGCCTACAAACTACAATGCTAAGCTTAGTTGGACTCTTAATAAAGGTTTGCTTGAAGGATGCTGGGATATTAAGGATTTATACGTTCCTTTCAAGTATGACGAAGCCACTGCTTTGCTTCCTGGACCAGAATTATATGTTACTGGAGCACCATGGGGCGCTTTGAAGACAAACGTATATTATCCTTGGGGTGAAGTAGATCCACCAGAGATTCCAGAAGCTCAACAGCTTATAGAGCCAGACGATAATATCGATTATTTCGAAGTTGAGTATTCGTTTAATGAAGATCTTAATCGTGTAGAAGCAATAGTTCAGAGGCAAGAAGATCCAGAAACTGGCGAAATGGAAATTATGCCAATGACTCAACCAGTACAAGGTTTCAGAGGAAATTGGTATCGTATTTACGCAAAGGAAGGCTACATTCTGGTTCATGATGTCATAGATCCTGAAACAGGAGAGCAACTTTATCTAATTGCCTCCGTAATCGATACACCAAATCCAAATCTATGGTATACTGACAGTGGTGGGTCGGGCGAAATTGCGATCGAAGTGCAAGGAAGTTGCAATCACAAATACGTTAAGAAGCCTGACGAGTATAAAGTTCTATCTAGCGTTACCGTTAAGCCGATTAAGTTCGATCCAGTAGCAAATGAATACGGAACTGGATACGTTTGCGACATCTCTGATACTCAAGGAGAAGGAGTTGGCATTCCATACTCAGCTGTTCCACGAGTTCCGATGTTCGAAGCGCAACAATTCTTAAAACCAAAGTCTGGTGTGTGGCTGAATCCTATTCAGTATCAACAGACTGGTCATGAAGTGGAGGTCCTCGATGAGCTTGCGGAATGAAATTGCTAAATCGCAAAAAACATTCAAAATGGAAAAAAACTTTGAAGTTCTTCAATTGTACAAATACATGAAGGATGGCTATCTAGTAGTGACCACTGAAAAACCAGGGCCTATGGTTGATTATAAGAATGCTTGGTATCGTTTGGTTGCTTCAGATGGATATTTGCTTACTAACGACAATGAACATTTTTACAAAATCAAAGATATTGATAAAACCGAGTTAAGTACGTGGTATGAGATAAAGGATACATATGAAGGAGGGCACTAATGCCAAAAGTAAACTTTGCTTTTAACGGATATTTAGATGAATCCGGACGCCTTCCATATGATGGTGCTACTAAAGATGTTCCAGCGGGTGACTACATTCTTCCGTTGTCTACGGACGAAGACCCATGGAACATTTCGCACTATCCATATGCTTTTCTCGGATGGTATGATTCTTCAGAAGATACAGAATTGTATCAACCTGGAGATTCTTTTAATCTGACTAAAGACACAAGTTTCTTGCCCAAATGGCAAGTGTATAATATGGTCAGCTTTCCAAGAAGAGAACTTATAGGATTTGATCCTGATACGAGAATTCCTGTATATGGAGATTACATTTATCCTGATGGAAATCCTATAGATCTTAGACCCTTGACGGTTACCAAAGAAACACTTGCACAAGACAAAACGGCATACGATCGAACAGGTATTAAGATCGGCGGATCTATGGATGTGCAAACTTACATAGATTATATCGAACGAAATCCTAATACTATTAATTCGCTAACAATTCAAGAAGCTTCGATAAAAGCGTATGCTATAGATGGATTAGTTGGACTAAAGGAAATCCATATGGAATTGCCCGAAGGATCTAGCAAAATTGATATAGATTCTTGGGCTTTTGTTGGATGTGATACCTTAACTGACATTTGGATTCCATGGCCTGAGCCTGCTATCCCAGGATCCGACGGATCTCCTTGGGGTGCAGATGCAACGGTTGTGCTGCATTATAGTGGTTCGGCTGAATATTATGATGGGCCATACGACGTATTCCCAATGCCTACCGATATAGATTTAGAAACCGAAGGAAAGATGTGTAGCGACGATATTACTGTAGAACCAATTCCATATGTAGAAATCGAGAACGAAGCTGGTGGTTTGACAATTAACATCGCTTGCGATGATGTATAAGGAGCATATTATGGCAGAAACTGTAGCTAAATTTACCACTGAACATGGTAAAGTAATTATGGATATTCGAAGCCAAACGGTTTCAAAAGCATATTTGGCTCAGAATACTTCTGCCACAGACTCTACAGGGCAGATCATTAACGGAACTTTCGATACGGAAGCTCTTGGAAAGATTATATCTGGAACAATTCAACATTTTAAAGACGACGAGCTTATTACCAAGCTTGGAACTTCTGTCTTTGCGGATTGTACGCAGTTAGAATCTGTGGATTGCGTTCAGATTAAAGAAATTGGCGATAAGTGTTTCTGGGGATGTATATCTTTCGGACCTACTGCGAATTTTCCAAATGCTAAAAAAGTTGGAGATCGTGCATTTTCTGAATGCAGTTCTCTCGAGAGGGTTATACTGGCTGCGGACGTTATATTTGATCAAGATGGTCTGCAGTTTAATGGATGTACAAATTTAAAGCATGTCGGTACTGCCGAATCCATCGGGATTCATCTCGAAAAGGAAACCGAGATTCCAAAACAGATGTTTAATCATTGTTCTTCAATAGAGTTTGTATATTTGAACGAGACAACCACAATTCACTCAGGAGCATTTAATTCTTGTACTTCTCTAAAGGAAGTTGTGGCTCCGAAATTAAAGGTTTTAGAATCTAATACAATGTCTCCGTTTGAGAATTGTATAAATTTGGAAACTATTACTGGAGTATTAGATGCAAGAACTAATGAGAATGAAAAATTTGGTAGCGATTCTCCATTACAGTATATTGGCGATGGAACTTTTCTAAATTGTGATAAGTTTGTAGATCGATATTTGGCGAATGTTGAGTATATTGGAGATTCTGCCTTAAGCGGGTGTGACAAACTCGATTATGTATATCCTATTTGGACTACTAATTCTTTGTACTACAATCACAATTATTTTTGGAAGCTTAAAGAGCTTGGTCAATACGCATTTTCTGACTCAAAGAATTTAGGTAAGTTTGAGATTGGAAAGTGCTCTTGCGAAGGAGAAACTACTATTTATCCAAAGGCTCGAGAGATATTCTTTCCTGTTATAGATCGAATTGAGGATAATGCTTTTGATGGAGTATTTAACTAAGGAGTTGATATGGCTAATTATGTAGCAGATTTTACTGGTGCAAAAACCTCCGGTGTATTTCCAGAGCGTAAAGTCCAGCAAAACAAGATATTTACCATGCCAACTCAGCTGGCAAACCTAAAAGACCCATTTTTCAATGAAAATTATAAATTCGAAGGATGGAGTTATGATGGCCAGACGTATGCTCCTGGAGCTACTGCTGATTTGACGGATGTTGAATCTACAGTGTTTATATTTCAAGCTGTGTGGAGCAGCGCGAAGTATATTATTGGAACTAAACGATATCTCAACGATGGAGATTATATTTCGATTAATTATTTCGAGAAAATGGGCGATAATTCTGGGCAAGCTAATCGATGGTTGCTTGACCAAAACAAAGAGGATAAACAAGGATATCGTTATTTAATAAAATTCCCAAAATCAACAGAATCGACTCGGTTGACTTATGCGTATGCTTATGAACCAAATACTAATTTCGCCGAAGGAGCCTTATTGGCTTATCACAAAGATACGATTACTGAGTATGATCTCAATGGATGTATTTGGGATTGTAATAACACATCTGATGGCCAGAGAGGTGCACATGCGGTAGGTATTGTAATCAGTCCTGCATCGAAGGGAAGTATTATCTTTAAATCTTCTGCGGATTTGAAAGGAAGAGTCACTAAAGGGTATCATTCTATATTGTGGACTGATTCGATAGCTAATGTTTTATTTGAGAATATAGAATTTACTGGAAATTATGGTAATGGAGCTTGGCCAGAGTTTTATTGTGGAAGCGATAGTTGTGGTAGCGGAAGTTCTGAATGGATATTCCGTGATTGCGACATTCATGATAATGATTGTCAGTCCTTTGTGAACAATGGACTGATGCATTCTATATTTTGTTTTAATAAGCCAAACCATGTTATTCAGTATGAATCTGGAAAGATTTATAACGAAGGTGGGTGGCATACTACAGATCAAAATAGCATTTGGTACGCAAGGGGAACGCTCGCTTCTTTTCAGAAATCGTATTCATATTGTAGACTTTCTTTAGGTAAATGGAAGGATACAGAGACTCCTGGTCCAGAGATTTATAATCTTGGAACTAAATCTATTAGTCTATATCATATGCCCTATTGGGGTGCTTTATATTCCGTGAATGGATCTTTAGCTAGAATCGATGTATGGAACGCGGATATTCATCACTGCTATGCATCGAATTCTGGCGGGTTTGCGTGTCTGGATGGGCATAGCGTTTTGTTGCTTCACGAAGGATGCAAAATTCATGATTGTATAAATTATAATGATTTCGGAAATATTGGAATGCATCTTGGTGGAGCCATCACTCTCGTAGGGGATGATAATCCTTCCAATGGAGCTGGCGCATTTTGGTTAGCTAGAGCAGGCCATCGTTTAGAAATTTATGGTGGTAAGTATTATAATAACGAAATAAAAATCTATAATGGTAATAATACTAATTCCCGAGGAGGCTTTCTAGGAATAGAAAAACCTCTTGAAAGAGCATACGATACTTACTATGATATTTATGGCGGTGAGTTTTATAATAATAAAGCTGGGCACGGCGGAGTGGTTGGTTTTAGCTATTATAATAATTCTGCTAAGTCGGGTACGTACGTTAGACTCAAATACGATAAGAATTTGTCGTCTAGTCAAGGTATTAAAATCCATCATAATGAAGCTGGCGACACTGGCGGAGTATTTTGCCAAACGTTAGACCATTGTTGGCTTGAGGTTTCTGGGGACGTGGATATTTACCAAAATAAAGCTAAATCGCATAGTGTATTTGGATATGATGCGGGCATCTATAATATGCATTACGATCTTGGCAATAAGGATCTATCTGATAGAATTCATTTTCCTAGAATACATCATAATCATGAAACAAGTGGAAATTATGGTATAGGTTTGACGACTTGGACCGTTTTAACGCAATATGGTGCTTTGGTTCGTTTATTTGGTAATCTACAAATATTTTCAAACACCTGTACATCAAATAATCTTCCAGGAAATTTCAGATTCCATCAATATGATGGTAGTCCTATGTTTGGTGTATATAATCGTCTTGGTGAATATTCTCATATAGAATATGAAGCTGAAATGCAACGTTCGACCATGCAAGAGGGGTTCACACCTTATGGATCTTTTAGATGGCTTGCAGTTTCTTATGACGGTGATATCGTAAGCGAAGGAGACGAATATAAATTCCAATGCAATTCTATATATAGATCTTCTAGCACAACTCCTTATGAGGAAACAGGAATTGTTAAATTTGTACCGACTGTACCTGGATCGAGCGGAAATAACCTTCCGGGAAGAGGATCATTAGTATTCACATTAGGCAAGCAGCATGAAGACAGAGCTATATTTATCGGTAAAGGCAGGAATAAATATTCTGTAGATTCTTCAGATAAGAAAATTCCTTATATTTCAGACAATGCTTTTTCTGATTCTGGAATTACTTCTATCTATATTTCTGGTAGATGTAAAAACAATCCAGAAGTAGCAAATCAGTACCCATGGGGAGCTGAATCAGCTAATATATATTTCGGAGCTGGAACTGATTATCCGTATAATGCCAACGACACATCTGAATTTCCAGACTTTCGTTATTGGAGACCATATGCGGTGCTGTTTAACGATAGAGTTATGGAATTTAGTTGGGACTTTCCTGAAAGTTCTATAACATCAACCCACTATCCTATAGCTATATACGGCGGATACAAAGATGATTATGATAAATTTACAAAATATCAATCTATTTGGTGGTATTCAGATCTTTGGAATATGGCGGTAGGAAGCAGTCCTAATGGATCTGGTTTTGGTTGGGACAGTGCTGCTTGGCCTAGATGGATGAATCAACCGAATATTTATACATCTAGCAAATCTCCAACGTCAATAGTTTGGAACGACAATATTCCAGTGCATAATTACTCTTGGTTTGCTGGAAAACTTCCAACAGGCGTAGATTTCCGTTATGTAAGATCTATAAAGGGTACTCCAGGAGGAAGGCTTATTAGCTCTCTAAATAGAGCATTCCAAAACTATTCAACTCAATCAGGGAATGTAGTTAAACTCGAAGAGCTCGATCTAGATTTCAATTCAACTGAAAATCTTTACAATACGATTTGTATGTGCGAAGGACAAAGTAAGTTAACTAAGATCGACGGCATAGAAAACTGGGATACAAATTCTCTACGTTGGGTAAACGGTATGTTTAAAGGATGCACATCCTTAGAAGCTATATCCTTCCGATCTTGGAAGTTTACGGACGATGGAGAGACTCTAAATCAACTTGGTAAGTCTTTTATTAAATGGAATTTGCCGTCAGACTCTACACCAAACAATATAAATGAACTAGGTCCTATATTTGGACCTACGAACGATTGTTGTACCGGTTTGAAGTCAATAACCCTTCCAAAAGAAGTTGAAAATCTATGGCCTTCTGGCTATGACACCCCAGACAAGTGGGGTGCTCCAAATGCAACGGTATATTACGTTAATTAGAAAGGATATTT
>JABUTC010000019.1:15501-19704 GCA_021442505.1 Mogibacterium sp. | reverse complement strand
CCTGCAAGCTTTGCAAGTCTCTCCTGAAGCTTCTCCTTGTCGAACTCTGAAGTTGTAACCTCAATCTCAGCTCTGATCTTAGCGATTCTGTCAGCGATTTCCTTCTTGTCTCCGGCACCGTTAACGATAACTGTTCTGTCCTTGTTAACCTTGATTGTTCCTGCCCTTCCAAGCATATCAACTGTAGCCTCGTTGAGCTCATATCCAAGCTCTGAGCTGATTACTGTACCGCCTGTAAGAATAGCGATATCCTCCATCATAGCCTTTCTTCTGTCGCCGAAGCCCGGAGCCTTAACAGCCACTACATCGAGTGTTCCGCGAAGCTTATTAACTACGATAGTTCCGAGAGCCTCTCCGTCCATGTCGTCAGCAATGATGAGCAGGCTTCTTCCTGCCTTCATGATTGCCTCGAGCAGTGGTACGATCTCCTGGATGTTCGAAATCTTCTTGTCTGTGAGCAGCACCAGAGGATTCTCCATAACAGCTTCCATTGTGTCTGTGTTGCTCATCATATATGGTGAAAGATATCCTCTGTCGAACTGCATACCCTCAACAACCTCGAGAGTTGTTCCGAGTGTCTTTGACTCCTCAACAGTGATAACTCCGTCTTTTCCAACCTTGTCCATTGCTTCAGCGATGAGCTGTCCGATTTCCTCATCTCCGGCTGAAACAGATGCTACCTGAGCAATTGATTCTTTGTCTTGAACCTGCATTGCTGTTCCCTTGAGGAAGTCTACTGCCGCATCTACTGCACCGCTGATTCCCTTCTTGAGAATCATAGGATTAGCTCCTGCAGTTACATTCTTGAAACCCTCTCTAACGATTGACTGTGCAAGAAGTGTTGCAGTTGTTGTACCGTCTCCGGCAACGTCGTTAGTCTTGGTAGCAACCTCTCTTACAAGCTGTGCTCCCATATTCTCTACCTGGTCCTCAAGCTCAATCTCCTTTGCGATTGAAACACCGTCATTTGTGATAAGAGGTGATCCAAAGCTTCTCTCGATAAGTACATTTCTTCCCTTAGGTCCAAGCGTAATCTTTACTGTATCAGCAAGCTTGTCTACTCCGGCAAGCAGCTTTCTTCTTGATTCTTCTCCGTAGAAAAGTTCTTTTGCCATAATAATCCTCCTTATAAAACCGCAATTATTCGATTACGGCCAGAATGTCTCTCTGACTGATAATTGTATATTCTTCGCCCTTGTACTTGAGATCGTTGCCGCCGTATTTCGAGAATACAACGATATCTCCAACCTTAAGCTCCATCTTCTCATCTTCTGTTCCCGGACCTACAGCGAGAACCTCAGCCTGCTGTGGCTTCTCCTTAGCTGCGCCTGAAAGAATAAGTCCGCCCTCGGTCTTCTCGATNATCACATAAAGTATCTCCAGTAGTAGTATCTTTTAATCCAACAGCTGCAGCGATATCTCCTGCATACACTTCTGTTATTTCTTCTCTAGTATTAGCATGCATTTGTAGTATACGTCCTAATCTTTCTCTCTTGTTTTTAGTAGAGTTTAAAAGATAAGATCCACTTGATATTACCCCAGAGTAAACTCTGAAGAATGCTAACTTCCCAACAAATGGGTCAGTCATTATTTTGAATGCTAAAGCTGAGAATGGTTCTTCATCAGATGAATGTCTTTCTGCTTCTTCACCATCTTCTAATATACCTTTTATAGAAGGTATATCAGTTGGAGCTGGTAAGTAATCAACAACACCATCTAATAATAACTGAACCCCTTTGTTCTTGTAAGCAGAACCACAGAATACTGGGTTAAGTTCACATGCTATAGTAGCTTTTCTTAGAGCAGTCTTTATTTCTTCAACAGTTAATTCTTCACCTTCAAGGTATTTCATCATTAATTCTTCATCTGTTTCAGCTATTGATTCAATCATAGCTGATCTATATTCCTCTGCTTGTTGAACTAAATTTTCTGGAATTGATTTCAAAGATGATTCGTCAAAATCTTGCGGGTTTTCCGAAGTTAAAAAATCGAAAATGATTTTTTCGCCGTAGCGGGCGGACATCGTCTCGATGCACTTTGTAATGCGAGGGATGTTGTTGTTTTGCGAGATTATAAACGAGATTATGATTTCGTACAGGTCCTGTCTCAGGATTCTGATTCCGTAACCTGACTCTGTTGCGGCTTTAATCGACAGATCTCTTCTTATGAGTTCATCCTTGATTGCACCGTAGTCGGTTCCGAGATCGAAATAGTTGAACCAGAATTCCCGGTCCCCGCCTGATACGAGCAGTTCCAAGGTCCCCGATTCTTCGCAAAGCTTTGCGAGGCAGGCATAATTCCCTACCACACCGAGCCAGTTCCCCGAAGGAAGCTTTTTCCAGCGAAAACATTGTCCGCATGCGAAAACGTGCTCAAGATTCATGTCCCGTATGTTTTCGAAAAAAATCCTATCTTGCATACCTTCTCCTCGATACGTTCAGGTCCGCACGCTCAAAGCAAATATCATCTATCATAATGTTTATACCGCTGACATTGAAGGAAGTGGTATCTTCAATAGCCTTGTATATTTCCTCCTGGAATTCTTTACATTCCTCAATAATATATTTATCCTTCAGCGCCAGAACACCTATGTCTATGACGAGACGGTTCTCGCCTCCGTGCTGGAAACTTCTTAACACGGAGAGTGCATGCTCATGATTTTCTGAAACGATTGAAATTATATCCTTTATAGCAGCCGAACTTATGCTGTATCTGCCGAAATAACTGTACTGCGGGCGGACAACCGTGATGTCTCGCTCATCGACATATTCTTTTCCCCCTGCGGTATCACTGACGAAATCCTTAATAAATTTCAGAGGATTCATAAAGTAGCCGGAAAAGTCTATCTTTAGCTCACCCATAGGTGCAGGTATTACGTGATTCCCCTCGTCATACCTGCTGTGTCTTGCAATCTCGCGTTCTTCTTCTGTTGTGAAATCTGTGATGTAAAGCCTTTCGTCCGGGCGATGGAGACCGAGAGCATCGGTTATATAGTCAACCATCTTGTCGGAGGTTCCTATTATCATCAGTCTCTTAGGCTTNGTGATGTAAAGCCTTTCGTCCGGGCGATGGAGGCCAAGAGCATCGGTGATGTAGTCAACCATCTTGTCGGAAGTTCCTATTATCATCAGTCTCTTAGGCTTTGAACGGACAATTGCAGCCTTAACTTCATTGCAGTGACTCTCGTAATTGAACATTGCGGTCCGCATCGCCGCAGCCTTCGTCGGGGCTTTTTTTGCCGATTGGCCCGCAACAACCTTGCCCTTGTGAATGAAAAGGCCGTCATCTATGATTGCATCAATATTCTTTTCTATGCATACGCGGCTTGCCTGGTAGCTTTTGCCTGTACCGCTCTTGCCTGTAAAAGATATTATTTCCATTAGTTTTCCTGTCTATTTATTTTGAAAATATTTACATTTCTCTTGTCTTAATGCTATACTGTTTATGGACGTTTTAATTTTGTAAAGGAGGATATATCATGGCTTACAAGATTACTGAAGATTGCATCGGATGCGGAGCTTGCGCTGGCGGATGCCCTGTAGAAGCTATTTCAGAGGGATCACCTTACGTTATCGACGCTGATAAGTGCATTGATTGCGGTGCTTGTGCAGGTGACTGCCCAGTTGGCGCTCCTGTTGAGGCATAGTCGTTAGACAATGATAATAAGAAATCCCGTAGCTGAGGCTGCGGGATTTTTTCTTTTATTTATTCGCATCCTTAAGGCTGGCAATCTTATAGGACAATGTGTGCAAGCTGTCGCTGAGATGAACTGACTCGAGCGCAACATCGCTTGGGATATCAAGGTCAATCGGTGCAAAGTTCCAGATGCCTTTTATTCCTCCTTCAATCATCGCGTCTGCAACGCCCTGGGCATTTTCTCTGTTAACACAGATGATTCCTACCTCAACCTCGTGCTCTTTGCACCACTCACTCAAATCAGCAACATCCTGAATAACCATGTTGTCAACCTTGCTTCCGATTACTCTTGTGCTGGCATCAAAAAGTCCTATGATGTTAAAGCCTATTCTGTAGTAGTAGGTATAGTTTGTAATCGCTTTACCGATATTACCCATGCCGACGATAACGGTCTTGTGCTCTTTGTCGAGTCCAAGAATTCTGTTAACCTCGCCATAAAGCTTTGCCACATCGTATCCGTATCCCTGTTGTCCGAATTCTCCAAAAGTATTCAGATCAACAATTTGA
>JABUTC010000019.1:10196-13960 GCA_021442505.1 Mogibacterium sp. | reverse complement strand
AACTTCGGCTTGGTTGCACGCGCGCGAGCGCCACGGCTCATCCACGCCAGCTCGCGGCGCAGCAGGTTCTGCCGCTTCTGTTCGGCCAAAGCCGCCTGCCTGTCGCGCTCAACGCGCTGCATGATGTAGGCGGAGTAGCCACCCTCGAAAGGCTCGACCATGCAGTCGTGCACTTCCCACATATCCAGACAGACCTCATCCAAGAACCAGCGGTCGTGCGTGACGACCAGCATGGCACCCTGGCCAGGCTTCCAACGATGCTTCAAATGCTGCGCCAACCAGGTAATGGCACGGATATCCAGATGGTTCGTCGGCTCGTCAAGGAGCAGAATATCAGGTTTCTTAAGAAGCATGCACGCAAGCGCAAGCCTTGTTCTCTCTCCGCCGGAAAGGGTCTCGACTTTTTTCTGCTGCATCTCTTCATTAAATCCCATATGTCTTAGAACAGCGCCGAGTTCGCTTTTGAATGTATATCCACCGGCCTTTTCGAATTCCTCCATCAGCGCAGTGTACTTTTCAAGGTTTCTGTCGAAGTTGGCGGAAGTGTGGTCCGAAATGGCTGCCGTCAGCCCTTCTATCTCCTTCTCCATCCTGAAAAGATGCTCGAAACTCTTTTCCGCTTCTTCGATAACAGTTCCTTTTGCATCGAAATGTCCGCTCTGCTTCAGGTACCCGAGGCTGCATTCATTTCTAACGTATACGCTTCCGGACGATGGTGCAGTCTCGCCTGCGATTATTCCGAGAAGTGTGGTTTTTCCCGCTCCGTTAGGTCCGACTATGCCGATTCTGTCGCCTTTGTCCACGCTAAAACTGACGTTTTCCAAAACGCCATCTATGCCGTAGCTCTTGCTTATGCCGTTTGCCGACATTACCAGCATGGTTATCCCCCTTTAGAATTCCAGACTCGGGTCTGCGTCGAGGTCCAGTCCCGAACGCTCTCCCGCCTGATATGCGTAATATGCAGAGCAGGCTATCATAACGCCGTTATCCGTGCAAAGCACAGGACTTGGTGCGCAGATTTCAATGCCGTGCTCTCCTGCTCTTTCGCTTATAAGTTCTCTAAGCCTTGAATTTGAAGCAACTCCTCCGGCCATTACTATTCTCTTCTGGTCGAATTCAAGTGCTGCACCAACAGCCTTGTCAACGAGAACCTCAACTATTGCCTCCTGGAAACCGGCAGCAACGTCGTTTACGTTGATATCTCTTCCTGCCTGTCTCTCGGTATTTATGTAGTTAAGCGCAGCGGTTTTGAGTCCGCTGAAGCTGAAGTCGTAGCTTCCCTGCTCAAGATAAACCCTCTTGAAAACGACTGCATCCTTGTCGCCATTTTTTGCCGCCTTATCAACCTTTGGGCCGCCCGGGTATCCAAGACCTATGACTCTGGCCACCTTGTCAAAAGCCTCCCCTGCCGCATCGTCTCTTGTCGAGCCGAGTTTCTCGCAGGTGTTGTAGCTTTTCACATTGATGATGTTAGTATGTCCGCCGGAAACCACAAGTCCCATGAAAGGCGGTTCCAGCTCAGGATGCTCTATATAGTTTGCTGCGATATGCCCGTGCATGTGATTTACACCAACCAGCGGAATATCCTTTGCAAACGAAATCGCCTTTGCCGCAGCCACTCCGATCAGAAGTGCACCTACAAGACCGGGTCCGTACGTCACTCCGATAAGGTCAACCTCATCAATAGTGATTCCTGCCTCATCCAAAGCCATGTCAATAACGGAGTTTATGTTCTCAAGGTGCCTTCTTGATGCGATTTCAGGCACAACTCCTCCAAACTCCGTGTGTATGTCAATCTGAGACGAAATAACGTTGGCGAGCATTTCGCGTCCGTCCGCTACAATTCCAACGGCAGTCTCGTCACAGCTTGTCTCTATTCCCAATGTGATGTGCTTTCCGTTGAGCATCACAATTCCTTTCTCATAATCAGAGCAGTCTCTCCGTTGTCGAGATAATAGCCCTCTCTTCTTCCAACTTCCTCAAAGCCGAGTTTTCTGTATAATCCGATTGCTGCCTCATTGCTCTCACGAACCTCGAGGCTCATCTCAGTTGCACCCGCTTTCTCAAGTTCTGCGAAAAGTTCCTTCATTATGCCAAGACCAACGTGCTGTCCTCTGGCGTACTCACAAACCGCAATGTTATTAAGCTGCCCTTCGCCTGCAACCACCCAGATGTCGGCATAGCCCGCAAAAGAGCCGTCAAGCTCGGCCACGAGAACCGTGGCGAGTTTGTTTTCGCCGATGTCATAAAGCAGAGCCTCCTCGCTCCACGGAAGAGGGAAAGTCGCCTTCTCAAGTTCTGCTATTCCGGCCGCATCAGATGCAAGCGCTTTTCTAATAACAAGACTAGACATTTGCTTCGCTTATCTTTCTGCTGAGTGTTCCCTCTTTGAGTCTCATCTCAGCCTCGCTCAGCCTCATATACTCAGGCATAAGTTCCTCATAAGTGCAAACATCCTCGCTCAGTACTTTCTCAAGAGCCAGCTCCGCCACCTCTTTTGCGCTCTGATATCTTATTTCTTCAGGAGCAAGCACAAAAAGTTCTTCAGGCATTTTCTCCCTGATTATCGACTCGTATGCATCGATTCCATCACCTGTGAAAAGCACCTTCTCTCCCGCCGACATAAGCAGT
Source organism: Mogibacterium sp. (assembly GCA_021442505.1). Lineage (GTDB taxonomy): Bacteria > Bacillota > Clostridia > Peptostreptococcales > Anaerovoracaceae > Crickella. The sequence continues at coordinate 11,329 of JABUTC010000019.1, read as the reverse complement.
TCTATTATTTCCTCAATCATGTACTGCTTTTCCTCGACATAATGCTTCATATCCGGGCTAAGTTCTGCAATATATGCGTAGGTCTGATGCCTTCTCGCATTGATGATCGGGCATATGTATCTGCATCCGTTAGCCTCTGCATAATCAAAAGCGCGCTTTGCCATTCCCTCAAGTGAAGACACGCAAACGCAGGGAATTTCCAGCATCTGCCCAAGAGTCCTTGCCGTTGTAACTCCTATTCTGATGCCCGTAAAAGACCCCGGTCCTGCCGAAGCAGCAACATGAGTTATGTCTCCTTTGCCTGCACCCATCTTAGACAGCGACTCGTCTATGAGGCTCATGATTTCCTTAAGATGATTCATCTGCTCGAAGGATTCTGCAACTTCAAAACGGCCATCCTCACTTATGAGCGCGGCTGATGCATATTTGCCCGTTGTCTCGATTGCAAGAATCAGCATATTGTGATAATCCTTTCCCCTTCTTTATCTGTATATTCCAGTTTGATAAGGATGGTATCTTCAGGCAGTACCGAAAGAACTATATCTGCCCACTCGATAACACAAAGCCCTCCGGCCTCGAAGTATTCATCTCCGCCGATGTCCAGAAGGCTCTCACCGTCCGGGAGTCTGTACACATCAAAATGATACAGAGGCATTCTTCCGCTTCTGTATTCTTTAACGATGTTAAAAGTAGGGCTGCTTACCGTCTCCGTCACGCCGAGTGCCTTCGCGATATACTTCGCGATAGCGGTTTTACCCGTGCCGAGGTCCCCGATGAGTCCGATGACATCGCCGGGTTCAGCATTCTCAGCAAGGAAGTTTGCAAACTTCTCGGTGCCCTCTTCGCTTTCGATATTAATTTTTCTTTCTTTGAATTGTGTCTTCATGTAAGAATCTCGAAACCCTCTTATAAAGCACGAAGGTGATAACTGCGTTGATTCCCGATTTCAGCAGGTTAAAAAGTGCAATCATAGGCAGAAGTGCTACTATGGCGCTTCTCGGCATACCCATGTATGCAGCTGTTACAAACAGGTTCATCATGCACATGATTACTATTACCAGAATAACTCCGACGATAAGCGCTGTAATCGCCATTTTCTTGGTCTTTGTCCTGCGATACATAAGACCGATAAC
>JABUTC010000019.1:8598-9695 GCA_021442505.1 Mogibacterium sp. | reverse complement strand
AATATATATCTAGCGGCAGATATTGTAAATAGCTGTCGCGTAGATTCTAGCCATTTTGAAGAACGATTCCTTAGACATGGTCTCATCGGCCTGATGCATAGTATCCGCCTCCCCCGGGAAAAGTGCTCCAAACGCAAGCGTATTCGGTACCGACTTTGCGTAGGTGCCTCCGCCAATCGTCTTAGGCTTATTCTCTGTATCCCCTGTCTCGCTGATATATGCATCCATCAGTTTCTCAACCATAGGGTCGTCAAGAGATTTGTAAATAGGATACTGCACATGATCCTTGACAACTCCAATCTTCTTGTCAGCAAGAACCTTCTCTATCTCGGCATATACAGCCTCGTCTGTGCAGCTTACCGGATATCTGATATTGACTGTAACGCTCGCCATCTCCTCATTAAACGAAGCAACGCCGACATTCCATATCAGTTTGCCTGACGGCTCGTCCGAGAAGCAGCATCCCATATTCTCGCCGTGCAGATTGAAGCCTATATACTCGTTGTAGAAATCGATAAACTCATTAAGTTCATCGCACGCGAACTGCAGTCTTCCAAGGAAATCAAGAATTATACTTGCTGCATTTAATCCCTTGAAAGGCTCGGCGCCATGAGCAGCCTTACCCTTTGCTTCTATTACGAGCGACGAACCCTGCCTCTTAGCCTTAAGAACAAAACCCGATTCCTGAACATACTGCTCAAGTCTGCCCCTGATACTGTCATAGATTGCTGTATCAGCAGCCTGAAGCACAGCCTTTGCGGTTCCCGGAACAGCATTTGCCGCCGTTCCTGCCTCGAGCTTTGTCAGTCTGAGATCGTTCTTGTTTGAAACCTTTCCAAGCTTCATTGAAAGGTCAAAAATCAGAATTCCCATCTCTCCGTTTATGAGAGGAAAAGATGCATCCGGAGTGAAACTCAAATCAGGAGCAGCCACAGCCTCTAGGTACTTAACCATACCTGTCATGCCGGTTTCCTCGTCGCATCCGAGAAGGAGCCTGATATTTTTCTTAGGCTTAAAGCCGGATTCCTTCAGTGCCTTCATAGCGTAAAGCGATGCAACAACAGGACCTTTGTCATCAAGCACGCCTCTTCCGATGA
>JABUTC010000019.1:0-7325 GCA_021442505.1 Mogibacterium sp. | reverse complement strand
AAGGTTGGCAATCGCAGTCTCTGCAGACTTTGTGTTCGACTGTGTATCAACCTTAATGAGCTTGATATCGCAACCGTTAACATTGTTGTAAATGCTGTGTGCAAGTTCGATTCCCTTAATCTCTTCAAGCCCCTTTTCTGCAGCCTCTCCTGTCTGCGGCTCAAACACTCCGATATAGATAGTGTTCTCGCTGTCCTTCTGCGGTTCTGTCAGAAAAGTGTACTTGAAGTTATCAAATGTCGTACATCCCGTCATCAGAAGGGCCAGCGACATTACCGAAGCAAGCATAAGTATTAACTTTGTCTTTTTACCATTCTTCAACACAAAGAACCTTTCTTATTTCATCTGCAGTGTCTATATAGTTGATGGCCTGTCTGAGACGGGCAGAACCCCTCATCCCCTTCGTATACCATCCGACATGCTTTCTGATTTCTTTTACCGCGTGCTGTTCACCCTTAAGTTCAACCAGAAGTTCAAGGTGTGTAATCAGCATTCTTATCCTGTCCTGATCCGTAGGCTTTTCATACTCTTCGCCTGCAAAAAGACTGTTTAATTCCGCGAAGATCCACGGATTTCCGAGGGCGCCTCTTGCTATCATCAGCATATCGCAGCCCGTCTCTTCGAACATCATCCTGCCGTCTTCTGCGCACATGATGTCGCCGTTTCCTATAACAGGAATGTCGACCGATTCCTTGACCTTGCGAATTATTTCCCGGTCAGCCCTGCCGCTGTAATACTGCTCTCTGGTCCTGCCATGAACACATATTGCCGAAGCACCTGCGCTTTCGATTGCCTTTGCAGTTTCTACAGCATTGATGCTGTCCCGGTCAAACCCTGATCTTATCTTTACGGTAACCGGCTTTGAACTGTTCTCAACAGTTGCCCTTGTCACTTCATAGACCAGGTCGGGATTCTTAAGAAGAGCAGCTCCGTCTCCGTTTCTGACAACCTTTGGAACAGGGCAGCCCATATTGATATCTAAAGTTGCATTTGAAAGTCCGTCGAGCTTTCCGGCCGCATAAGCCATCACTTCCGGCTCACTGCCGAATATCTGAATTGCGGTAGGTCCCGCATCCTCTCTGATATACAGAAGTCTTTCCGTATTCTTGTCTCCGTAGTAAAGGCCTTTGGCACTTACCATCTCTGTAGTGGTAAGCGAAGCACCCATATCCTCGCAAAGCTTTCGCATCGCAGAATCTGTAATGCCTGCAAGCGGAGCCAGAATAAACGGATTCTTAAGCTCGAGATTTCCTATTTGATATTTTTTCATTATTTATTCTTGTGGTGAAGCCCCTCGTTCTTCTCATAGATAAGAAGGAGTCCGTCAAGTGTGAGCCTCTTGTCAATAACATCGATGCAGTCAACTCCGCTCTCGACCATGCTTGCCATACCGCCGGTAGCGATAACCTTGATACTGTCTCTGTCGATGCCGAGAGTCTCGACCATCTCATCCTTCATGCCTCTGACCATGAACTCTGCAAGGCCCATATGTCCGTAAATAAGACCCGACTGAATGCTTTCGGTCGTATTCCTGCAGATAATGGTTTCAGGCTTTTCAAGAAGTACGTTAGGAAGCTTTGCTGTCTGCTGGAAAAGCGCTGTCGACGAAGTCTTGATTCCGGGTGCTATCGCTCCTCCGATAAACTCCCCTTCTGCAGTCACGACGCAGAAAGTCGTTGCCGTACCGAAGTCGATTACAATCAGCGGACCGGCGTATTTTGAATGCGCCGCAACGGAATTAACGATTCTGTCAGAGCCCACCTGTCTGGGATCGTCGCATTTGACCTTAAGCCCTGTCTTGATTCCCGACTCAACGATAATAGGCTCGATGTTGAAATACTTGTAGCTTACATGCTGAAGGGTGAAAATCAGCGGCGGAACAACCGACGAAATGATGATATCGTCGATGTCGCTCGGCTCCAGTCCCTCTAATCTGAACATAGCATCAATCAGAGTGCCGTATTCATCGGCACTCCGCTTTGTATCAGTAGTAAGTCTCCAGTTCGCAATCATCTCGCGCTTCTCGAAAACTCCGAGTACTACGTTGGTATTTCCAATATCTATGGCAAGCAGCATCCTATTGCTCCTCCAGTCTCTTGATAGCCAGAGCCATTGTGAGTCCCGGAATGATTCTGTTTCCGGTCATCTCCGCTCCGAGTATCTCGTTGATACGCTTCAGCCTGTACTGAACAGTATTATTGTGGATACACATAAACTCGGCAGTCTTGTTAGAATTCATTCCTGCGTCGAGGATAAATGTCGCTACTGTATCGAGAAGCAGCTTGCCCTTGTTTGCAGAAACCTCTCTGCCGAAAGGCTCGAGAAGATCAAGATACATCTTCTTAAGCGATGCATTGCTCGACTGAATATTGATGCAGTCGCATACCATTGACATCTCGTACTTCGAGAATACTCTCTTGTATGGGAAAACAATCTCAACAAAGCGCCATGTCCTGTTAATGAGCCTGAATCCCTCAACCGCCGCATCAAGAGTATCGATTCCGGTGATATGGAAAAGCCTCATGTCCTTGCGACCTGCCTTAATTGCATCGTACATATCAAGGCAGCGGAGCTTGATTTCATGAGCCTGCTCAACCGGACCGTCGTGGAAAATCATTCCATAAAGGTCATGCTCGTCCGAAAGTGTCAGCACGCCGAACTTGTACTTCTTCTTGAAGCTTTCAATTACCTCGATTACCTCTGCAGGCTCGACCTCGCTCGCATAGAAAACGGATGCATACTTGCAGCCTTTCAGCCCTGCCTCTTCAAGAAGTGTATAGCAGAAGCTCATATCGCCTCTTACTGCAGACTTAATAAACTCTGCTCTTGAGTCTCTCTCCGGTGTGTACTTCCACATACCGATTGCAAGTTCGATAATCTCTGCGAGTTTCTTAATCTCTGTTGCCGAGTAGTTGTCCTCATTGTCAATAACCGTGAGTATGTACTTCTGTCCGCCGATTTCGATGTAGCCCCAGTATGTGATTACATCGCTTACAACGAGTCTTGTGAACATAGTCGGCTGAAGTGTATCGTGGGCTCTTGCCGTCTGAATAATCTCGTCAACCGTAACCACATGTCTTGTCTCAATCGTCAGAATAGGATTGTACTCCGATGTCATGATTACAACCTGATAATCGTTATTGAGCGCAGCTTCCTTGAGTGCTACAGGGAAATTGCTGTGCTTATCGAAATTAAGCAGATGGAAAATGGTGTTATTAAGAATGTTGTCACTGTAATTGTGTCCGTAAAGAATCTTGTCGAGCACCTGCTCAATAAGCATCGAGTAGGTCAGCTTTCCGTTATCCTTAAGGGCAATCATAAGAAGTCCGTTGTCCTCTGCGGCTTCGATAACCTTCTTGTCAACAGTCTTTAATCCCTTGTCGTTCAGGTAGATTACCAGTGCTGAAATACCCTTTTTACCCAGCCCTGCAACTGCCTTACACTGTGCATCGATGTCGTTCTTCTGATGCCAGAAGTGTGTCACAACCATCTGCTCTTTGATGCCGTTTCTCTCTACTCCGTTATCTGTATCATCCTCGTCGAGAATTGACACAGTACGAACTCTTCTGTCGATTTTTCTCGCACAGGAAAGGATCTCGCATCCTATAAAGTCATCTAATTTAAGACAATCTTCAACTGTAATTCTCATCTCTTACTCCTGCGAATCACCTTCGCTATCCCCGTCAGTTTCTTTTTCCTCATCCTCAGTCTCGTCCTGAATATCTTCTTCAGGCGCTTTCAGAGGATCGTCGAAAAATATATGTACAGTCTTCTTTTCCTCTCTGAGTGGCTTTGGCTTAGCTGTTGCGCGTCTGTACATCTCGTATCCTACGCGGTCATCATCGTCGTCATCTGACTTCTCCACCATTTCGAGGCCGAACTTCTCGCTGAGTTCCTTCATCTTTTCCTCAGCTGCCTTTCTGCGCTCTTCGTCGATTCTTGCAGCCTCTTTTGCCTCAGCTTCGTTGTTCTTTCTAATCTCTTCTTCCTTGACCTTAACCTGCTCCTGAAGCTCTTCCGGTGTAATCTCCCCTGTGAAAAGTGCTTCGAACTGGTCTCCGTCGAGTGTCTCTACAAGAAGCAGTGCCTGAGCGACTCTCTCGAAAGCTCCGTCGTTCTCGGTGAGTATTTTTCTCGTCTCCTCGTAACACTCCTCGAGCATCTTTCTGATTTCGTTGTCAATCTGAGAAGCAACCTCTTCCGAGTAGTTCTGCCTTGTCGAGAAATCTCTTCCGAGGAAGACCTCATCACTAGAGCTGAAGCTGATTGGTCCGAGAGTCTTACTGAAGCCGTACTTCGAAACCATTGCTCTTGCAATAGCCGTTGCTCTTTCGAGGTCGTTGCTTGCGCCGGTGCTGATATCATCGAGCTTGAGTTCCTCGGCAACTCTTCCTCCGAGCAGATGCTTGATGTTGTTCAGCATATTGCCTCTTGTCTCGAAGAACTTATCCTGCTCAGGAAGCGACATTGTGAAGCCTCCTGCCATTCCTCTCGGAATGATTGTAATCTGATGAACAGGATCCGAATCCGGAATCGCTCTCATCACGATTGCGTGTCCTGCCTCGTGGTAAGCCGTAAGTTTCTTCTCCTTGTCCGAGATAACTCTCGACTTCTTCTGAGGTCCTGCGATTACCTTTGTGGTAGCCTCCTCAATCTCATCCATTCTGATCTTGATTCCGTTTCTTCTTGCTGTAAGAAGTGCGGCCTCATTAATCAGGTTCTCGATGTCAGCCGGCGAAAAACCAGGTGTTCTCTTTGCGAGAAGCTCCGGCGATACATCGTCATCGAGCGGCTTGTTCTTTGTGTACAGTCTGAAAATCTCTTCTCTTGCCTTAACATCCGGCATTCCGATAACAATCTGTCTGTCGAATCTGCCCGGTCTTAAGAGCGCAGGGTCGAGAACGTCTGGTCTGTTTGTTGCTGCGAGAATGATGATTCCGAGGTTTCCATCGAATCCGTCCATCTCTACGAGGAGCTGGTTCAGAGTCTGCTCTCTCTCATCGTTTCCGCCTCCAAGACCTGCACCTCTTCTTCTGCCTACAGCATCAATCTCATCGATGAATACGATACAAGGCGCATTCTTCTTTGCTTCGCCGAAGAGGTCTCTTACTCTCGAAGCTCCGACTCCGACGAACATCTCTACGAAGTCTGAACCTGAGATTGTAAAGAACGGCACTCCTGCCTCGCCTGCTGTCGCTCTCGAGATGTATGTCTTACCTGTTCCCGGGCTTCCTACGAGAAGTACGCCCTTAGGAATTCTCGCACCAAGCTTTGTGAACTTCTCAGGATGCTTAAGGAAATCTACGATTTCTTCAAGTTCCTGCTTCTCCTCCTCGAGACCTGCAACATCCTTGAAGGTAATCTTCTTGTTGCTGTCCTTATACAGTCTTGCCTTGTTCTTTCCGAACTGGAAGGCCTGCTTGTTTCCGCCCTGATTAAACATGAAGTACAGGAGGCAAACCATAGCAACTACCATCAGTATTGTCGGAAGAACCGACAGCAGACTGAAATCACTTTCAGGCGGATCGCTCTCCATCACAAGCTTGCCCTCTGCGAGCATCGGATAGACATAGTTCTCCTCGAGCCAGTTAATCTCAAGAGCCGACGGAGCATATGCAATTTCGATTACATCGTCCTTGCTTGTTCCGGTCAGCTTTCTGTCTGTAATATTCAGTTTCTCGTATTTGCCGCTCTCAAGGTGAGATGCAAACTGTGAGAACTTAATCTCGGTCATTTCTGTGGTCTTCGCCATATCCTTGTAAAGGTATGCGGCTCCGAGCACAAATATGAAGATTACTATATAAGCTATAAAACTGCTTCCACGTTGTTTCTTCAACTTTATGTCCTCTCTACTTTTGTTTTTTTGTGTTTTGAACACAAATTAGCACTTTATTTTATCATAGCGCTTGTATCAATTCAAGAAACAGCACCCGTTCTGTTGTGTCTTTTATCTGATAATTCTGTGAAAATCTTCCCTTGTCCCGCTGGCTTGCTGTCGGAAGCTGATTGTCAGGTACAATCCACAGAATTTCACTTCCGATTGCCACCAGAAGAATACTGTCTCTCTCCGACTGAACTATCTTTGCATCCACGAAAAAATCCTGCAGTTTCTTGCTTTTTCCGCCCTTCATAGCGATAAAATCGCCCTCCCGGCGTGTCCTCAGACATATCTCTCCGACTTTGCCCGGGTACTTTTCGTTAAACGCATCATAGTCGAACGCCGCATATACGTCGCTGTCGACATTTTCGAATTCTTTTCGCTGCATAACCTGAGGCATGATTCTGTACTCCTCTGCAGGAGATTTTTCCCCGGCAAACTCAGAGCTCATAAACACTATGCTCTCGTACTCCCTCTGAGCCACAAGTCCCATAGGAAGATCAACCCTTGCAGACGGATTGCTGCTGTATGCGAGCTCCAGAATCGACGTGACAAGCTCGTAGCTCGACACCTCCTGAATCCCTGCTACCTCAAGGCAGAGCATGATTACCCTCTTCTGAATTGCTATATGCGCATCGATAAACTCGTCTGTTTTCAGAACGAGGGCGTCCCTTACTGTATCAGGCTCGGTATTTTCGTAGAAAAAGCCCGTTGCGACCTCGTTCATAAAGTGGTCGTCGTACTCTGCCGACTTTGCGAACCTTCTCAGCGCCTCCTTTACATTCGGGTTGTAGTTTTTCTCCAGGTAAGGAATGAGCTTAAGCCTTATCTTGTTCCTTGTCACATCGGCAACTTCATTGCTTTCATCCATGTTAGGGTGAAGCTTGTTTTCGGCGATATATGCCTCGATGTCGCTGCGGGTAATGTCGATAAGAGGTCTCACTATGCAAAAGCCCGCCGTCGAAAAACGCACCGCAGGTATTCCCGCAAGGCCGTGGACTCCGGTTCCTCTCATAAGTCTGAAAAGCACGGTCTCGCTCTGGTCGTCGGCATTGTGAGCAAGCGCAATGTAGATTTTCTCCGGGTCAACGCCCTGGCTGACCATTTCCTCTGCAACCTCGTCGAAAACCTGGTACCTTATAACCCTTCCGGCCTCTTCCTCCGAGACTCCCATCTCCTCGGCTGCCTTCTTGCAGTCCGCTTCAAACACAAAGCACTGAAGGTCCATCTTCTCGCAAATCTTAGCTGCATTCTCAGCCTCTGAATCGGATTTTGCCCCTCTCAGCTTATGATTGATATGCACCGGGAAAAGATTAAGCTGCATTGAGTCAGAAAGCTCGTTCAGCGCGTGAAGCAGACACAGTGAATCAGGTCCTCCCGAGAAACCCACAACTACGCAGCTCCCTTCGAAAACCAGTCCCGACGATGCAATCGTGTTTATTACAGT
>JABUTC010000018.1:16715-21300 GCA_021442505.1 Mogibacterium sp. | reverse complement strand
GCAGGTTAGCACGTATTAATAACTGATGTCCCTCGAGAACCGCTTCCTTTGGCGCCTCTCTGAGTGTCTTAAGATGCATTCTTGATAATCTCATTTTTTAAAAACTCCCTTCTATTGCACAGCTTGCAAAAGCGGCGATTCCTTCGCCCTGTCCCGTAAAACCGAGCCCCTCTGTTGTCGTGGCTTTGACATTAACACAAGCCTCCGGAATTCCGAGGGTCTTCGCAATGTTTTCCTTCATCTGCTGATTGTACGGTGCCAGTTTCGGTCTCTGTGCGATTATGGTGACATCGACATTTGACACTGTCACATCACCGATAATTTTCTTAACCTCTGCCAGCAGCTCCAAGCTGTTTGCGTCCTTATACTTGTCGTCGTTGTCCGGAAAATGAATTCCGATATCGCCTTTGCCCGCAGCTCCAAGCAGTGCGTCCATAATTGCATGTGTTGCTACGTCGGCGTCTGAGTGTCCTAAAAGTCCTAACTCATAGGGGACTGGAGTCCCGCAGAGTATTAAATTTCTCCCCGAGACAAGTTTGTGAACGTCGAAGCCTGTTCCTGTTCTTGTAGTCATTGGTACATCCTTCGCTGTAGTGATTTTGTAATTCGAGGGTGATCCCTCAACTATGGCAACGCTTATTCCGGCGTTGTCCGCAACGGATGCATCGTCTGTTCCGACATATCCGTCCTCTGCAGCCTTTACATAGGCCAGCATTATATCTTCAAGGCCAAAAGTCTGCGGTGTCTGAACGCAGTATACGAGATTGCGCTCAAGCACGTTGCTATCAATTATAGGATAAAGCTTATCCTGTTTCAATGAAGTTTGGTCAATTGTTCTGATTGAATCTGTTGCAGGAACGCAGGTTACTACCGCCTGACATGTCTTCATTCCCTCAAGATTTCTGTCGATGATGGCATGGTCTACTCCGGGTCTTGCTGCATCGTGAATCATAACGCAAACACCAGCCGGCTTTGCCTTCTGAATAACTGCGAGCGCCTCTGCAGCCTCGAGTCCTCTCTGCACTGAATCCGATCTCTCTGCGCCGCCTCTTGTCACAAGCACGGTAACTGCAGTCTGATCCATGATGCGTCTTGCAGCCTCCCTGTACTCCCTGCTAAAAGAACCGTCTTCCGGTCCCACTACGACAACGCCGTCAACGCGGGGATGGGTCGCAAATATTTTTACCGTATGCTCGAGCACAGTGCTCTCCTCGTAACGCAGGAGCTGCTTTGGGATGGCCGTTCCCACGCGGAGGCCTCTGCCCGCTGCTACCACTATCGCATACACCTTAGAATAATCCATTAATCTCCACCTGTTATACACATTTAACTGCTATAAATAGCTGAAAGGTAAATGAAAAAGCCGAATTCGCTATCCGCCTTTCGTTAGATATGGAATTCGACCATCTCATCAACCTCATCGAGGGTGTAACCACCCGCATATATGAGTTCGCTTTCAAGGATTTGCTTCGCATTGCTGAGTAGCTTCTTCTCTCCTGTTGAGAGTGGTTTTGCTCTGTCATTGCGAACGAGATTTCTGACAACAGATGCTACGACGAGGATATCTCCTGTCTGCAGCCTTTCTGTATTCTCACGATATCTCTTGTTCCAGTTGTTGCTCATCTCTTCGGTCTCTCCCGATAAGACGTCGAGCACCTCCTGTATCCTTGACCGGTCGATTACATTTCTAACTCCGAGAGCTTCACTGTTATCAACGGGGACACTCACCTCCATCTTGCTGTACGGCAAAGACACACAGTAATAATTACGGGTTTCACCGAGAAAATCCCGCTCAACTATGTCTGTGATGATACCTGCACCATACATTGGATAAACGATGTTGTCTCCTACTTTAAACAATGGATGCCCTCCTTCCCTATTGTATAATAATATAAACATTATATACTGTGGGCGGTTTTTCTGCAATAAAAAATTGCTATTGTATCATCGCATATAGGGTTTGTCAACACGTGATTATGACAAATAGACACAGGTCAGGCGCTGTGATATAATTGCGACGGTTGAAATATATAGGATATTGATTGGATTATATTTTTTATAAATAGATTTTTTAACGGAGGTAATCTGATGAAAAAGCTGCTTATAGTTGACGATGAAGAGAAGATCAGAGCGGTCATTAAGGAGTATGCGGAATTCAGCAACTACGAAGCTCACGAGGCGGCAGACGGCATGAGTGCCATCGGAATGGTCAAGCTGAACGATTACGACCTCATCATTATGGACATTATGATGCCTAAGCTCGACGGCTTCAGCGCAGTCAAGGAAATCCACAAGATCAAGAAGATTCCTGTAATCATGCTTTCTGCAAGAGGCGAGGAATATGACAAGCTTTTCGGTTTTGAGCTCGGAATCGACGACTATGTTGTAAAGCCTTTCAGCCCTAAGGAGCTTATGGCGAGAGTTAATGCCGTTCTTGCAAGATGTGAGAACAACGATCAGACTCTCACAGAGATTGTGCGCTTTGACGGACTCGAGGTGAATTTCTCAGCACGTACAGTAAGCGTTGACGGAGAGAGAGTCAATCTCACACCTAAGGAGTACGACCTCCTCTTCTATATGATTCAGAACAAGAACATCGCTCTTTCGAGAGACAAGCTTCTTTCGGACATCTGGGGATATGATTTCTTCGGAGATGACAGAACCATCGATACGCACGTTAAGAATCTCCGTAACAACCTCGGACCTTACAGAAAGTTCATAGTTACGCTTAGAGGCGTTGGCTATAAGTTCGAATACGAAGGATAACAAACAGCCCGCTTCGGCGGGCTTTTTAACCCAGGAGACAGTATGAACCGCGAAAAGAAACAGGGCTTTGATCTGAACAGTATTAAGACCACTACGCTGGCCTATTTTATGCTGTTTGCTGTAGTTCTGATGATTATCATCTGGATACTTCAAGGCTTTATTACAGATAAATACTACGAGACTCTGAGAGTTCAGGAGGCGAACAGAACAACAGTCGCAGTTAAGCAGCAGTTCAGAGATGCGCCGCCTGACGATTTTGACAAGTACGCAAGGCAGACGGCTCAGACTAACGGTATCTATATCAGGATAGACGGCGGCATGGATTCAATGATTTACGACGGAATTGCCAACCTGTCGAAGGATACACGTTTTGAATCTGAGCTGACTAAGGCCATGACACAGCTCGGCAAGCAGAATCTCGAGTCGGCCAACTACAGAATTTCGGACAAAAACACAGGGAACAATTACCTGATTTCCATCAGCAAGATTGTTTCGCCGGAAGGCGTGGTTAATCTTTACATAGTTACTCCGCTCGTTCCGATACAGTCGACTCTTTCGATTATCAGGGTGCTGATGCTGTATGTATTCATTATTGCGATCGGTTTCGCCTTGCTTCTGTCCATCTACCTTACGTCGAAAATCGTTCGTCCTATCGAGAGTATTACAGGTTCAGCTCTTGAGCTGGCGAGAGGTAATTTCAATGTAAAATTCGACGGCGGCAAAATGACCGAGACCAACGAGCTCGCGGAGGTGCTGAACACGGCATCGTACGAGATGGGCAAAGCTGATTTTTACCAGAGAGAACTCGTTGCGAATGTGTCGCACGACCTTAAGACTCCGCTTACGATGATCAAGTCGTACGCAGAGATGATTCAGGATATTTCGGGCGACAACCCTGAAAAGAGAAACGAGCACCTCGGCGTTATCATCGCAGAGACGGACAGACTGAACAAGCTGGTTTCGAACCTGATGTCGGTCAGCCTGCTGCAGTCGAACACGATCACTCTCGACAGAAAGACTTTCGACTTCGTCGAGATGTGTCAGGAGGTGTACGAGAGCGTTGCCGTGCTGAACGAACAGGAAGGCTACAATATCGTATTTACTCCTTGCAAGCCGACCCTTGTCTACGGTGACAGAGAGAGGCTGTCACAGGTGCTTCATAATTTTGTAAGCAATGCGATCAAGTACGGCGGCGAGGACAAGTATGTCGGCATCGAGCTCAAGCGATCCGGCAAAAAGGTTTCCGTTCATGTCAAGGATAACGGCATGGGTATTCCAAAGGATGACCTGCCGCACATCTGGGATCGCTACTACAGAAGCAGTGCCAACCACAACAGAGAAATTGACGGCAGCGGAATCGGACTTTCAATATCGAAGACTATACTGTCGCTTCACAACACGAACTTCGGTGTAAACAGCGACGAATTCATCGGCTCGGACTTCTGGTTCGAAATGCCGGTTGCGAAGAAGGCGTAGGTAAAATATGGCTAAGAAACCTAAAATTGTGTATATATGCTCGGATTGCGGCAACGAATATGCGGCCTGGCAGGGCCAGTGCAAGTATTGCGGCGCCTGGAACACAATCGTCGAGCACAAAATCACCGACACGCCCGAGACCGATTCGCGCCACAGGGTCGGAACAGAGACAGGTCCTGTAAAACTAGGTTCTGTTTCTTCCAGTACCCACGCCCGCATCGATTCCGGAATCGGCGAACTGAATCGAGTGCTCGGAGGAGGAATTGTACCGGGCTCGCTCGTACTGATTTCCGGAGAGCCGGGCATAGGAAAATCGACAATCATCATCGAGACTGCTGACAAG
>JABUTC010000018.1:12979-16446 GCA_021442505.1 Mogibacterium sp. | reverse complement strand
AATAATATTCCTGCGTTCATCGTTGCTCATGTAAACAAGAGCGGAGACCTTGCCGGTCCGAAGACAATCGAGCACATGGTTGATTGTGTTCTGAACTTTACAGGTGAGCGTGATAAGGATTTAAGGATTCTGAGATCGTATAAAAACAGATTCGGAACGACCGATGAAATCGGGGCGTTCCGAATGACCGCTGAGGGTATGATGGAGGTTCCCGACCTGTCGGGAAGCCTCATTGAGAGCCAGGGCGCTATGGAGCAGGGCTCCGTAATCAGCGCCTGCTATGAAGGAAGCAGACCGGTTTTCTTCGAAATTCAGGCTTTGGTAGCGAAGGCCAATGCAGGTTTTGCAAAAAGGACTTCGCTTGGCATAGACCACAACAGACTCAGTATGATAATCGCAGTTTTGGAAAGACAAGCAGGCATGCCGCTCCTCAATTACGACGTTTATGTAAATGTAGTAGGCGGCATGAAGCCGGACAGCCCGGCGACCGACCTGGCGGTCGCGCTCGCGATCTACAGTTCGGTGCGCGAGCGAACCTCGCCGAGCCGGCTTGTCGCGGTCGGCGAGGTCGGGCTGACCGGAAATCTCCGTACTATCCCAAATGCGGATAAGATAGTTGCTGAGGCTGAACGACTTGGCTACGACAAAGTCCTTCTCCCAAAGGGCAACGCCGACAAAGCCTCTCCAAACAGCAAAGTTAAGATTTGTGGCGCTGCCACCCTGCGCGAAGCCATCAGACTCTTCACAGAAGAATAGCAAAAAACTCCCGCCATCCGGCGGGAGTTTCTTTTTTCTAATCGGTAATTTCCTGTCCTTTCAGGACCGCAAATCCTATGCTTCCTGCTCTGCCTTGTAAGCAGCGATTACCTTGTCAGCAAGGTTTGTAGGGAGCTCTTCGTATCTTGCGAATTCCATTTCGAATGAGCCTCTTGCCTGAGTCATAGCTCTGAGTACGATAGCGTAGTCGAAAAGCTCTGACTGTGGAGCCTCAGCGTGAAGCTGTGTTCCCTCGTTGCAAGGATCCATTCCAAGGATTCTTCCACGACGCTTGTTCATGTCGCCCATTACGTCTCCTGTGTACTTCTCAGGAACTGTAATCTCAACCTTCATGATAGGCTCGAGGAGGCAAGGCTTAGCCTCAACGATACCCTTCTTAAATGCGAGTGAAGCAGCGATCTTGAATGATACTTCGTTCGAGTCTACTTCGTGGTATGAACCATCGTAGAGAACTGCCTTGATGTTCTGAACCTTGCAGCCTGCGAGAGGTCCCTTGTCCATGCACTCAAGAAGTCCCTTTTCAACTGCAGGCACGTAGTTCTTAGGAACCGATCCTCCGAAGAGTTCCTCTGAGAACTCAAGACCAGGCTCAGCTGATGGTGAGAATCTGATATGTACATCTCCGTACTGTCCTGCACCACCTGACTGCTTCTTGTGCTTACCCTGAACATCTGAGCTTCCCTTGATTGTCTCTCTGTAAGCAATCTTCTGTGGGATGATGTTTACAGAAACCTTATATCTGTCTTTCAGCTTAGCCATAACGATACCGAGCTGAATGTCTCCCTGTCCGCCAAGGAGAGTCTGTCTTGTCTCTGAGTTTCTCTCGAGAACGAATGTTGGATCCTCTTCCATGAGCTTTGAAAGACCCTGAGCCATCTTCTCATCCTCGTTCTTGTCAGCAGCCTCAACAGCTACGAAATAGCAAGGCTTAGGGAACTTGATTTCTTCCATCTCAACAGGCTTAGCCTTCATGCAGAGTGTGTCACCTGTCTTTGTGTACTGAAGCTTACCGAGAGCAACGATGTCTCCGCATGCTACTGTATCAGTGTTAACCTGAGTCTTTCCTCTGAGATAGAAGATTGAACCGAGCTTCTCTGACTTCTCAGCACGTGGATTGTAAAGATCTGCTCCAGCCTTCAGAACGCCGGATACAACCTTTGCGTATGAAATCTTTCCGAGGAACGGGTCTGCCAGTGTCTTGAAAACGAAGAGGCAAGGATCGCCTGTCTCCTCAACCTTGATCTCGCCGCCGTCAACTGACTTGAAAGGCTCATGCTCAAGTGGTGATGGAAGATACTTTGCGAAACATCCGAGAATCTCGTCGATTCCTGCGCCTGTAAAGTTCGAAGCCTTGATGATAGGTGTGATGTCTCCTGACTTGATTCCGTTGTGAAGTCCGTTTGTGAACTCTTCCTCTGTGAACGGCTCACCCTCGAAATACTTCTCCATCAGTTCCTCATCAGCACCTGCAACTGCCTCGTTCATTGCGTCCTCATCGTCGTCTGTAACAACAGATGTGCCGAATTTGTCACGAAGTTCAGCAACTACTGCATCAACGTCAACATTCTCCTTGTCAATCTTGTTGATTACGATGAACGAAGGTGTGCCATACTCCTTAACAAGGCTCCATGCCTTCTCTGTTCCAACCTGTACTCCGGCCGATGCATCTACCATGATTACAGCAGCGTCAGCGATTGAAAGAGCTGACCTTGGCTCTCCCTGGAAATCGAAGAATCCAGGTGTGTCGAGGAAGTTAATCTTTGTTCCCTTGTACTCAACAGGTACGAGTGTTGTGTTGATGGTGTATCCTTTCTCGATCTCCATCTTCTCATAGTCCGAAACTGTGTTTCCGTCCTCTACCTTACCAAGTCTTGTAACAACCTTAGTGTTCAGAAGAGCTGCCTCAAGGAAAGTGGTCTTTCCGCTGCCACCGTGTCCAAGAAGAACGACGTTTCTGATCTTATCGCTTGAATAGCCTTTCATGTATTTTCCTCCTAGTTTTATTTTCTTAGGTTAAAATGTCTAAAATTCTGCGTTGCCAGGTGTTCTCGGGAACATCTGCACGTCTCTGATGTTGCTCATTCCGGTGAGGTACATCAGGATTCTGTCGAAGCCGAGGCCGTAACCCGAGTGCTTAACGCCACCGTATTTTCTCAGGTCGAGGTACCATCCGTAATCGTCAGGGTTGAGTCCGAGCTCGTTGATTCTTGCAACGAGTACGTCGTATCTCTCCTCTCTCTGGCTTCCTCCGATAATCTCGCCAACTCCCGGTACGAGCATGTCCATTGCCGCAACTGTCTTGTTGTCTTCGTTGACTCTCATGTAGAAAGCCTTGCATCCCTTAGGATAGTTGATTACGAAAATCGGCTTTTTGAAAACCTCTTCTGTGAGATATCTCTCGTGCTCCGTCTGAAGCTCGAGTCCCCACTCCACCGGATACTCGAAGTTCTTGCCCGATTTCTGCAGTATCTCGATTGCCTCGGTGTATGTGATTCTGCCAAAATCATTGCTTACGATGTTGTCGAGTCTCTCCAGCAGTCCCTTGTCTACGAACTTGTTGAAGAACTCCATCTCCTCAGGGCAGTGCTCGAGCACGTAGTTGATGATGTACTTGATCATCTCCTCGGCGATATCCATATTTCCGTCGAGCTCACAGAATGCCATCTCCGGCTCTATCATCCAGAACTCGG
>JABUTC010000018.1:10814-12968 GCA_021442505.1 Mogibacterium sp. | reverse complement strand
GTGTTTGAATTCTCAGCTCTGAATGTAGGTCCGAATGTATATACATTTCTGAAGGCGAGAGCCATAATCTCTGCCTCAAGCTGACCCGATACGGTAAGGCTTGCCTTCTTTCCGAAGAAATCCTTTGTGTAATCAATCTTGCCCTCTTCATCTCTTGGAAGATTGTCGAGGTCAAGCGTCGTTACCTGGAACATCTCGCCGGCACCCTCGCAGTCACTGCAGGTAATCTCCGGTGAATGTGAGTAGATAAAGCCCTTCTCCTGGAAGAATCTGTGGATTGCGAAAGCTGCCACGCTTCTTACTCTGAATACTGCTGAAAAAGTGTTGCTCCTTGGTCTCAGGTGAGCAATCTCTCTCAGAAATTCCATCGTATGTCTCTTCTTCTGAAGCGGGTAATCAGGCTCTGAATCCGCCTCGAGCACAACCTCGTTTGCCTTAATCTCGAAAGGCTGCTGTGCCTCCGGCGTAAGTTCGAGCACACCCCTTACCATAATGCCCGCCGACAGTCTGATCTTTGAAACCTGCTCGTAGTTTTCAAGCTTCGAAGCCTCATACACAACCTGTACAGGTGTGAAAAAAGTTCCGTCATTCAGCGAGATGAATCCGAACTGGTTCGAGCTTCTGTTTCCTCTCACCCAGCCTCTGACTACGATCTCCTGACCGTCGTATTTCTTCGGGTCCTTGAATAATTCTCTTAACTCAATGTCTTTCATTTGCACATTGTCCTTCTAACTGATTTGCTATGCACACTAGCCTTACGATTATATCACAGCAACAAGGCTTTTGCCCATATTGAAAGCCAACAAAAAAGCGAGAAAAAAGCCGTTTTCACACTCTTTTCCCGCTTTTATTCTATTTCTTGTGATTCTTGTGCCACTCCTTGATATCTTCGTAGCGTTCCTTGAATCTTTTTTCCGTTCCCATCTCTGTCGGATGGTAGTATTCTCTGCCGACAAGGTTGTCCGGCAGGCACTGCATCTCGGCGATTTTGTCCTCGGTGTCGTGCGCATACACATAGCCTTTTCCGTATCCAAGATCCTTCATAAGTCCGGTCGGAGCGTTTCTGATATTCATAGGCACAGGCTCTGCGAGCATCTTGTTCGCATCTGCAGCTGCCTCCATATACGCCTTCTCCATCGCATTCGATTTCGGAGACAAAGCCATATATACAACAGCCTCAGTCAGGTGAACCGAGCACTCCGGCATTCCTATGAGATGGCATGCCTGGAAAGCCGCAACCGCAATCTCAAGAGCCCTCGGGTCTGCAAGTCCGACATCCTCTGCAGCAAAACGTGTAACTCTCCTCGCGATATATATCGGATCCTCTCCCGCCTCGAGCATTCTTGCGAGCCAGTAAACCGCCGCATCCGCATCCGAGTTTCTCATAGATTTATGAAGAGCCGAAATGAGGTTGTAGTGCTCCTCGCCCTGCTTGTCGTAAAGCAGAGATTTCTTCGAAATACACTGCTCAAGAGACTCGTCCGTAATCACCACTCTGCCCGGATTTGCCGAGTCGTACTCGCCGTTAAGCACAACCATCTCGAGCGTCGAAAGTGCCGTTCTCGCATCTCCGTTTGCAAAAGCCGCGAGCACATTGAGCTGCTCGTCGCTTATCTCGACCTGCTGGTCGCCGAAGCCGCGCGGGTCTGTGACAGCCCTTTTCAGCAGCGACGCTATGTCCTCTGTCGCAAGCTGATGCATCACGAAAACCTTGCATCTCGACAGCAGAGCGCCATTTACCTCAAATGACGGATTCTCCGTAGTCGCACCGATGAGGATGATGCTTCCCTTTTCGACGAAAGGCAGGAATGCGTCCTGCTGCGCCTTGTTGAAGCGGTGAATCTCGTCGATAAAAACTATGGTTCTGTCGCCGTATGCGCCAACACGCTCGGCCTGCTGCATTACCGTCTTGATTTCCTTGATGCCGCTCGTTACAGCGCTGAAGGTGATGAACTGAGCCTTGGTTTCGGACGCAATAATCTCGGCAAGAGTGGTCTTGCCTACGCCCGGAGGTCCCCAGAAAATCATCGAGCAAATCGAATCCCTCTCAATAAGATTGCGAAGGACCTTTCCCTCTCCCACGAGGTGCTCCTGCCCGACGAACTCGCTGAGATTCTTCGGTCTCATTCTTGCCGCCAGCGGCTGATTGCTGTT
>JABUTC010000018.1:0-10723 GCA_021442505.1 Mogibacterium sp. | reverse complement strand
TTTACACAGTAATAGTGCACAAAACTATTTAGTAAATAAGGAAATAACAAAATGGCAAAGAAAGATAATTTTGTGCCTACCGGCATTGATTTTGAGAACTTAAGAGAAGTCATCCAGTACTGCACAACCAAACACGCTGATCTGAACGCTTTTATCATCAAGAACAAGCCGCCTAAGGGAGTTCGATTTGATTCGCTGCCTGAGGATCAGAAGTACACCTATATCAAATACAGCGATATGGGAAGACATATCAACGCTCTCGGAACCCAGCTGATTGCACAGGGTTACAAAGGTCAGCGCATCGCTGTAATCGGAAAGAACTGCTACGAGTGGATTCTCGCATACTATGCAACCGTAAACGGTGTTGGTGTAGTTGTTCCTCTCGACAAGGCAATCCCTGACAACGAAGTCGAGAACATGCTCGAAATCAGCGAGGCAGATGCAGTTTTCTATGAGAAGCCTCTCGAAGGTACTCTGAAGACAATCATGGAAAAGGGAACCACAAATCTCAAGAGCATGATTTGCTTCGACGATATCAAGGGTATGGTTGAAGAAGGCGAAAAGCTGCTTGACGCAGGCGACCGCTCGTACCTCGACGCCGAGATCGACAACGACTGCATGAGCATACTGCTTTTTACCTCGGGAACCACAAGTACCGCAAAGGCTGTAATGCTTTCACACAGAAACATCGCAAACAACATCTACGGACTTCAGCTCCATGAGGATATCTGCGACACAGACGTAGGTCTGGCACTGCTTCCATATCACCACACATTCGGATGCACAGGTCAGCTCATTTTCCTCTGTCAGGGTGCAACAACAGCATTCTGCGACGGACTCAAGTCGATTCAGAAGAACTTCAAGGAGTACAAGGTTAACGCGTTCTTCTGCGTACCTGCCGTTCTCGAAATTATCCACAAGAGAGTTATCGCTAATGCTGAGAAGCAGGGCAAGCTCGGTCTTATGAGAACTATGCAGAAGGTAAGCCGCGGACTTATGAAACTCGGCATCGACAAGAGAAAGACCATCTTCAAGAGCGTTCATGAGGGAATCGGAAGTGACTTCAGAATTCTCATCAGCGGCGCTGCCGGAATCAATCCTGATGTTCAGCAGGACTTCTACGACTGGGGTATCACAACTGTTAACGGTTACGGACTGACTGAGACATCACCTGTAATCGCATCCGAGAGCCCAAGACTTATCAGAAGAGGCTCAATCGGAAAGAATATGGCTACAGTAGATGTAAAGCTTTTCGAACCGGACGAGGACGGAGTCGGCGAGCTTTGTGCAAAGGGCAAGAACGTAATGCTCGGTTACTACAAGAACCCTGAAGCTACAGCAGAGGTTATTGACGAGGACGGCTGGTTCCACACAGGAGACTTCGCAAGAATCGACGAGGACGGCTTCATCTACATTACAGGTCGTAAGAAGAATGTAATCGTTCTGCAGAACGGTAAAAACGTTTTCCCTGAGGAACTTGAACTCTTCCTTGGTTCTCAGCCATTCGTTTCTGAGTGCATCGTATTCGGAATTGAGAAAAACGGCGACCCTGAGATTGCAACCAAGATTGTTGCAGACCTCGAGTATCTCAAGGAGAAGTATCCTGACAAGGCACCTGAAGGTGCGCTTATAGATCTTCGTGATGAGATCTGGGCATACATCAAGGAGTTTAATACAACGCTCCCGTCGTACAAGCATATTGAGTATCTCGCACTTACTCTCGAGCCAATGATCAAGACAACAACCAACAAGGTTAAGAGACAGATCGAAATCGACGCTATCTTAAAGGATATGAGCGTGCTCGAGCACATCAGCGAAGCTAAGCAGTAAGGAATATGAAAAAGCGCACAGCCAAATGCTGTGCGCTAACTGTTTATTATGAAAATCAGGTTAAACCAGGAAGCAGTTGAATATATGCAGAAGCTCGGCTTCTCGGACATCGTCCTGATGGCCGACGTGGTCACCAGTTGATGTGCGCCTCCTTTACTGGAGGTGTTGGTAAGTTTTACCGACGAGACTAAAGCCCGTATGAAGAAAAAGGGCTACGAGCTTCTGGGCAGAAGCCCGCTCGGCAGGGTATATTACCAGCCTGAGCGAGTTGTTATAGAAGGTGACGTGCAGGTCAACTATATNTAAAGCCCGTATGAAGAAAAAGGGCTACGAGCTTCTGGGAAGAAGCCCGCTAGGCAAGGTCTACTATCAGCCTGAGCGAGTTGTCATAGAAGGTGACGTGCAAGTCAACTATATGGTCCTTCCCTGGATAAGCCACTTCGAGGTCGAAGGACTTAAGGCCGACAAGGAATACGTAAGAATCTGCGAAGAAAAAGAGGCCGCACTCGCAGCCTCTCAATTAGCGGCCGTTGAGACCACCGGTGAACTGATTAATTAATACCCTAGTTCAAGATATCGAGCTTGGCCAGCCTGTCAAAGGCTTCGCCGAGCTTTTCTATTGAAACCATGCAGGCAATTCTGCAATATCCTTCGCCGCATGCACCAAACTCATTTCCCGGAATCATCTTAACGTGAGCTTCCTCCAGAGCCACCTTGCAGAACTCTGCAGAACTAAGTCCCGTCTCCTTTATATTCATCCAGAGATAGAAGCTTCCCTTCGGCGGATATGTCACACTGAGCCTGTTTGTCTCATTAATCCTTTTTGCCGCATAATCCAGTCTCTCACGGAAAAGTTCCGTTACAGGAGGCTGTATTTCTTTGCGCATTCTGAGACCGTGCAGAAATGCTCTCTGCGAAATAGAAGGTGCACAGAACATCATCGCCTTTGAAACGTTTACGAGCGCAGGCATATATTCTTTAGGTGCTATAAGATTACCCACTCTCCATCCGCACATAATGTAGTCCTTGGAGCATGAATTAACGGTAAAAGTTCTCTCCCTCATTCCCGGAAGTGACGCGAACGGCACGAAAGGATGCTGATAACTGAAGGATGTATATATATCATCAGCAATTACAGCTATGTCGTACTTCTCGGCGATTTCAGCAATCTTTTCCATAGTCTCAACCGTCAGGCAGTTTCCCGTAGGATTTCCCGGTGTGTTAAGAATGATTGCCTTTGTCTTCGGTGTAATCAGAGTTTCAAGTCTGTCAGGGCTAACCTGGAAGTCTTCCTCCTCGTATGTAGGAAGCTCAACAATCTTGCCTCCGAAAATCTCAAGCTGATTGATGTAGCAGTAGAAATACGGTGCCTGGACAATAAGCTCGTCACCCGGCTCTACGATAGTTGCAAAGATAGTACACATAGCAGCACTTCCGGATGCTGTTACGAGAATCTCCTCTAAATCGAGATCCATATTGTAATCATCCCTGTACTTCTTCTGAATTTCTGCACGCAGTTCAGGATCGCCGTANGGATCTCCGTAAAAATCCGTATATCCCGTATGTCCTGCACTTGCATCTGCAAATGCCGCATCGATAATCTTCTGATTTGTGTTCAAATCCGGATTACCAATGCTGAGATTAATCAAATCGTCATACGCTGCGTTGGAAGCGACCAGTGCATCACCTTCGTCGATATACTTCCAGTACTTTTCCTGCACAAACCTGTGGCTCATCTCTTAATCCATTCCTCCTTAAAATAATTTATTCAAAAACCTCGAGGCTCTTTATAACCTCCGGGTCAACCGGTCTGTCCCCGAACATGCTTCTCTTTCCGTTAACGATTCTGTCGGCTACTTCCATTCCCTCGGTAACCTTGCCGAAAGATGCATACTGTCCGTCAAGATGCGGACTTGTAGTTGTCATAATGAAGAACTGCGAACCTGCTGAGTTTGGATCTGCTGCTCTTGCCATCGAAAGAACTCCTCTCTCGTGCTTGAGGTTGTTCTCAAATCCGTTAGCTGTGAACTCACCCGGAATCGAATATCCCGGACCACCTGTTCCCTTTCCCTCAGGACATCCTCCCTGAATCATGAATCCCGGAATTACTCTGTGGAAAATCAGTCCGTTATAGAAGCCCTCGTCTGCAAGCTTCTTGAAATTCTCAACTGTCTTTGGCGCGATATCCTCGTAGAGCTCGCCCTCGATTACTCCGCCTTTTTCCATCTCAATCTTAAACTTAAGCATTTATACTACCTCCTATATGTGTATTACTCAATTGATTTGAGCGATTCAGTCATTGAAACATTTCTGAGCCTCCTCTTCATCGCCAGACTAACTACAACCGCAAATACGAATGTCATTATTACCGAAAGAACGTAATCGAGAAGCGTAATCCTTGGAACGAAGAAAATCGTATTTACACAGATCTTCGATACTACGAACCTGAGCAGCCAGGTGCCGAGCGGTATGCCTACGACTGCCGCTATCGCCGTCAGGAAATAATTCTCTCTGAAAACATATCTTCCCGTCTCCCAGTCGTAGAATCCTAGCACCTTGATGGTCGCAATCTCTCTTATTCTCTCTGTGATATTTATATTCGTCAGGTTGTACAGTACGATAAAAGCAAGCAGTCCCGCGCACAGTATGACTACAAATACAATGGCATCCAGGCTCTGCATCATCTTCTCAACCATGTCGACGGTATCGAGATTAACCGCAGCAGCCGCTACAAGTTCGCTCTCTTTTATGTCCTCTGCAGCACCCCTGATCTGCTCCGGCGTCGCACCATCCGGCGAATTGACAAAAGCAGTTTTCACAGGAGAAGCCTTGCCGAAGCCCTTTTCAAAGGTTTCCTTTGTGATGTATACGTAGTTTCGAACATAGTTGTCGCAGACTCCGACAACCTTCACATCGCAGGTTCTGTATCCGTCTTTGATTGTAATCGTGTCGCCTTCATTGACACCACGCCTTGTCTGCATTTCCTTGCAGACTATAGCCTCGCCTTCTCCCGGATACTCGAGTTTTGTATTGCCGTCATGCAGGTCAACATACTTATCGAAGTCCTTGCCGTCGCTTACAACCAGCGAAACCTGAACCGTGTCTTTGGCGGTTTTTACATCAACGCCAACCATATTCAGATAAATGACATCTCCTACATCTTCCTTGACGTCGTCCTTGCAGTAATTGTTGAACTCTGTCTGTTTCTCGGCTGTCATGTCATCGTTGAAAACTATCATGTAGTCATACTTGATGACCTCTTCAAACTGAAACTTCGCAACGTTCTTGATAGTCGTATTGATTCCGAAGCCGGCAATCAGAAGTGCCGTACATCCGCTGATACCGAGCACCATCATGAAGAAACGCTTCTTGTATCTGAAGGTATTTCTTATCGACACCTTGTACAGGAAGCCGATTTTCTTCCACAGCGGCTCTATTCTCTCAAGCAGAATTCTCTTTCCTGCCGGCGGCGACTTCGGTCTGATAAGCTCTGCCGGCTGAACTCTGAAATCGCTCATACATGAAACCCATGTTGCACCCATGGAACAGAGCATTGCCACCAGAAGAACTATCAGTCCAAGCGTAGGATTGAAGATGAAATTAATCTTCGGCTCAAAGTCGTACATCATCTGGTACGCGTTCCATATAACGACAGGGAAAATCTTGCACCCTGCGAAAAATCCTACCACAGCTCCGATGATTGCGGCACTGCCCGAGTAGAACATATACTTTCCGAGTATCGAACCGTTGCTGTAACCGAGCGCCTTCAGAACACCAATCTGCGTTCTGTGCTCGTCTATCATTCTCGTCATCGTTGTCATGCAGACAAGTGCTGCAACGAGGAAGAAGAATACCGGGAAAATCTTTGCGATTCCGTCAACTATGCTCGCATTCTCGTCATATACCGAGTATCCGATGTTGTCATTTCGCGTGAAGACATAGGACTTGCCCGCCTCCATATCCTCAATCTCAATCTTCGCCTTATCGAGCTGCTCCTTGGCATCGTCGAGTTTTTTCTTGGCTGATGCAAACTCGCTGTCGGCCGTCGCCTTCTGCTTGTTTAGTTCAGCTCTGCCATCGCTTATTTTCTTCTCTCCTTCAGCTATCTGCACAAGGCCCTGATTGCAGGCGGTAATTCCTCCGTTAATCTGGGCAAGCTGCGTTGTAAGCTGTGCTTCCTGTGCCTTTAGATCTGCAAGCATCTGCTGCTGAGCAGGAGTCAGTGTGCCAAGTGCCTCAAGCTGTGCGATACCGGCCTGTACCTGTGCGAGACCGTTTTCCACGGCAGTCTTCTGCTGATTAAGTGTAGTCAGCGTGTTATTAAGCTCTGTCTTCTTTGTCGCAAGCGCGTTCGCATTTGAATCAAGTTCTGCCTTCGCATCTGCTATCTTCTTATCCGCACTGCTTTTTTGCGAATTGTATTCGGCCAGACCATCCTCGTACTCGTCGACCTTTTCCTGCAGTTTTTCATTTGCTGTCTTAATCGCAACGTCTCTTCTCGCCGCATTAATATCATCGGCAAGCGACTCAATCGGCTTCTGATTGTCCTCAAGGAAATCCGTCGCTCCGTCGCCGAAATATGTTCTGTCCTTAGCGTGGATCAGATAAAGTCCGGTGTAGTAATCCATATCGAAGCTCTCGTCCGGGATATAGAAGAAGCCGGTAACATTTCCGTTTCCTACACTGCTTACTCTTCTCTGATAATCAAGATAGAGCGGAGACGAAACAAGTCCTACAACCTTGAACTCCTTTATCTTGAAACTCTTGATTGTGTCTTCGTCATTCTCGGTTGAAATAATGACCTTGTCTCCAATCTTAAAACCTGCAAGATTATCTACAACGCATTCATCAGTCGCCTTAGGCATACGCCCGCTCTTAATCTGCGGAATGTTTATCTTCTCCGGCATAGAGATAGCCTTCATCACTATCTGCTCATCCCCGAAAGAGATAATCGCATCGACATCTCTTGTCGCCTCAGCGGTCTTAACATTTGCGTTTTTCTCCGCCAGCTTTACGCTGTCCTCGTCAATTCCGTAAGAGGTCGCAATCTGATAGTCAAAAAAATTGCACTTTGCCAGATAATCCTCGCAGGTCGAAAGCATGCCCGCCTTCGTTACCTTAAGTCCGGAGAAAAATCCTACGCCAAGTGCGACAATCGCCATGATTGCCAGGTATCTTTCTTTCGATGCACGTATTTCTCTTAGTGTCGACCTTTTCAGCATAAACTTCTACAATTTATTTTCTACCACTCGATTTCATCAATTGAGCGAGGGTTCTCGTTAATCTTCTCTTCAATAACCGTTCCGGATTTAACTCTTACGACCCTGTCAGCCATATCTGTAAGCGCTGAGTTGTGGGTGATGATAATTACCGTCATGCCCTTTTCTCTGCTCATACTCTGAAGAAGCTTCAGAATCTGCTTACCTGTGTTATAGTCGAGCGCACCGGTAGGCTCGTCGCAAAGGAGAAGCTTTGGATTCTTCGCAATCGCTCTTGCAATCGCAACTCTCTGCTGCTCTCCACCGGAAAGCTGTCCCGGGAAATTGTCCTTTCTCTCCGAAAGGCCAACCATATCGAGTACTGTCTCCGGATCGAGCGGATCATCGCAGATCTGTGTTGCGAGCGACACATTCTCAAGGGCAGTCAGATTCTGTACAAGGTTGTAGAACTGGAACACAAATCCGATGTCGTGCCTTCTGTATTTGGTCAGTTCTTTGCTTCCCATCTGCGAAATGTCCGTTCCGCCCAGAGTGACTGTTCCGCTTGTCAGCGAATCCATTCCGCCGAGAATATTAAGCAGCGTCGTCTTGCCGGCACCCGAGGCGCCTACAACAACAACTATTTCACCTTTTTCGCAGCTGAAAGATGCATCGTGAAGCGCTTCTATATCAACCTCGCCGACGTGATAAACTTTTTTAACGTTTTTAAACTCAACGTAGCTCATAAACTATTCCTTTGATTCCTTCTCGTGGTGTTCTTTTTCATGGTGGCTCTTTTCATGATGGCCCTTTTCTCCGACGCTTCGTGAAGCCAGAACTCCGACATGATTGTTAGAGCCCATTACCCAGAGAATGTCACCCTTTTTAATAAGCCTGTTTGCGTCAGGCATCGTAGTCGTATAACCATCACTTTGGATTCCGAGAACCATGCACTGATACTTGTCAAGAATGCCGCTTCTCTTAATCGGCTTGCCAACATATTTCTCGTAACCCTTTACCTTGATTGGTGCACATGCAAGAGCCGAATGTGTATCTTCATATCCGGTATTCATAAACTTATTAAGAGTCCTGATATTAGCATCTATCCCAAGAATCTTTGTATGAACCGTCAGCGAGGCATAATCTCCCACTACGTAGAGCTTATCTCCTTCCAGAATCACAGTATCAGCTTTCGGCATCACAATATTCTTGTGGCCTCTTCTCATCTTAACAATATAAACCGAATCTCTTCTTCCCCAGTCTATCTCCTGTATCGTCTTTCCTACGAAATCCATATCGGGAGCTACGAAGAAGGAGAATATACTGAAGTCTTCGTCCAGCCATTTCTGCCTTCCGGATTCCGCTTCTTCATCGCCCAGGGTTTTGTCGTTAAGATTCCTGAGAAATCTGGTCTCCATCTGTATGTATGTCGTCTGTACTATATCCGTTCTTCCTACTATCAGAATCGCAAGCAGTACTACCACAAACGGAATAAACACACCCGCTCCAAAGAATGCTCTGAGCGGAATGAAAGCTATGATTGCAAGAACCATAATCTTAATCATAACCAGAGCGATAAGAGGCAGTCTGTTGGCCATTCTTTCGAGCCACAGATGTGTAAAGTTTACACTTCGCACATCTAGCATCGGCTTGGTAAAAATCGCAATGATAAAGTACACAAATATGCAGGTCAGCACCTTTGCCATAAACGGACTGGTCGTAGTCTCAAGGAAAGGCTCGATGAGTTTAACCCCGGCAATAGCGGCAACGAGCATAATGCTGCCGTAGAGCAAGGTCTTAATTAAAAAGCTCTTGATAACTATTACCCAATCCTGATCCTTTTCCTCTTCATCCTGGTCATCCGAGGTGTAGTCATTCAGTTTCTCAACTACTTTGTTTGGCAAAAGACTCTCGAACAAAGCCACAATTCTGTCCGAGCTCTTTATCAGCGGTGGTGTAACTATTATCGTAAGTATTGAAGCGGCCACGATAACCGGATAGAGATATCCATCCATTACTCCGAGCTCAATTCCAAGAGCAGCGATGATGAACGAGAATTCTCCAATAGGTGCAAGAGATACTCCCGCTTTAATCGCAGTGTTCAGTTCCTGTCCTGACAGGACCATTCCGATGAGTGCAAAAATCAGCTTTGCAACAACAGCGACAATGGCGATAGGCAGTATTGTTGTCCACTGATCAACAATTACGGCCGGGTCTACCATCATTCCTACAGACAGGAAGAACATTGCTCCAAAGAGATCCTTTGTTCCCATCGTAACTCTCTCGACATTGTGCGCATGCTTAGTACCAGCCAGAATTGAGCCGGCAAGGAATGCTCCGAGTTCAATTGAGAATCCGAGCGCATCCGCAATCAGAGCCATCAGGAAACAGAATCCCAGAGACAGCACAGTAAGCATCTCGTCTGTTACCGTATCCATTACCCGGTTCAGGAATGTCGGCACAATGAATATTCCAAGGAGGAGCCAGATTGCGAGGTAGCATCCCATAATTGCCAGTTTACCTATTAGCACTCCGCCACCCAACGCATTACTTAGCGAAATCGTCGAGAGCACTACCATAATGAAGACGCCAAACACGTCTTCCATTACAAGTGATCCCATAACTAGCCCGGTGAACTTCTCTTTCTGCAGATTCTGCTCTTCAAAGCATTTCTGTATTACTACCGTAGAACTGATTGAAAGCATCGCTCCAAGGAAAACACAGTCCATCGTTCCAAGCCCGAGAATCTTGCCCAGCAGGAAACCTGTCGCCATAAGACCGGACATTTTGACCAGTGCACTGATGACTGCTGTAGAGCCAATGTTGACAAGTTTATGCAGGTCAAACTCAAGTCCTATGTGGAAGAGTATTATTACAACTCCTATCTGACTCAGGACCTCTACTGATGCCTGGCTTTCTATGTCCAGGAACATCGGAAAATACGGGCTGATCAAAAAGCCCGCCACTATGTAACCGAGTATTACAGGTAGTTTTAGCCTTTTAAAAATAATCGTTACGACACTCGCAGTCATAAGCATAATCGCGAGGTCCACTATTAGCCTAGGTACTTCCATTTATACTCCTTATCTAATCGCATAATCATACATTTATATAATAACAGAAAAAGCCTCTTTTGTATGAAATTTCAATGAAAAAAGAGCGAACCACAAGGTTCGCTCTTAAGCATTAATTCCGAATTACTTCCAGAAGTCGAGTTTCTCAGGGTCAAGACCGATGTCAGCACCGATGAACTGAGGATCCTTGCCTTCTTTCTTCTGCTTGCAGTAGTCGTCGAGACACTTAACAGCTGCTCCTCCAAGAATAAGAATTGTTGGAATGTTGCAGATTACCATAAGTCCCTGAGCCATATCGGCTGTATCCCATACAAGTCCTGCTGTCGCAATTGCACCGAGGAATACGAGCAGTGTAGCGCATGTTCTGAAGATGAGGACCTCTGTCTTTGTCGCGTCTCTCTTGATGATGAAATTCAGGCAGCCTTCGCAGTATGAATAGTTTCCGATAAGCGTTGTGAACGCAAACAGTGACATAGCAACCGAAAGGAAGATTGGTCCGAATCCTCCAAGTGATGCCTGCATACATGACTGTACATAAGCAGCTCCTGCCACCTCAGCTGTAGGTTCAACGCTGATTGTCGACAGGCACATAAATGCGGTTGCCGAGCAGATGAGCAGTGT
>JABUTC010000017.1:15126-22496 GCA_021442505.1 Mogibacterium sp. | reverse complement strand
AATCCAATTCGCATCTGACGTGCATCGGCAGATGCGTACCTCTTGAAAATTAATCCAATTCGCATCTGACGTGCATCGGCAGATGCGTACCGCTTAATTAAAAATCTAATTTCGCGTCTGCTGACGCGTACCGCTTGTATTATTATACATAATTCTGATGAATTATGCACGATTTATTGTGTATTTCCTCAAATACTTAAAAAAACTCTCGCGCGGCCCCGCCCGCCGTCACATGTCGCCCGCTGCAAAAAAGATCTTTTTGAAATAATATCGATATCCGAAGTTTTAGCACACTCTGACGATACTTTTCACTCCTAGCGAAAACTCAAATCTTCTCAATTATCGAAACTGCATTTGTCGCATCGTCATTTCGATAAATATGCGCTATATACAATGCATTCTTTCGCCTCCTCATTGATTATTTTCAATCCTTTTGCTTCTAAATATCGTCAGAGCATTTCAAAGGATAAAATCTCGATACTTTTTCAAAAAGATCTTCTGAGCGGCCCATCCATAATAAAAAAACAGTTCTTCGAGCCTTGCCACATGTCGAACTTTGTCGATTTTTCACAAACATCAGTTGCTTTTCACAGCCAATAACGAGCCTTATCTAATAATAGGCTCAACATGTTGAAATTTCTCGAGTTTGCTCAATATTTGACGATATTATAGGGGTTACATTTTACGGAAAATACGGTTAACATTTGGTTACCATCAGGTCATTGAACATTTTGCATGAGATCATCAGGAGACAATATGGATATATATTACGAGATTGAGATGTTGCAGAAACGATGTGAAAGGATTCTCAAAACCGAGCGCAACAAGCATTCAAAATACAAGCGCGGAAAACTGCACATTAAACGAATTAATGGTCGATATCAATTCTATAGATTTTATGGAAACAAAGAGCATGGAATTAAAAGAAACAGGGACTTGCTCGAGGACTTGATTCGCAAGGAATTCACTCAACAGGAAATTGCGTATATGGAAAAAGTCTCCGAGGAGTTGGGCAAGCTGCTTAAGCGCCTGGAAAAACATTATCAGGCTCGCATGGTTCCCCCAATCAGTGACGACAAGTTGCTTGCTGCCGGGATGACACCTCAAGACGTAAGGCTTACAAAAGAGCAGGTCGAGTGGATGAACCGGGATTATGAAAGATACGACGAACACCTTGAGGATTTGCGCTTTCAGACGAAAAGAGGTCTCTGGGTTCGCTCGAAGAGTGAACAGCGAATTGCGGAAAGGCTTGATGCGCTCGGAATCCCTTATATATACGATGCGAAATTCACGGTGAACGGGCATACGAAGTATCCTGATTTCATTATTCTGAAACCCGACGGAAGTTATATAATCTGGGAGCATTTCGGAATGGATTCGGAGAAGTATATGGAGAGGAATAAGTGGAAGATTTTCGACTACGCCAAGGCCGGTTACACGACCGAGTACAATCTGATTATCACTTTCGAGGATAGCGTGAACAAGAACTTTGACCTCGTGATTGACGACCTCCTGCGAAAATACGCGATGTAAGTGCGAAGCACAACTCGAGTGCGAAGCACCACTCGTCCACCCTCGAAAAAAACAAGCGGCCTCCGTTTCCGAAGGCCGCTTTCATTATGCGTCATATTACGGCGTGAGCTAATTGAACGTAATGCCGTCAGGATATTGGAGATTTTTGCGACAGTTTTTTGCTACACCGGATGGCGCTTTCATGTTAGTAAATGTAGCTTTTGTGCAAACGGCCAACGGCCCAAATTTTTGGCCAACGGCCCAAATTTTTGGCCAACGGCCCTGCCGGCCTTATGGCCTGCTGCCCAAAACCTATTTATTCTCTGCCAGCCATCTCACTGCGCACTGTGCGTAGCTTGCTGCGCCGATTGGGCAAACATCCTCGTTGAAACGAACCTTTGGGTTGTGTGCGCTGTAGTCGCCGCGCTCATCGAGGAAACCTGCTGACAGGTACATGAAGCAGCTTGGAACCTTCGTCGAAATAAGAGCGAAGTCCTCCGAAGCGCTTGCTGTGATTCCAGGATACTCCATGAAGCCAGGAATCTGCAGCTCTCTGATATACGAAACGCAATCAGTTGTCAGCTTAGGATCGCAGGTCAGCGGTGGGCATTCTCCGAGGATTTCAACCTCTGCAGAACCGCCGTAAACCTCAGCAGTCTTAACCGAAACTTCCTTCATTCTTCTAACGAGAAGCTCTCTTGCCTCTGCGTTGTTTGTACGGATTGTTCCCTCGAGAACAGCTGTGTCAGGAATGATGTTTCCTGCAGCGCCTGCATTGAATTTTCCAATGGTCAGAACGCATGACTGAGTCGGATCGCACTCGCGAGCGATCAGCTCCTGCAGTGCCAGGTGGATGTGAACTCCGATGTTAATCGGGTCGATTCCGGCCTGCGGATAAGCGCCGTGCGAACCTTTACCCTGAACATTGATTCTGAATCCGTCAACAGAGTACATCATAGTGCTCGAGTTGTTGTACATGATGAGTCCAACAGGCATTTTGCCCGGGCCAACGTGAAAAGCAAGGGCCGCATCAACCGTAGGATTTTCAAGGATGCCGTTTTCGAGCATGTCCTTGCCGCCTTCGAAAGTCTCCTCTGCAGGCTGGAACATGAATTTAACAGTTCCCTCGATCTCGTCCTCGGACTCCTTGAGCATCTTTGCCGCGGTTAAAAGCATTGCTGCGTGGAAGTCGTGTCCACAGGCATGCGCCGCGTTTCCGCTTGTGCATGCGAAAGGCTCGCCTGACTCCTCGCACATTGGAAGAGCGTCCATATCAGCTCTGAGGAGAAGCACTTTGCCGTTGCCTTTTCCAAGTGTTGCTGTAACACCGTGGCCGCATGGCTTCGCGTCGATGCCAAAAGATTTCAGCTGGTCGAGCACGTACTTCTGTGCGATTGGCATATAAAGACCAACCTCTGCGTTTTCGTGTAAATATCTGCGATGAGCTATGGTTTCTTCCTTAAGCTCGACCGCTCTTTCGTAATAATTCATCATTATCACCTCTTCGTTTTTTATTTCTCTTCGTCAGCCTCTACAGCAGCCTCAACAACTGCCTCTGCAGCAGGTGCAGCCTCAGCCTTTGGAACTGCATCAACAACCTTGATCATGCCCTTCTTGAACATAATCCATGATGAGAGGATAGCTACAGGAATCATCAGAACGATCAGGATTCCGGCGAGTCCAAGAAGTGTGCCGCCTGCTCCACCAATACGTGCAACGAGAGCAACTGCCGAAACGATGATGATTACAGGAATAACTCCCTTTGTTGCGCCCTTAACGATCTTGCCGCTTGTGTTAGCGCCTGTTCCGAAGAGACCAAGTGCCATAGCTCCGAAGAGTGCAGGGATTACATAGTCCTTAGCTGTAACCATGAAAGGTGTCTGGAAAATAGGTGAGATCAGGCTCGAGAGTGCAGCTGCAATCGCAAGAATGATGATTGTTACGATTGATGAAACTGCGATGGAAACTGCCGAAACAGCGTCTCCCTCTGGTGTGCTCTGCTCAACCTTTGCAACCTTAAGTCCGTTGATAGCAACAGGGAACTTGAGGTTCATGATGTTACCTGTGATGAAACCGAGATAAGCTGACGATCCCATAACAGGAGTATAGCTGATTGCCTCTGAGAAACCAACCGGGATATAGATAAGAAGAATTCCGATTGTTCCAGGGTTAAGTACCATGCCGATTGTAGGTGTGCACTTATAAACCGAACAGATGATAAATGGAACTGCGATCATGTAGATGATTGCAAGAAGTGTTCCGAGTCTTCCATAGGAATGAGCCCATTTCTGGAATGGATCCAGAACGATTGTCTTTTCTTTATTCTTTGCCATGTCTTTACTCCTTTCTCATTCTCTACTTGAAAAGTCCTACCCAGAATACTGACGACGCCATACCTACGATCATTGTGATAGCAAGGATGAAGTTGTTCAGCCATCCCATCTTTGGCTTGCTTGCAATTACTCCGAGGATGATTGCAACGATAAGACCTGTGATCATTACCAGAGCCTGGATTGTGTCACCGATGAGAAGAAGTGGAATGAATACTGCGAAAAGTGTGAGCAGGAACACGCCACTGAATACGTGTCTCCAGTCACTTGTGGTCTCAGTCTTAGCTACCGACATGCAGAGCTTCTTTCCGAAAGGAATAAGAATGAGGAATCCGCTCAGCATACCAACGCTCATGAGAATGAGTACAGCACCGAACTGCTCAGGGCTCATGTCAACAAGGCTAACTCCGAAGCTGCTTGCGAGAAGTCCGGAAATCTGAACCTCGTATGAAAGCGATCCGATTACGGAAAGTCTCCACCATGGCCAGATTACGCTCTGGAATACTGCAACCAGTGCGAAAAGTCCTACTACGATTGACAGTGATGGCACAACTGAGAAAATTGCGCTGGATTTAATTACATCCTTCATCGTTTCCTTTGTGATTCCCAGCTCGAGACATCTCTTGTACGCTCTTCTGTAGAATGCGATTGACAGAAATACGATGTAGGCAAGTCCGATTGCGACAAGCGCAAACATCAACGGGGAATTAGCTATTGCTTTCATACGCCCTCCTTTTTAGAACATTTTTTGCATAGTTTTAGCATATTTTTGGAATAGTGATTCTGCGCACATTATATAACCCGAAATAAAGTGCCGTCAACAAAATAAATGTGAATTTTTTGGTGTCTGATACAATGTTGAAACTGCCGCAAAAAGACCTGCTTTTAGCCCTTGATTTGTAAGGGTTTGCGTTTTAGAATACTAACAAGGTCGCTATTCCATAAATAGACGACAATCTTATAGACAAAAGTGGGATAAAGAGAATGCAACACAAAATCGTAATTATCACAGGTGAATATCTGCACGATTTCGTCGAAAAATCCTTCGCCGATCTCCGCTCTGACTGCAGCTTCGAGACGGTTATTTATCGCGACTTCGAGCACATCGCCGACATATATAAAAGGTACGAAGACGTCGCAGACGGCTTCTTCCTCAGCGGATCGATTGCCGTCGACACCATCAAGCGCAGCTACCCTGAGTATCGCAAGCCGATGATGACCTTCGAGATGGGAGGCGTGGGTTTTTACCGGACGCTGTTCGAGTTCTTCATGAACAAACCCGAGCTCGACCCGAAAAGGGTCGTTTTCGACTTCCTCTATTCCTTCGGCGACGAGGGTTCCATCGACTACCTCATCAACCACCTGAGCACGTCGGACATCAAGCGTCTGGTCGAGGACTGGATGGACAAATGCGAGCTTTCCGACCTTTATCAAGTTGAGAACCGCGTTTCGGACAAGATCAAGAACCTCTGGGACGCCGGCAAAATAGACCTCGTCTTCTGCCAGTACTCCACAATCGTATCGTCGCTTGAAAAGTACGGCATCCCATGCGTTTACCCGTACCCGAGCACCGAGCACCTGCGCAATCTCGTCGACAACCTCGTTTCAAAAATCGAAATGAAGAACCTCGAGGAGGACCTGCCGGCTGTAATCATTTTGTCGAACAAGTCCCTTTCCGGCGAAAAATCCAAGGACAAGTCTGCGACACGAAACCTGCGCGAGGCGCTGCAGAATATCAGGCTGAACCTCGCCCTCGACATGATTATCCGCTGGGACGACGAGAGCATTCAGCTTTACACGAGCAAGCAGAATCTGAACTTCCTGACTGAGAACCAGAAAATCTGCCAGCTCAGTGCTTCGCTTCTCGAGGATTACGGAATTGATACCTGCATCGGATACGGAATCGGAAGGACAATCACTGCGGCTTCGACATGTGCAAGGACTGCCCACGAAGAGGCAAAGCTCCGCGGCGAAAGTTATATTATGGACGAAAGTCACACGCTCATCGGCCCGCTTGGCACCGAGCAGAACATGGCGGTAAAACAGTTGATGACCGAGGACATCGCCCTCATCGCAGAGCGCTGCAAGTTGTCAACTCTGACAATCCAGAAGCTCCGTGCAATAATCAAACTGAACAACAGTCCTTTGATCACAACAAAAGAGCTCGCAACCCGCCTGAATGTAACAGTGCGAAATGCGAACCGAATTTTAAACAATCTTGAAGCAGGCGGCGGTGCCGAACTTGCCTACACCCAGTCGGAGACCTCCAAAGGCCGCCCGGTAAAAGTGTACAAGCTGACGCTGGCAAGCAACGTGCTGCTGGATTAAGGCTTTCCCCTTCGGGATAAATGCATACCCTTCGGGTTGCTTATAGGCTTATATTGAAGAAAAACCTCTCACGCGGTTGCGCAGAGAGGTTTTTTACTTATTGGGGTTTGCTGGGTTTGCTGGGTTTGCTGGTTTTGCTGATTTCGTCGTGATTTGCTAAATATGGGTGCTTTACGACGAAAAAATATGTAACTTGAAAAGTTTTCGTCGTGATTCCCATATTCTTATCAATTTACGACGAAATTATCTCATGACGCCAGAATATTGGTCATTATCCATCCAGATTATCTCGTTTTTTTGATAAATCAGTCTTATTTACAGTCTCAGCGGTATGCTCAAGTGTCAATCTGGCAATTATTTCATATTTTTTCGTCGCCAACATGTCTAAAAATGGTCAATCGCGACGAAAAATTCAAAAGTTTCATTTTTCTACTTATTAAACGCAATTATATTCTCTTCGTTCAGCACGAACTCGTAGGTGTTGAAGTCTTCGCGCTTTTTCCAGCCCACCTGCTGCCAGAAGGCGTTGCCGCCGTCGTTGTTCTTGAAGGCGTTGAGCGAAATCTTGCTGACTTTCTCCTCGCGGAGCTTTTCCATGCAGTGAACGACCATCATTTTGCCGATGCCGTGCCGGCGATAGTCGTTGTGCACGCAGACATGGTAAAAACACCCTGTTCGGCCGTCGTGCCCGCAAAGAATCGTGCCGACTATTTTGCCGTCGACGCTTGCGACCACGCTGGTGTGCGGGTTGCGGGCAAGGAAGCGCTCGACTCCCTCGCGCGAATCATCTACACTTCGCATTGCGAAATTTTTGATTGATTCCCAGAGGGTGTGCACCTCGTCGAAGTCTGACATGCTCATCTCGCGTATTAAAATTTCTTTATCGAATTCGTTGTTGTTCAAGTATTAACTCCTTATGGAAATACCGGGGCGAAGTCCAGGCCCTCGTCCTCGGCGAAGCCGAACATCAGGTTCATGTTCTGTACGGCCTGGCCGGCAGCGCCTTTTACCAGGTTGTCGATTGCGCCGACCATGATGATTCTGCCGGTGCGCTCATCGATGACAAAACCGATGTCCACGAAATTGCTGCCCTCGACCCAGCGGGTTTCTGGGAGCATACCCATCGGAAGCACACGCACGAATTTCTCGTCAGCGTAGTACCTCTTATATGCATTCTGCACATCCTCTGCAGTGTTATTC
>JABUTC010000017.1:12884-14345 GCA_021442505.1 Mogibacterium sp. | reverse complement strand
TCTTCATTCTTAATTCTTACTTCTTAAATTCTCTAATTCTTAACCCAGACCTTAACAAAATTTCTGAAGGTCTCTGCCAGCGGTGACAGCGAAACATTCTTGAGATTGATCATATAGAAATCGCGGTTTTCGCTGAACTCCGAAATGTCGGAAATCATAATGTTCTCCGAAGCGAACGCCTCTGCAACACGTCTCGAAACCACCGAAACGCCAAGACCCGACTCAACGCCTCTGAAGATTGAAACGAGGTCGTCGAAAAGTCCCACTACTCTGATTGAAGCTCTGTCGATGCCGTTTTCAGCAACGGCCTCCTCGAAGGCTTTTCTTGTAGCCGAGCCGCTCTCTCTCCAGATCAGTGGAAGGGTCGCAACATCCGTGATGCTCACCTTTTCGCCGAGTCCGAGCGACTTGTTTGACAGGAGCACTGCGCTGTCCGAGAAAACTTTAAGACTCTCGAAACTTCTCGTCTGCGGCTTGCTTCCGATAAAACCTATCTCGCCCCTTCTGTCGCTCAGGTTCTAAATAACCTCCTGCGTATCAGAAAGCGAAACATAATACTGAACGTCCGGGTATTCCTTTCCGAAGTCTGCAAGTACCTCCGGCACGAAGGTTGCTCCCGGAACCGATGATGTCTGAATCTCAAGTGTGCCGCCGAGCTCGTGTGCAGCTCCCTCAATCGCATCGATTGCACGCTCCCTCGCATTCACCATTTCGATGGCGAACTTATAGAAAACGTTTCCCTGAGGAGTAAGCTCAATCGTTCTCCCCTTACGATCGAGAAGCTTGGTCCCAAGCTCAAGTTCCAGATTGCTTACATGCGTGCTGATGGTCGGCTGTGTGAAAAACATAGCGTCCGCAGCCTTGCTGAAGCTTCTGTACTTTACGACATTTACAAAGGCCTCTATTTGTTTGAAGTCCATTTTTGTCCCCTTTGATATAGATATTTTCTATATTATATCAGTCAATGCCCAGAAGTTGAACCCTCGAAATGCCCCTTAAACTTTCCAATTCGGAAATCATTTCGTCCAAATCGTCAGATTCGTCACCCAGATCGAGCGTAACAACAACATTTGCCTTACTCTCGACCGGCGGATTCTGGTTAATCGTCCAGACGCTGTATCCGTAGTTCGAGATAACCTTGAGCATCGCCTGCAGGAGTCCGACCTCGTGCTGCATCATCATGGAAATCATCGCATGCCTGTTATATGTAACTGCACTCATCTCTTTTACGAAATTGCGGTACTTGTAGTAGGTACTTCTCGAGATGCCAACCCGTCTCACGGCCTCTGACACATCCCGGCAAGTCCCGTCATCGACAAGACGCTTTGCCTCGGCAACCTTTTCGCAGTAAGGAGGCAGTATGGATTTGTCCACTACCAGGTATTTTCCACTCATAATTTTCTCCTAAGAATTCCTAGAACACAGGGTTAACCTTAACCAGCTTCTTTGCCTTCTCTCTTA
>JABUTC010000017.1:9774-12183 GCA_021442505.1 Mogibacterium sp. | reverse complement strand
ACCTTGTCGCCCACCTCGATCTCGCCCGACTCAACGAGCGACTTGTATGCGGCGAAATAATAAACGACCTGTGGAACAAGTCTTCCTATGTTAATGGAGTTTGCGCTTGAAAGCGACACGGTTGGTGCCGGCTTTGGAATCTCGGCAAAAATCTTCTTAACGCCTGTCTGGGCGTCGTCGAAATTGCCTCGTACCGCTACTGCGCAGGTGTTCTTTCCGGCCTGTGTAACCATCTGGAGCTTCTGTGTCTCGGACACTCCTCCGTCCGGATAAAATACGATGATGCTTGTGCCCGGTACATCCGAAAAGCCGTGGAGTGCAGCCGAGCCTGTGTCTCCGCTTGTAGCTGTGAGAATCAGGATCTCGTCCTTGAAGCCTGTCATTTTACGGGCAATCGTCATAAGGTTAGGAAGTGCTGACAGAGCAATGTCCTTGAATGCACATGTCGGTCCGTGATAGAGCTCGAGCACATAGCCGTCGCCCACCTTTGCAAGCGGTGTAATCTCGTCGGCTGTGAACTTGTTTTCGTAGCTTCTCTCGACGATGGCGCCAATCTCGCTCTCGCCGTAATCCGGGAAGAACTTGTTGAAAACCATTTTCGCCATACCGCGATAATCCTTTGCGATTACCTCTTTGTAGTCGAGCTTTATTGCCTCGATATCCTCAGGCACATAAAGACCTCCGTCTGCTGCCAAACCGTTGAGCACAGCCTCTGCGGAGGTGATTTTTGTCGAATCGTCTCTTGTACTAATGTAATTTATCATTTGAACACCAGTTTACCCCTTTTTTTATTGCAAATATTGTGTCTGTATGATACATTATTTACAAAATAAAGACAAGTGTTTTTATTTCGTGGACATCTATATGGGAGGATAAAGACAGAAATGAAAATCGCAATTATGGGCTTTGGAATCGTTGGAAGCGGCGCTTATGAAGCGGCAAAGCTGGCCGACGGAATCGAAATCAAGAAAATACTCGACCTTAGAGTACGCCCAGGATATGAAGATATCGCAGACAAATTTACATCGGACATCAATGACATCATCAGCGACGAAGAGATCGAGCTCGTTGTTGAGACTATGGGCGGAGTTGATGTTCCAAGAGAATATGTTACAAAGTGCCTTAAAGCCGGAAAACATGTCGTAACATCAAACAAGAACCTCGTAAGTGCCTGCTACCAGGAGCTTAATGAGGCAGCTGCAGAGGGTAATGCAAAACTTCGCTTCACACCAGCTGCAGGTGGCGGCATTCCGTGGCTTTTTAATTTGAGAAGAGCTAAGCGCTGTGACGTGCTCACAGAGGTAAGAGGAATCGTTAACGGAACATGCAACTACATTCTCGACAGCATGCACAAGAGCGGAGCTAATTTCGAGGATGCTCTCGCTGAGGCTCAGAAGCTCGGATATGCTGAAAAGGATCCTACTTCCGATATCGAGGGAACAGATACACTGAGAAAGTGCGTAATTTCTACGAACCTCGCTTTTGACGCTAACGTTACAGAGGACCAGATTCCTGCATGCGGTATCAGTTCTATTTCCGCAGAAGACATTCAGTTCTTTAACTCAAACGGATACACATGCAAGCTTATGATGTATTCGAAGGTTATGGACGGCAAGCTCAGTGCTTATGTTGAGCCTGCAATCTTCGGTCCTCAGCATCTCGAGGCAAACGTAAAGGCTAACAACAACCTCATCACCCTCGTCGGTGAAAATGTCGGAACACTTTCCTTCTTCGGACAGGGTGCCGGCAGTGCTCCAACCGGTCAGTCGGTAATTCAGGACGTAATCGACATCAAGGACGGCGTTGAGATGAACGCTCCTTTCCACGACTACTTCCCTGCTGCTGAGACTTCGTTCATTGCTAACGAGAGCCAGCTTCACACCTACTATTTCAGACACGATCATCCGTCACGCATGATTACTGAAATAACTGACAAGTTTGCGGTTGTTGACGGAACATACTACTGCATTTCAAAGCCGATTCCGGTTGTGGAAATGCATGAGCTTGCTAAACACATGAAGCAGGTCGAGAGACCTTTCTTCTTCGCTCATATTCACGAATAGAGAAATAAAGACTATATATAAAGGAAAAAACAATGCTGAAAGTTTGTAAATTCGGTGGTTCTTCCCTCAGCGATGGTTCGCAGTTCGCCAAGGTGAAGGCAATAATAGAAGCAGATTCAGAGAGAAAAATGGTCGTTGTATCCGCGCCGGGCAGACGCTTCGGCAAGGACACCAAGGTGACCGACCTTCTCTATCTCTGTCATGCACATCTTAAATACGACGTTCCTTTCGACAATGTTGTCGACATGATAAAGGAAAGATACCAGGCGATTGCCGATGAGTGCGGCCTTGGTATAGACCTCGACGCGGAGTTCGAGGAGATTTTTGCAGACGTCAAGAAGTCGAC
>JABUTC010000017.1:7635-9484 GCA_021442505.1 Mogibacterium sp. | reverse complement strand
AACTGGACCGATGTTTCCGGAATTCTCATGGTTGACCCTCGCATCGTTAAGGATCCGAAGAGCATCGCAAAGGTTACTTACGCGGAGCTTCGTGAGCTTTCGTATATGGGAGCTTCGGTTCTTCACGAGGACACAATCTTCCCTGTCCGTCTGAAGGACATTCCTGTAAACATCAGAAATACCAACGCTCCTGAGGATCCGGGCACGCTGATCCGCGAAAAATTCGACACCTACAGTGCCGAGGAAGACGCTCGTTTCATTACGGGCATCACCGGCAAAAAGAATTTTACGATTGTTACTGTTCACAAGTCGAACATGGTCAGCAAGACTGTTATGCTGAGAAAAGTCCTCGGAATCTGCGAGACCTACAAGCTGCCGATTGAGACTGTTTCGAACGGCGTTGACTGCTTCTCGCTGGTGGTTCCGGATGAGGCTCTTGCCGGCAAGCAGTACGATTTTGTCGCTGATGTTAAAGATCAGCTCGCAGCTGACGAGGTGTCCCTGACTGACGGAATCAGCCTGATTGCTATTGTCGGTCGCCAGATGGCTTACCGCACAGGTATTTCGGGCAAGATTTTCAAGACCCTCGGTGAGAACAAGATCAACATCAGAACAATCGAGCAGGGCTCCGACGAGATCTGTATCATGGTCGGAGTTTACACGGAGGATTTCGAGCGAGGCATACAGGTGCTGTATGAGAGCTTCGCGAAATAGGAGAAAAGTATGAAAAAATATAAAGTTGGAATAATTGGCGCGACAGGTGCTGTCGGCCAGGAAATGATTAAGATTCTGGGAGAGAGAAACTTCCCTATCGAGGAGCTCAGACTTCTCGCAAGTGCGCGAAGCGAAG
Source organism: Mogibacterium sp. (assembly GCA_021442505.1). Classification (GTDB taxonomy): domain Bacteria; phylum Bacillota; class Clostridia; order Peptostreptococcales; family Anaerovoracaceae; genus Crickella. The sequence continues at coordinate 8,634 of JABUTC010000017.1, read as the reverse complement.
GCAAGATTGTGCCTACTCCGTTCGGTGATATCACAGTTCACGAGACAACAGACAATTCGTTTGATGGATTGGATATCGTTCTCGGCGCAGCCGAGAACGACACCGCTGTTAAGTTCGCACCGGCCATCAAGGCTGCCGGTGCCGTTTTCGTCGATAATTCGAGTGCGTTCAGACTCGACGAAAACGTACCGCTGGTCGTTCCCGAGATTAATCCGGAGGATGCTCTCAAACATAATGGAATCATAGCTAATCCGAACTGTTCTACTATAATCACACTGGTAGCTATAAATGGGATAAACAGGCTATCGAAGATCGGCTCGCTCACCGCGTCCACATATCAGGCAACGAGCGGTGCCGGCGCGAACGGCCCGAAGGAGATGTTCGCGCAGACGGCGAGCTTGCTCGCCGGCGAGCCTATTGATGACCCAAAGGTTTTCCAGCACCAGATTGCATTCAACCTGATTCCACAGATTGGTGGTTTCGGCGAAAACGGTTATTCAAGCGAGGAGATGAAGCTCCAGAACGAAGGCCGCAAGATTATGCACCTTCCTGATCTCAAGGTAAGCTGCACATGCGTAAGAGTTCCTGTTGAGCGCTCACATGCAATCTCTGCAGTTGTCGTAACTGAGGACTACCTCGACCTCGACGATGTTAGAAAGGCAATCGCTGAGGCACCGGGAGCAAAGCTTTTCGACGACGGCGACAAGAAGGAATATCCAATGCCAATCGTTACAAGCAATCAGGATATAGTATATGTAGGAAGAATCAGAAGAGACCTTGTTCACGAGAACGGCATCAACCTCTGGTGCTGCGGCGACCAGGTTCGCAAGGGCGCTGCAACAAACGCAGTTCAGATTGCAGAACTCCTGATTAAGTAATATTGAAAAGTTCCTGAATATAATAATAAGGAAAACAGTATGCCTGAAAACAAACACAGAGCAAAAAGAATAATTCAGAAGCGCAACTTCATCAAGCGTCTCGGCATCCGCGGAGTTGACT
>JABUTC010000017.1:0-5541 GCA_021442505.1 Mogibacterium sp. | reverse complement strand
TTCTTATTCTTTACCTAAATAACCCCGATTTTACAAGTTTAAAATTTTTGTTTGGCGATGCTATTTTAACTTTTTAACATATAATTCTATTTCTTCAACGTTCTGCCCGTCTACCCAATCGTATTCTTCGTCAATTTCTAAGACAAGCTCTGAGTTTGGTTCAATATTTTGTCCTGTCACCACGTATTGCTTCAGTGCACCTTTATCTTCAATATCTACGTAGCTTCCATCTTCTGTCACGATGATAAACTTTACTGAAGCATCGTAGCATACTGAACTGCCATACTTTCCTCTGTATTCGCCTCCAAGAGAAACGTATCCGACATTTGCAAGATTCTGTCCTTTGTAGTCCTTTATATATCTGTGTGATATATCCTTAGCTGGCGTGATTTCAGTCAGTTTCATACTTCCTCCAACTGAACCCTGTTTCTTTACACAAAGAACTATTTCGTCGATATTCTCCCAAGCAGTTATGTTGTCATATTCCTCGCCATCGCTGTCTTTATCAAAAGTCAGCTTGATTTCAGTATTTGGAGCATAACTTTGGTCTGTTACAACGTATTCCTGCAAAGCCTCTTCATCTTCTATATCAATATATTCACCGGACTTTGTAACTGGGATTATTCTCAAGAGTCCTTCTCCATATTTGTCAAATCTTTCCCCTCCCCATGACGTGTATCCTATGGTTGCAAGGTTCTTTCCGACATAATTTTTAACATAATGGGTATACTTGTCTGGGGATGTCTTGATTGTCACGTTCTCGCTTGTGCTACCACTGCCCCCACTGCATCCACACATAGAAAGTGCTAAAACTACTATTATTATGAATGCTAAAAGTTTGTTTCCTTTCATGCTCTTCTTCATGCTCTTCCTCCTACTTCGCTCTCCCACTTTTCAATATGCTCAATAAAATTCAATTCACTGTCGACATCCGCTTGCGGCATTCCTCTTTCCTCAATAGCTTTTATAATGCGAAGCAACTTCTCAAGTTCCTGTTTCTTGCTTTCGACGATAATTTTCTGCCTTTCAAGCAATGCCTTTAGTTCATTGCCGTCTAGCGATCCTGCATCATGAATATCAGTGAGTTTAATTCCAAGATTTCGACATACAAGTATGCGCCATAAGCGTTCAATATCTTCTTCGTCATAAACCCTGTATTCGAACTCGTTTCTCGCATTCTTCATAAGCCCGATATCGCTGTAATACTGCAACGCTCTGCGGCTTATGCCTGCAAGTTCGCTAACTTCTTTGATCTTTTTCATACGGTTCCCTTTCCGTGAAAATGAGTCTACGCTATCACTTAAGCGTGATAGCAAGAATTTTTCACTGCTCAACGGGCAGCGCCCTCTCAACCTGCGGGCAGCGCCCTTCAACAACGTTCATAAAAGGGCGTGTTTTTTTCGCGAAAAGCTTGCGTATGTTCGTGATTGGCTGATGATTTTTGAAGCCAATAATCGTATAATAATTGTTAAGAAATTGACAAAACTTAGGAAAGGAAATCACTATGAGTCAGAAAAGAAAAATCATCGGTGTTGAAGAGAAGGTTCCTCTTACCCAGGGTATCCCTCTCTCTATTCAGCACACTTTTGCTATGTTCAGTGCGTCAGTGCTGGTGCCATACATTCTCGGCATCAATCCGGCCATCGCACTCCTCATGAACGGTGTCGGCACACTGCTTTTCATCTTCATCACAAAGGGAAAATCACCTGCCTACCTCGGCTCCAGCTTCGCGTTCATTTCGCCGGCGCTTCTCGTAATTAACGACCCGCAGCTCGGCTACCAGTACGCGCTTGGAGGCTTTGTAATAACNCTTGGAGGCTTCGTAATCACCGGCTGCATCTTCATGCTCGTCGCAGTCATCATCAAGTTCGTCGGGACAAAATGGATTGACATCGTACTCCCGCCGGCTGCAATGGGCCCGGTAGTTGCACTCATCGGACTTGAGCTCGCATCATCCGCAGCTCAGAACGGCGGCATCATCCTCACAGACACCTACACTTCAATCAATCCGAAGTTCGTAATCGTGTTCCTCGTAACACTGCTTTTCGCAATCTTCGGACAGGTGCTCTTCAGAGGTTTCGCAGCTGCAATCGCAATCCTGATTTCAATCATCGTAGGATATGTGCTTGCACTCGTAATGGGAATCGTTGACTTCTCAACACTGCAGTCGTCATCATGGCTTGCAATGCCAAACTTCATGACACCAAAGTTCAGCTTTGAGTCAATCATGATCATCATCCCGGCATCGCTCGTAGTCGTATCCGAGCACATCGGCCACCAGGTAGTAACATCAGAAATCGTCGAGAGAAACCTGCTCGAAGACCCGGGCCTTCACAGATCGCTTTTCGCAGACGGTGTTTCGACATTCCTCTCGGGATGCTGCGGTTCGGTGCCTACCACAACTTACGGTGAAAACATCGGTGTTATGGCCGTTACAAAGGTCTACAGCGTATGGGTTATCGGCGGTGCGGCAGCTTTCTCAATCGCACTTTCGTTCATCGGAAAAGCATCCGGACTTATCCAGTCGATACCTGCTCCGGTTATGGGTGGCGTAAGCTTCCTGCTCTACGGCATGATCGGTGCGTCCGGAATCAGACTCATGGTTGATGCGAAGATAGATTATTCAAAGCCACGTAATCTCGCTCTGACATCAGTTGTATTTGTAACAGGACTCTCCGGAGCGTTCATCCAGATCGGATCGACTCAGCTCACAGGAATGAGCCTCGCAGCTGTAGTTGCAATGCTGCTCGGCCTTGTATTCTACGTACTCGACAAGTTCAAACTGACAAACGACAACGAGAATTAACAAAACTATATTTTTAAAGGAGGTACTCTGATGGGTATAACTATTGGAATGGCGCTTGTCGACTTTATCCCGGTCGTGCTGTTTTTCATCTCAGCAGTTATCCTGCAGAGAGAGCTTTACCCTTACCTTGTAAAGGGTGCTTACTCCCTTCTGGCCGCAGGTCCGATTATGGTCTTCGTGGGAGGATTCTTTAAGGCTCTCTGGAAGCTGCTCTACGGTCTGAACTTATGCGACTATGTACTTCTTAATCATTCATTCTTCCCTATGCAGGGACCGGGCTTCGTGCTCTTCTTTATGGGACTGGCAGGAATCTGGTACAAGGGAAAGAAAAAAGATGTGGTCGCTTTTTCGGCGGTACCGGTTGTGTTTGTAAGCTCGCTTCCGTTCATAATCATGCAGGTTATAGGACTTGGCGGCTCACAGATAGTGCTGGCTATCGTAGGAGTTAAAAAAGGCAACAAGAAAGCAGCATTGCTTTTCGTCCTTGCCTTCATCTGTATGCTTGGGATGGGATATCTCGGAGCAAAATTCGACGACTCGAGTTCAATGAACTGGCTGGCTCAGGTCGTAAATATCTTCTCGATGGGATTCTTCCTGTTGGGAACATTGTCGGTAAAGAAAAGTGGATTCGATATCCACAAATAAAAAATTCAGGAGGTATATCTAATGAAAGTAGTATTGGCAGGAGCTTTTGGTAAGCTGGGAAGTGACATTCTTCGCGCACTTTGTGCATCAGAGCATGAAATCGTTGCAGCTGACGCTGTAATGCGCATCCCTGAGGATGTTGATCAGAGTCGTTTCACAGCAGTACAGATTGACGTAACAAACCCTGAGACACTCAAGGGTCTTTGCGACGGAGCAGACGTTGTTCTTACAACAGTCGGTCTTACAGGCGCTTCAACAAAGTTCAATAACTATGACATCGACTATAACGGAAACCTTAACCTGCTCAGAGAAGCTCAGGCTGCAGGCGTTCCACACTTCGCTTACATCTCGGTTATCAACGCTCACAAGGGTGACGGAATCCCTATGGTTCACTCAAAGTTCCTCATGGAGCAGGAGATCAAGAAGTCGGGAATCAACTATGTTATCTATCGTCCGACAGGATACTTCTATGACATCGCTCACGTATTCTGGCCAATGATTAAGGATAAGTCAGTACAGCTTCTTAAGGTTAAAAAGGACCCTGTTGCAAACGTAATCGCAACTGCTGACTTCGCTAAGTTCATCCTTGAGACAATGTGCGATGACAACAAGACATATAACGTAGGCGGAACAGAGACATACACATACAGAGAGATTGCTAAAATGTTCTACGCTGCAGACGGCGTTACAGACGGTCCTGTAAAGGTTGTTCCCGGATTCATGATGGACATCCTCTCCATGCTTCCTAAGATTAAGAAGCAGGGAAAGAGCGACGTTATCAAGTTCTCGAAATTCACTCTTATGAACGACTGCTACGGCGACACAGAGGTTCCGGGCAAGAGCTTCAAGGAGTACATCGCTGAGAAGAGCTACGCTCCTATCATCGAGGCTGAACTTAAGGCTAAGGAGGAGGCAAAATAATGAACTGGGCATTTCTGGGAATTATTTTCATAGCAGCACTGGTCTGCTCATGCATGGGCTTTAAGCGTTTCGTCTGGTTCCTGTCCATCGGATACGGATATGCTGTAGCAGGAATTGCAGTAGTATCAATCATCTACGGACTTGCTACAAAAAGCATCTACCCTGCTCTCATAATCGGTTTTATCGTTTGTGCGGCATACGGTATTCGTCTCGGAACATTCCTTCTTAAGAGAGAGCTTGGCAACAAGGCTTACAAGAAGGTTCTCGACACCAAGGTCGGCAGCGAGCCTCCTATGTTTGTAAAAATCATCGTATGGCTCCTCGTAGGCGTGCTCTACGTTTGCCAGACTGCAGGTCTCCACTTCCGTATGACTAACGGAATCGGCGCTGATGCCTGCCTGTACATCGGTATCATCATCATGATTATCGGCGCAGTTGTTGAGGCAATGTCAGATAAGCAGAAGAGTGCTCAGAAGGCTGAGCGTCCGGATATGGTTGCTATGAAGGGTCTTTTCAAACTCGTACGCTGCCCTAACTACCTCGGAGAGATTCTCTTCTGGACAGGAGTTACAGTTTCAGGTATCACAGCTTACAGAGGAATTCTTCAGTGGGTTGCAGCACTTCTCGGTTACGTATGCATCGTATACATCATGGTAGACGGCGCAAAGCGTCTTGAGCAGGGACACATCTCACGTTACGGAGATAAGGAGGAGTACATCAAGTATTCAGAGTCGACTCCTATCCTCATCCCGTTCATTCCTCTCTATCATCTCTACGATCCTGCTAAGGACAAGAAGAAAAAGGAGAAGAAGGATGATAAATAAACTGATAGAGACACTGCAGCAGGAGTTCCCTGTAACAGAGATTGCTCTCGGCGAGACTGGCAATCAGAAAGTCGGTCCTGCAAAATTCACCATCCGCCAGTTCAAGGTTGACGGCGTAGGCAACTTCACAACTATGGCAGGCAAGGCAATGTTTGGTGTCATGAAAATGGATACGGTTATCTTGACTCCTTTCGAAAAGGACGCTCCGCTCTACTCGTACGACAGAATCTACGTGCTCGGCAACGACGTCCTCATTCAGGAGTTTTACGACACCCGCCTTGCTGAAGGCTGTGAAGAGGAACTCGCAAAGATTGAAGAGAGAAAATCTCTGATTTCCGCGATTTC
>JABUTC010000016.1:17585-24965 GCA_021442505.1 Mogibacterium sp. | reverse complement strand
CTATGCATATCCCTTTTATAGCATAATTATTTGCTTCTGAAGAACCACTTGTAAAGATAATATCATTATTTGTTTTTAAAATATTTTTTATCTTTTGAGATTCCTTAAGCATCTCAACGTGTACTTCTGCATCAAAATTCACATTAGTTAATGTAGTAAATAATGAATTTTCAACAAAACTAACAATACTCTTATCTATAATTTCGCCCTTCTCAATTAGATCCACTGCATAAGCGCTTATTCCTTTACATTGATAAACTAGTAAATCTTGAAGGTTAGCTATTTCCGGTGTCTTACCACATACACCCATTTTAGTACACCCTTTTCCCCCTGCTGTTTGTTCACATTGATAACAAAACATTGAATTATCCATATTACTCTCTCCTTTCAATATAAATCTATTATCATTTAAATACATATCCTTTAAGGAGATCAACAATCAAAACGATAACAGCAGACTTAGCCCCGAGAACCCTAAGTGTATTGGTTGTTCCTGCATTTCCACTGCCAACCTTTTTGATATCAACTCCAGCGAGTTTTCCTATCATGATTGATGGGGAAATGCATCCTATCAGGTATGCCAATACACCGATTAATACGAGTTTAATATCAAAAGTCATATCTATTCCCCTCTCTTTTCTTTGTAAATGAACTTAATTGAAGTTCCCTCAAACCCGTAAGCATCTCTGATTTTATTCTCAAGATATCTTGCATACGAGAAGTGCATTAATTCCTTATCGTTTATGCTAAAAGAAAACAATGGCGGCTGTACTCCTACCTGCGTTGCGTAATACACTTTAAGTCTTTTGCCCTTATCCTGCGGAGGCTGTCTCATCATCACAGCGTCTTCAATTATGCTGTTCAGCCTTCCTGTAGTGATTCGCAGAGAACGCATATTCTGAATAGACTCGCATTTTTCAATGACATCATATATTCTCTGTTTGTTTACCACTGAAGTGAACACCATAGGGGCATAGCTTGCAAACAGCAGATCGGCTTTAATTCTTTTCTCAAAGTCCCTCATTGTATTAGTTTCTTTTTCGATTAGATCCCACTTGTTAACAACTATTAACAGACCCTTGCCGGCTTCATGTGCAATACCTGCAATTTTCTTATCCTGCTCAGTAAGTCCTTCTACTGCGTCTATCATTAATACGCAAACATCACAGCGCTCAACTGCAGCAACTGCTCTGATTACACTGTACTTTTCGATGTTGTCGTTGACCTTGCTGCGTCTTCTGAGACCGGCTGTGTCAATCAATGTATAATTCTTCTCGTTGTAGGTAAAAGGAGTATCAATTGAATCGCGTGTAGTTCCGGCTATAGGCGAAACAATTACACGGTTTTCTTTTGTCAGGGCATTTACCATAGAAGACTTGCCGACATTTGGCTTGCCAATAATTGCAATTTTTGTCGAATCATCTTCATTGTCATACGCATCGTCCGGAAAACTCTCAATAATTGAATCCAGCAAATCTCCAAGATTCAGCATATTAACCGAACTTATTGCAATGGGCTCACCAAATCCAAGTTCATAGAAGTCATAAACACTCTCGTAAGCCTTTCCCGGAGAATCAATCTTGTTAACTACAAGAATTACATCCTTACCCGTTCTTCTTAAGATGGTTGCGACCTCTCTGTCAGCAGTAGTAAGACCTTCTTTACCATCCACCATAAAAAGAATTACATCCGCCATATCCATAGCAACAATAGCCTGGTCTCTCATCTGGCTCAGGATAGTATCGTCGCTTTTAGCTTCAATTCCTCCCGTATCAATAATGGCAAATTCTTTGCCGTTCCATTCAGTCTCAGCATAAATCCTGTCCCTTGTTACACCGGGAACATCCTCTACAATTGCTCTTCTTTCGCCTATTATTCTGTTGAAAAAAGTAGATTTACCAACGTTCGGTCTACCTACAACAGCAACAATTGGTTTACTCATCAAAAATCCCCCTTGCAAATTCTGAGGCATCAAACTTAAGCAGGTCGTTCATTCCTTCGCCCATGCCGATAAACTTAATAGGTAAGTCGAATTCATCGGCTATAGTTATCGAAATGCCGCCTCTTGCGGTTCCGTCAAGTTTAGTAAGTACTATACCGGTAATATCAGTAATCTCAGAGAACTCTTTTGCCTGACTGATTGCATTCTTTCCGGTAGTTGAATCAAGAACTAAAATATTTTCTCTGTTAGCTTCCGGAAACTCTTTGCTGATTACACGGCTCATCTTTTCAAGTTCCTTCATAAGGTTGCCCTTATTCTGTAATCTTCCGGCTGTGTCAATGATAAGAACATCAGTGCCGGCGGCTTTTGCAGCCTGAAGAGCATCATAAATAACAGCTGAAGGATCCGTTCCCTCTTCATGTCTTATAACTCTGACTCCTACTCTTTCACCCCACATTGAGAGCTGCTCAGCAGCTGCTGCTCTGAAGGTGTCGGCTGCAGCGAGCATAACACTTTTTCCCTCGCTCTTAAGCATATGTGCCAGTTTGCCGATACTTGTAGTCTTTCCTCCTCCGTTAATTCCTATCATAAGAATTACAAGAGGATATTCACTGCAAAGACTGTTCCTGTCCCCCTTATCTACGAGTTTCTCAATTATTACTCTCAACTCCTCGATAATTCTCTCCGGCTTTGTGATGTATTTTCTGTTGACAACATCTCGAAGCTCTTCCATTATCTTCTCTGCAGTATCAATGCCGATATCAGCCACAACAAGAGATTCCTCGAGTTCATCATAAAACTCGTCTCCTATTGTTGGGTTGTCGGCAATTACGTTAGTAATTCCGTCAATAAATTTTCTAAATGTTGATTTGTTTTCAAACAGACCCATAACAGCCTCTTTTACTCCTCAATTTATTCTATTCCCTGAATATCGAATTCATCGCCCAGCTTAAGCGACAGCATTCTTGAAACGCCCTGTTCAGGCATTGTTACACCATATAAAATATCTGCGTGCTCCATGGTTGCCTTCTGGTGAGTAATGAGAGCAAACTGAATATCTTTGAAATTTTTAAGATAATCTGAGAATCTCTCAATGTTTACCTCATCAAGAGCAGCTTCAACCTCATCCAGAATACAGAAAGGTGTTGGTTTTGCCTTAAGAACGGCAAACATAAGTGCTATTGCTGTAAGTGTTTTCTCTCCACCTGAAAGCAGATTAATATTCTTCAGTTTCTTTCCTGGCGGTTGAGCTGTGATTTCGATTCCTGATTCAAGAGGATTGCTCTCATCTTCGAGTGTAAGCTCAGCATATCCACCGCCAAAAAGTTCCTTGAAACTCTGCTCAAAGTTTACTACAACCTCATCAAAGGTCTTCTTGAACTGAACTTTAATGGTTTTATCCATATTTGCGATAATATCCTCAAGTTCCTCTTTGGCCTTTCTTGTATCAGCTTCATTTTCAGTAAGGAATTCATACTTGCTGCTTACCGCTTTGTATTCTTCGATTGCGCCGATATTAACATCGCCAAGTTCAGCTATTCTGAGCTTAATCTCCTTTGATTCTCTATTACCTGCAGTAATTGCAAAATCAGGGTCCCTCATATCCAGGGCTTCGGCATATGATACCTCGAATTCATCCCAGAGCTTTTCCTTCTGGGCATCAAGCATAGCCTCATTTCTTGCAGTCTTGACATCGATGCGATAATAGTCATCCCTGGCCTTGTTAAGGTCATTGTTTTTGCTCTTCATACTGCGATTTGCAGTATCGTTTTCAATCTTATTGGTATCGATAGATGATTGCAAATCTTCAATATACTTATCGAGTTCTTCCTTCTCTTTCCTAAGTGTTGCCAGAGTTTCTTCAGACTCAACGCCACTGCTTGTAAGGTGGTTTCTGTTTTCCTCATTCTCAGCTCTGGAATCAATTTCAAACTGCAACGAATCTTCTATCTCATAAATGTTATCGTTAATAATTGCTGTAAGATCGGCCTGTGATGCAATCTTGGTTTCTATTTGAGAAACAGACATACGGAGATCTGTAATTGCCTCGTTGTTTTCCTCTCCCGCATCCTTGAGTTCCTGCTGTCTGTCAAGCAATTCCTCTATTTCAACCTGAAGCTTGTCGATTTTCTCCGATGCTTCTTTTATCTCATCTTTCTGAGAATTGATTCTTTCCTCTGTTTCTTTTATATCTGAATTAATCGTTTCAATTTCTGCAAGAGCGGTTCCTGCAGAATTTACAACTTCTAGATACTGCTCAGAAGCAATCTCCTTCTCTGCTTTTACAACGTTATACTCAATTTCTTTGTCTTTATGTTCAGTATTAAGCTCCTGCTGTTTCTGTTTTGCGGTTAAGAGTTCCTCCTGAAGATTATTTCTTTCGTCAACCTTATCTGAAATCAGCTTTTCAAGAACAGTAATCTTATCCTTAAGTTCACTGATTTCCTTCTTTCTGTCGAGGAAATTAGCCGTTTTATTGGCATATTTACCACCTGTAATTGCACCAAAAGAATTAATTACTTCGCCATCAAGTGATACAACCTTAAATCCGTTTATGTTGCCTTTTGAAATTGCAACGGCATTATCCATACTGTCAGCAATAATTACACGGCAAAGAAGATATTCTATAACATTTTTATACTTGTCATCATAGTCAACAAGCTCGGATGCAATTCCAATGTAACCTTTATTGTCTTTAATTCTTCTGTCTACAGGAATTGCTTCTGCCTTAATTGAAGACATAGGCAGGAAGGTTGCTCTGCCGGCTTTAGCAGATTTAAGCCATTCAACGGCAGACTTTGCAGACGCATCATCTTTACATACAATGTTCTGAAGAGAATTGCCAAGTGCAGTCTCAACAGCAAGTGTATACCTGTCCGGGACAGAAATAATATCTGAAACAGTACCAATAATTCCGCCGAAAGATTTCTGCATAATTGATCTTACAGCGTTATTATATCCCTCGTAATTATGTTCCATCTCCTCGATGGTATTCATTCTTGATTCAGCACGATTTCTGTTATTTGTGTTTTCATTAATCTGTTTTGTACAATCAAGAATGCTGTTATTTACAGATATAATCTTATCGTCGTATTTATCAATATCCTCTTCAATTAAAACGAGTTTCTGTTCTAATTTCTCAAACTCAGCAGTTTTCTCATCTAAAGCCCCTTTGAGCTCAGCCTCTAGTGCTGCCTTGTCAGAATTGCTTTCTCTGATTTGTTCAGCCTTATCCCTGAGTGTTTCAATATAATTCTCAAGAATTCTAATATCCGCTTCTTTGTTTCCGTTTTGTGCTGTAAGTCTTACAATTTCATCTTTTCCTGACTCTATTTCAGCACTTATTCTGTTGTACTCAGCGTTCTCCGTTGCATAATTTGCAACAGCATCTTCAAGCTCAAGATTAAGCCTGTTGAGTTCATCGCTAAGTTCTTTATTCTTTTCCTCCTGCTCTGCAAGAGATTTTCTTTCTGCTTCAAGCTTTGCTTCCTTCTCTGTAATGGAAGCATTAAGTCTTTCAAGTTCCTTTTCTATAGCATTTAATTTTTCTTCGTTAATCTGACCTGAACTGCTGATATCATTCAGTTCTTCAATCTTTTCAAGTCTTTCCTCAAGAGCTTTGGAATACTTATCATTTAATTCTGACTCTTCTGCATTCTTCTTATCTATGAGCTCTTCCAGTTCTTTAAGTTCTGCAGTTAATGTGTTAATCCTCTGATGAGTTTCCTCGAGCTCATTCTTGCTGTCACGGACACTTTTATCAAGTCCTTCAAGATTATGAAGAATGATATTGATGCCTAAAGTCTTATATCTGTCTCTAAGCGCTATAAACTCGCTTGCCTTCTCGGAATCCTCCTTAAGACCACCGATTCTGCCCTCTATCTCAAAAATGATATCTCTTATACGCTCAAGATTGTCTGATGTGGTCTTGAGTTTATTCTCAGCATCAGTTTTGCGGCTCTTGTACATTACAATACCGGCAGCTTCTTCGAAAATCTGTCTCCTGCTTTCAGGCTTTGAGCTTACAATTTCAGCTATTTTGCCCTGTCCGATGATTGAGTAGCCGTCAACGCCTATACCTGTATCCATAAAGAGTTCTTTGATATCTCTTAATCTGCATTGATTACCGTTGATGAGATATTCGCTCTCTCCGGATCTGTACATGCGTCTTGTTACCGCAACCTCTGTATATTCAAGAGGAAGCATACCCGTACTGTTATCAATTACAAGAGTAACTTCAGCCATTCCCTTAGGTTTTCTGGTGTTTGTTCCTGCAAAAATAACATCCTGCATCTTGCTTCCTCGAAGCTGCTTGGAACTCTGTTCTCCCAGCACCCATCTCAGAGCATCGGAAATATTGCTCTTACCGCTACCGTTAGGTCCGATAATGCAGGTAACACCGTCATTAAGTTCAATTGTCACAGGGTCGGCAAATGACTTAAATCCCTGTAATTCTATTCTCTTGAAATACAAACTTATATTTCCCCTTTCTTAAGAACAGCTTCTGCTGCCGCCTGCTCTGCTTTTCCCTTGCTGCTGCCTTCTCCGCGACCTAGGCTTTTACCTTTTAATCTGAGTTCAACTGTAAAAAGTTTCTTGTGCGCAGGGCCCTCTTCTCCGACAAGGACGTACTCTATCCTGTTTTCGTGATATTTCTCCTGAACCTTTTGTTGAAGCTCAGATTTGAAGTCCCTTGTAGTTACTAAATCACCTTTTATTGAAAGCCTGATTTTGCTTGAAAAGAGTCTTAAAACAACGTCTCTGCATTCTTCAAAGCCCCCGTCAAGATAAATCGCTCCTATAACAGCTTCCAGCGCATCAGATAAAATCGAACTTTTATCCCTTCCGCCCTGGGTTTCTTCACCATTTCCAAGATAAAGATAATCTCCGAGGTCAATTGATTTTGCTATATCAGCCAGTGTCTGTTCACAAACTATTTCAGCCCTCTTCTTTGATAAAACCCCTTCTTTTTCATTATTCATTACACTGAATAACTTAGATGCAATCACAGCTCCAAGGAACGCATCTCCCAGAAACTCAAGCCTTTCGTTGTTTGCTATATAACTCTTACCGTTTTCAGATGCATATGAACTGTGGGTTAGTGCGTTTTTAAGAAGATTTTTATCCTTAAAGCTGTATTCTATTGAATTCTCAAACTCTTCTATTCTTCGCATAGTTCTGAATTGCTTGCAACAGCAGCTGCAATCTGACCGGTTACATCATTTTCAACATAAGGGATTGCTTTCTTAATGGCATAGTAAACAGCCGGTGCTTTGGAATTGCCATGCATTTTGAGGACAGCACCCTTAAGTCCGAGAATTGGTGCTCCACCCTCATCGTCGTAATTGAATTCTGCCTTAAGTTCCATAAGCTTCTCGTATGAGAACAATGCGCCAATTTTTGCAGAAATACCTTCAGTAAGTTTCTCTTTGATTCTC
>JABUTC010000016.1:16252-17371 GCA_021442505.1 Mogibacterium sp. | reverse complement strand
GCCTTTTACGCTCTTTACAAAAATGCTTCCCATTATGCCGTTCTGGAAAATATACTCCGGCTTAGACTCAACATTTGCACCGCAGTCAAGAATCAGAACAGTATCATCCATGCCGATCTTTGGGAAAAAGGCTGCAATAGCAGGACGTCTGATGCCCTTTATTCTTCCAAGTATTAGAAGTCCGGCAGAAAGAAGCGCGCCGGTGCTTCCGGCAGACACAAACGCATCTGCTGTGCCCTCCTTAACCATGTTCATACCCTTAACTATAGTAGAGTCCTTCTTCTTTCTAATAGCCATTGCCGGCGACTCATCGTTAGTGATAACTTCTGTGCAGTTAATCACCTCGATATTATTTCCATTCCAGCCTTCTTTCTTAAGAAGCTCATTAATAGTATCTTCAGGGCCAAGAATACCAACTGTTTCCTTAATCTCTGAAGCAGCCTTTACAGCACCTTTGACTATTTCTTCAGGAGAATAATCTCCACCCATTCCGTCTACTAGTATCTTCATAGTTTACCTCCACAATTACCGAGAACTGTTGCGCAGCTGTCCGCATGCCGCATTAATATCAGTTCCTAAAGTTCTTCTTACAGTAACTGTTACATTAGCAGCTTCAAGTCTCGCCTTAAAGGCTTCTATGTTTTTCTGACTTGAAGCTGAATATGAATTGTCTTTTACCTCATTGAGAGGAATTAAGTTAATGTGAGTAAGCCAGCCTTTCATATGTTTTGACAACTGGTCCGCACAATCCAATGTATCGTTTACACCATTAATCAGTGCATACTCAAAAGTGATTCTTCTGCCTGTTTTCTCAGTATACTTTCTGCAGGCCGATATAAGCTCATCGTACTTATATGCCTTAGCTATAGGCATAGTTTTACATCTTATCTCATCGTTTGGTGCATGAAGCGAAATAGCCAGGTTTACCTGTTTGAATTCATCACCGAATCGTTCAATCATCGGGACTATGCCGCATGTGGACACGGTTATATCCCTCATGCTTAAACTGTATCCATCCTTATCGTTAATCAGTTTAAGGAAACCGGCGAGATTGTCATAATTGTCAAAAGGTTCTCCCATACCCATAACAACGATGTGATTGATCCTTTCGCCAATGAG
>JABUTC010000016.1:13849-16181 GCA_021442505.1 Mogibacterium sp. | reverse complement strand
GTTGCACAAAACGTACAACCCATTCGGCATCCGGCCTGTGAAGAAATGCATATTGAATTCCCGTAACTGTAGCGCATCAGAACAGACTCAACCCTGACGCCATCGGCCATCTCAAACAGAACTTTTATCGTGCCGTCTTTGGATACCTGCCGGTTAATAATGTTCGGCAAACCCAGGTAAAAAGATTTATCTAATTCTTCTCTGAGCTTTGCCGGTACATTCGTCATTTCGTCATAGCTCGTAACGCCTTTAGATATCCAGGAAAAAATCTGTTTGGCACGGAAAGACGCTTCACCCAGGTCCGAGACAAGCTGTTTCAGTTCCTCAATATTAAGACTTAAGATGTTGCGCTTTCCGTTTACTGTTGCCATATAATTCTGCTAGATTCTTTCTACTGCGATACCGGTCTTGTGACCGTTTACATCAAACTCCTCGATTCCACTCTTCGAAATAATCGCCTTTGCAATTGTCTCTTCCATGATGAAATCCTTGGCGTTCTCGATTGCTGCTGAGATTTCTTCATCAGCGTCAACATAGATGTTGATGCTGTCCATCATCTCAAAGTCTGCCTGCTTTCTAAGCTGCTGAACCTTTGAAATAATCTCTCTCACATAACCCTGCTCGATAAGCTCAGGTGTAAGTGTAGTGTCAAGGATTGTGAACACATTGTTCTCCATTCCTACTACGAAACCTTCTTTTGCTGAGATTCTTACATCGAGGAATTCTTCTGTAATCTCGTAATTCTCTCCACCGAGTTCCATTGCAATAGGGCCCTCAGCAAGTTTGGAAATTACTTCCTTTGCATCAGCCTTAGCCATTGCAGCTCCGAACTCCTTGATATTCTTTCCAAGTACAGGGCCTGCGGCTCTGAAGTTTGGCTTAACCGAGTAGTTCATATACTGATCAAGGTCTTTCTCGAATACCACTTCCTTAACGTTAAGTTCTTCTTCAATGAGATCGGTAAGGTTGCCGATAATAGCCTCATAACTGCCATCAACAATAACCTTTGAGAGCGGCTGTCTTACCTTGAGCTTCTCCTGCTCTCTTGTTCCTCTTCCAAGGTTAACAAGAGTCTTAACAAGATCCATTCTCTCCTCAACCTTCTTATCGATGAGGTCAGTGTTTGCCTTTGGATAGTAAGCTGTATGAACTGTTACATTTCCTGTAAGCTTTGTATAGATTTCATCTGTAAGGAATGGCGCGATAGGAGCCATCATTTCAGCAACGCCTACGAGAACTTCGTAAGTTGTGGCATATACTGCCTTCTTATCCTCTGTCATTCCCTCAGCATAGAATCTTCTTCTTGCTCTTCTGATATACCAGTTAGACAGATCCTCGGTAATGAACTCGTTAATAGCTCTTACGGTCTTCATGTGATCGTATACATCCATATACTCAGTTGTATCGAGTATCAGCTGGTTGTACTTCGAAAGAATCCATCTGTCGAGTTCCGGTCTGTTCTCATATGGAACCTCTAGTGATGCTGCATCAATGTCATCAAGATTTGAATACAGAGTGAAGAAGTTGTAAGTGTTCTTCAGTGTACCAAATACCTTGCTGACAACATCCTTAACGCCCTCCTCGTCGAACTTGGTTGGAGTCCATGCCGGCGAAACGGATACTAGATACCATCTCAGTGCGTCTGCACCATACTTATCAAGAAGTTCAAACGGTGATACCGTATTTCCTCTCGACTTTGACATCTTCTTGCCATCTTTGTCGAGGATAAGATCGTTTACAAGTACATTTCTGTAAGGAGCACATCCCATTACGATGGTCGATACGGCCATAAGTGAGTAGAACCATCCTCTAGTCTGATCGATACCTTCACAGATGAAGTCTGCAGGGAAAAGTTCCTCGAATCTTTCCTTGTTTTCAAACGGGTAATGCCACTGAGCAAAAGGCATTGCTCCTGAATCGAACCAGCAGTCCATAACCTCAGTTACTCTGTGCATAGCCTTTCCGCACTCTGGACAAGTGATAGTCACATCGTCAACATAAGGTCTGTGAAGTTCGATACTCTCGTCGATATTCTCGTTAGCTAACTCAACAAGTTCTTTTCTCGATCCTACACAGTGAAGATGACCGCATTCGCACTTCCAGATTGGAATAGGTGTTCCCCAATATCTCGATCTTGAAATAGCCCAGTCCTTAACATCTGCTATCCAGTTTCCAAATCTCTTCTCACCTACATAATCCGGGAACCAGCTGACTGTGTTATTGTTTGCAACGAGCTCATCCTTGAGTTTGCTCATCTCGATGTACCATGACTTGTTAGCATAGTATACAAGAGGTGTTCCGCATCTCCAGCAGTGTGGATAGTTGTGCTCAA
>JABUTC010000016.1:10305-13323 GCA_021442505.1 Mogibacterium sp. | reverse complement strand
GTGCCCTTCTTCTTGAACTTGCAGGTAAGAGTATTAACTTTTACCATCTTGTAGCCCTGAGCTACCTCGTGTGATGCAAGTCCTGTTCCGCATCTAGGGCAATAAGGAAGAATCTTATATCCCTCGTAGATAAGACCCTTGTCGAAAGCAGTCTTAAGAATCCACCAGCCGGTCTCAATGTAGTCGTTATCGTATGTGATATACGGGTTTTCCATATCAGCAAGATACGCCATTCTCTCTGACATTTCTGTCCACATCTGTGTGTATGTGAAAACAGACTCACGGCACTTCTCGTTAAACTCCTTAATGCCGTACTTCTCGATATCCTGCTTGCCGTTAAAACCAAGCTGTTTCTCTACCTCAATCTCAACAGGAAGACCGTGAGTGTCCCAGCCGCCTTTTCTCTTAACCTGGTAACCCTGCATAGTCTTATATCTGTTTACCGAATCCTTAAGTGTTCTCGCCATTACATGGTGAATTCCCGGTCTTCCGTTTGCAGTAGGAGGACCCTCATAGAATACATAGCTTGGCGAGTCAGCTCTCTCCTCAACGCAGAGGTTGAGAAGGTCTATCTCGTTCCAGTGCTTAACCTGTTCGTTTTGGGTTTCTGCAACCGGCTTTTCTGATAGTTTTTCAAACATTTTTCATTCTCCCTATTTATAGATTTTTAACTCTTCAGTTCCCTAGTCCCGGGCCTGAAATTTCCTGTTAAACTTTTTCAATTTTGCGCAATAAAAGAGCGCAAAAACATATCAAGTAATCTTACCACAAATACTGAGTTTTTGCACTTCTTATTGCCTTTTTCTTCTTTTATATGCAATCTTTTTTTTGCTGTTAAAAATTGCTGAAATGCGTTATAATTAACGCAGGTTTAACAAATGTTCCATTGGCTCGAAAGGAGGTAGTCATGCCACTGCTGATACTAGGCATAATAGTGCTGATTGGATTGCTTATATATGCAATATTCAGCTATATCTCGAGCGGAAAAGAAATAGAAGCTCCTGTTGTTATTCATAAGAAAGATGACAATTCCGGCGAAGAGTCAAACAAGGCGCTGTACTTTCCTACCGAGAACATCGATACAGAGAAACATAAACGAAATATTCACTAGTGCTGCTTCATAAGAAGGTCCTGACTGTCTATCGATCTTCCTGAAGCAGCTTTTTTTGCATATGTTCCATCACTTCTCATGATTCTGCCCTTAACATTGTCTGCATAATTAAGAAAGAGTACAGCTTTAATTCTTTCTCTTATAGACAAATCATAAATCGGACATGCCAATTCTACTCTCTTCTTCATATTCCTGGTCATAAGGTCAGCTGAAGAAATATACATTTCTTCATCATCACCTTCACCAAAAATATATACTCTCGAATGTTCAAGAAAACGGCCCACAACATTCACAACTCTGATATTTTCAGTGCAGTCTCTTACACCCGGTAAAATACAGCATATTCCACGAACAATCATACGCACCATACAGCCTGCGCATGACGCTTCCATCAGTTCTTCGATGATTTCCTCATCAGTTACTGAATTGACTTTGATAAATATCTTACCCTTGCTTCCCTTGCGTGCCTCTCTTCTAATGAGAGAAATGATGACATCCTGCATATTCTTCGGCGAAGCAAGTACATGTTCGTACTTTCCTTCTTTGTGTTTAAAAACATCGCCAAAGAATTCATTCACGTCTTCACCGATATTCTGGTTGTAAGTTATAAGCGAAAAATCCGTGTATAGCTTTGCGGATTTCTCGTTGTAATTACCCGTAGAAACCTGCGTTATGTATTTCTTTTTGCCCTTTTCTTCAAGAACAATCTGGCAAAGCTTTGAATGCACTTTGTATTTCTCATCTCCGATGTAGATTTTGCAACCGGCTTTGCTTAATTTCTCTACCCAGTCAATATTTTTGGACTCATCAAACCTGGCTCTTATTTCAATAAGCAGCTTAACCTTAATGCCGTTATTAACTGCATTTAAAAGATGTTCAACTATTATCGGATGTGACGACAATCTGTATATTGTCATCCTGATTTCACGAACATTCTTGCTTTCTGAAGCTTCCTTGAGGAGCTGCAGAAGAGGATCCATAGAATCAAAAGGATACGAAGAAAGAAGGTCCTCTTTTTTGATATGTTCCATCAACGGCTTGTTAATAAGCTTTAACTGATTATTAGGTGTAAAAGGCGGATAGCAAAGTTTTGCCTTCATACTGTCATTCATGAGGTCTTTCAATTCATCTACATACGAATATGAAATCCTTGATGTTACCGCTACCTGCTCCTTTAAAAGATCAAATGCTTCAAGCATAAAATCTTCAGCCTCACGGCTGATTTTGGTATCTACAATCAGTTTGTCAGGGTCTGAATAGCGTCTCTTCTCGATGATTTCTTTCATCTCATCGACCATTTCTTCGGAGTTCTTTTCAGCTTTAATATCACCATTTCTGGTAATAGCAAAGCAGAACGTCTCTGCATCGTCAAACGGCTTATATGATTGAGGAACCAAAGCCTTAACAAGATCATCTGTTACTATGTACTTTACCTTGTCTCCAACTGTTTTGCTCTCTTTTATTACACAAACCGGAGGAACTGCTTCAGAGATATCAACAAGGACATACACTGACTCGTTAGCTGACGCCAGACGGCTGATTATATAGGATTTATTACTCTCTATATGAGGAAAATCATCTTTCTCTCTTATTACGTGAGGTTCTATGTTCGGAACAACTTCATCTCTGTAAAATTCTATAGCTGTTACCAGTTCTTCCCTGTTCAGTTCACTTATGTTGACTCTAATAAGACCTTCTCTTCTCAGTTCATGATCTATCTGTACAAAAGCCCTGTCCTTTTTTTCCATCAGCGCAGGAATAAAGCTGTAAATGGTTTCCAGCTGCTCTAAAGATGTCATCCCTGATTTAGAGTCAATAGTCTCGTCGCCGTCTTCCTCGTCACTTATAAGGCTTCCTACTCTAACCTGAAAGAACTCCTCAAGATTAGAGGAGAAGATTTTTATAAA
>JABUTC010000016.1:8777-9958 GCA_021442505.1 Mogibacterium sp. | reverse complement strand
GTAAATTCTTGAAAAAATAATCCGGGTCGTCTATGTTCAACTGCTTTACCTCAGACTTTGAACAAAGCATTATGAATTCCTTTAAGCCAAGTATTTCCTGCATCAGTTTAGCATTCATCTTGCTTCTTGAGGTTCTTCCTATTCTGAGAAGTGGAGCCGCAATTAGAAAACATACGGCTAATGTAGCAACTCCTAAATCACCTATTCTGCCTTTATATGCAAATCTAAACGACAAAACATATACGGCAGATACAAAAATATAAAGGACAGTCACGAGTGCGAAGAACGTTTTTGAAGTCTTGGATTTTCTCTGACGGCTGCTATAGTAGGAAAAAGTAAGCAATTGCAGAACCAGTTCCATCAGAACAACAACAATTACAACGTTCAACCATCCTGCTACAACGTTGCTGCCCGTCAATTCAAAATAAGCAATGTTCATCGCAGGGAGAACTGCTATTACCAGCATAAACACAGCTTCCATCAGTATGCTTCCAAGTTTTGTACCGGCCGAGACTATTCTGAATTTCCTTACTATGTCAAATATTACTGCTCTCTTAATTCTGCCGATGTTTTTCTCTAGTCTTTCTGAAACCTGTTCAAGCGTAACTGCATCTGTTTTTTCTTTTTTATCGAAAAGCAACTCATAAATTATTCTTACAGTTTTGCACTCTGACTTAGGATAATTAAGAGGGACAAATCTGAATTCTCTTAATCCATACTCTTCTATACGAATATATCCGTTCTGAGCCATATAAAAGAACATCGAAGTAATGTCACTGTTGTTGACATTGTTGTCGATTATATATCCCATGTGTGCAGGAGGTAAACCTTCCGGAGCATATCTTACATCTTTTACCTGTATCTCTCTGTTTCTTCTGAACGACAGTCTCAGTACAATCAAAAGCAATATGCCACCAAGCAAAGTGTATATACATATATTTCTTGCAAAACCTATATCTGTAGCGTTTGCAAAATATCCGGCAGGCAAGCTGACAGCTGCATAAATACCAACGTCCGCAGTTAATCCGGATCCCTTGAAGGTAAGAAGATGCTTCTTTTCATCGAAGTTCCATTTACCATAATTATTTATCTCATCTGAGCTGTCACCTACCATATAGGCGAGCTTGTCTGTAGGTAGATTTTCGGAAAACCTGACTGCAAGCTTAACAGAGTCGATGTTG
>JABUTC010000016.1:3291-7249 GCA_021442505.1 Mogibacterium sp. | reverse complement strand
TTGTACTGATGCATGTATCTCTTTGTTGTTACATCAATATCGATGCTGTCGAGATTCTGTGCCTCGCTAAGAGGTGCAAGAGTAGCAACCGAAAGCACCTGTGTCTGTCCTCTCTTGAAGAGTCCGGATCCGTGTGCTCTTGGAAGGAATCCTGTCTCTGACCAAAGAGGTCTTATCTCTGTAAGCTTACGGTTGTCAGGTCTGATTCCTTCATCAAGAATCATTTTTCTTACTTCTTCCTTCTTGATTGCGTAAGTTACTTCCGCGATTTCCTTCTCTCTGCCCTCAAACTCCTCTGCGAAATGCTCGAGTGCATCCTTCTCGACTTTGTCCATATTCTCAAGTCTCTCGAGCTTGTCGAAAGTCTTGATAGCCTCTACCATCTTCTGAGTCGAATAAGCTCTGACTGCCTCATCAATATCCTCGCCGGCCTTGAAAACAACATAATCCTGCTTCTCCTTGCCGATTTCTGCTGCGATTTCCTTAAAGAATCTGCAAAGAACTTTGATTTCCTCGTGTGCAAACATGATTGCATCGAGCATCTCGTCCTCAGGTACTTCCTTAGCACCGGCCTCTACCATCATAATAGCCTCTTCTGTACCACATACTGTGAGGTTGATGTCTGATGCCATTCTCTGCTCATAAGTCGGGTTGACGATGAGTTCGCCGTCTACTCTTCCGATTACCACGCCGGCTGTAGGGCCGTCCCATGGAATATCTGAAATTGCAATTGCAACAGATGATCCGAGAAGTGCGGCTACCTCAGGTGCGCAATCGTGATCTACTGACATTGCTGTACATGTAACAACAACATCATTTCTGTAACCCTTAGGGAAAAGTGGTCTCAGCGGTCTGTCGATAAGTCTCGACACGAGAGTAGCCTTTTCGCCGGCCTTACCCTCTCTCTTGATGTATCCGCCGGGAATCTTTCCTACAGCGTACATCTTCTCCTCATAGCTGCAGCTAAGCGGGAAGAAATCCACATCCTGCTTTGGCTCTTTTGATGCAACAGCTGTACAGTTAACTACTGTGTCACCGTATCTAACTGTTACCTGTCCGTTTGCCTGCTCGCATACTTTTCCTACTTCAAACTGTAAAAGTCTGCCGCCGAGCGCCGTCTTAAATGTTCTGTAATCTGTGAATCTTGCCATTTTAATTAACAACTCCTTCCTGTTAATTCTCCTCTACTCTACTTTGCTTTGATTCGCTTAATTTGATTTATCTAAGATAAATCAAGCGGGATAGCAAACAAGCCATCCCGCCTATTAACAGTTAATTACTTTCTCAGACCGAGACGTGAAATAAGGCTTCTGTATCTCTCGATATCTGTATCCTTGAGGTACTTAAGAAGATTTCTTCTCTGTCCAACCATCTTCAGCAGACCTCTTCTTGAGTGGAAGTCATGCTGATGCTCCTTGAGGTGCTCGTTAAGGTCATTGATTCTGTAAGTAAGAATAGCAACCTGAACCTCCGGGGAACCTGTATCGCCTTCTTTGATAGCGTACTCTTTGATAATTTCCTGTTTTTTCTCTTTTGTAAGCATAAAAATAGACTCCTTTTCTTGCAATTCACCTGAGCAATGTGACCGCCGGAGCAGCAAATCACCCAGCACAGGTATATTTAAAATAAAAAACCTTGAATATATTAACACACGCAGAGACTCTTGTCTATCTTTTTTCGTGATATTCACGAGCTTTCGCGCAGTCAATTTCTATTTGTTTCTGAAGCATTTCAATGCTTCCAAAATCCTTTTCCGGCCTCTCCCACTTAAGGAATTCGACATTGACATCTTTGCCGTACAGATCACCGTCNCATCTTTGCCGTACAGGTCACCGTCGAAGTCAAACATATTGGTTTCAATAGATTTGACTTTACCTCCAACAGTAGGCTTTACCCCTATATTTGTAATAGCGTGATATTTGATATTATCTACACTTGCATCCGTAAAATACACTCCATTCGGAGGAAGAGCCATGCTTAAAGGGGCAGTCACATTCACTGTAGGAAAACCGATTTTTCGCCCAACCTTACTGCCGTGAGAAACATTTCCGCCAAGTGAGTAATTCCTTCCAAGAAACAGAGACAGTGTTTCCATATCGCCTTCAGCAATAAGTCTTCTGACTTCAGTTGAGCTTACGACTACGCCATTTACACAAACGGCATCAAGCACGTTTACATTAATATCCAGATTTCTGCATTCATTCTGAAGCAGTTCTACGTTGCCTTCCGCCCTGTCTCCGAAATTGTAGTTGAAGCCGCAGAATACCTCAGCTGCGTTAATCTGATCAGCGAGGGTTTTATGTATAAAGTCGGCAGCCTTCATTTTGCAGATTGATTCGTCAAAAGGTAAGTTGATCACTGTATCAAAGCCTATTTCGTCAAGCATTCTGAGTTTTTCTTCGTCAGTGCATATCAGTTTGACGCATTCATCGTATCTTCCTGCTTTTTCGAGAAAGTAGTTTGCAGGGTGATTGGAAAAAGTATAGCAAACTGAAGAAAGGCCAGCTGCTTTTGCGCAGTCGACCGCTGACTGAAGTATTGCTCTGTGTCCTATATGAACTCCATCAAAATTACCGAGAGCAACTGCAGTCCTGTTCACTATTCTTATTTCATCAAGAGAATTAATTACCTGCATAAATTACCTTTACCGCCCGAAGTTCATTGTCATCACCTATCGAACCTAAGCCAAGAAACGAGCCTTCAGAATATACCAAATAACATTTCGAGAGTTCTTCCAATCTTTCGTCCTGCGAAAATCTCGGATCTTTGGCGAAGTCTGACTCGGATGTAAGCCTGTAAAATTTTGGGGATGTGCTCATGCCGTCACGAAATGCCTTAACTCTTCCCTGAGCGAGTTCTATCCCTGCATATCCTGCCAGAGTCTCTCCTGCTGGTTTAACTAATCCGCAGATCTGTTCTTCTGACATCTCAAGAAGAATGTTCAGGTCAATCGAATCGTAAATCTCAAAACATCCGCTTCCTGTTCTGCACAGGTAGGTCATCGTTGCACCACAACCGAGTTTCTCTCCTATATCATAAATTATGCTCCTGATATATGTGCCTTTAGAACAGCAAATTTCCATCTTTACAAGGCCTTTCTCCGCATCAATAGATAGAATGTCTATGTAGCTTATAAACACTCTTCTGGATGGAATTTCAACCTCATCTCCGGACCTTGCGTATTCATACAATCTTCTGCCACCAACCCTTACAGCAGAATATTTAGGCGGGTATTGATTTATAAAACCTGTGAATGATGACACTGCTTTAGGCAAGTCAATTATCATTTGTTCAGTGAACGAACTCTCCTTAAGAATCTCGCCGCTTATGTCATATGTATCTGTAACGATTCCCAATTTCATTTCAGCAACATATACTTTAAAATCCGGATCGTAATACTCGATTATTCTGGTTGCATTTCCCACGCAAACAGGCAAAACCCCCGTCGCCATAGGATCGAGGGTTCCGCTGTGTCCGACACGTTTAATGCCGAGTTTTCTCCTTACCTTTGATACGACATCGTGCGATGTCATTCCTTCAGGTTTGTTGATATTGATTACGCCATCAAATTTCATTATCTTTCAATTGCCTCTGTAAGAGCCTGAATTAAATCGTACTTGATTCTTCCAATGCTGGTTCCCAGCGGACACCCGGCAGCCTTAGCGTGTCCGCCGCCGCCGAATTTCTCTGCAACTTTAGCAACATTAGCATAATCCTTCGACCTGAGACTTGCCTTGAAGAATCCGTTTTCATTTTCTTTAATAAGAATTCCTATTTCTACGTCTTCAAGCAACATAATTCTCTGAATGATACTATCTGCCTGGTCCATCGTGCACCCGTGTGTCCAGAGAAGTCCCTGTGTCACACTGCCTACTGCAACCTTGCCATCCACATACTCCGGCAGAACCACCGCTCTCTCAACATTCGAAATCGTATAAAGATTGTTCTCGATGTCCTC
>JABUTC010000016.1:0-1835 GCA_021442505.1 Mogibacterium sp. | reverse complement strand
CTCGTTAACTGTACCAACGCCGGAGTGGATAACATTTACCTTAACCTCTGGTGTTTCAAGCTTTTCAAGTGATGAAACAATGGCGCCTACAGAACCCTGCACGTCTGCCTTGACAATAATATTGAGTTCCTTTGCCTCACCCTCCTGAATCTGTGAGAAGAGTTTTTCAAGAGTTGTGCTTGCATTCTTTGCGAGAATATCTTCTCTGAGTTTCTCTTTTCTGGCTGTTGCGATTTCTCTTGCAACCTTGTCGTCCTTAACTGCATTAAATGCATCACCTGCCATAGGAACATCACCAAGACCAAGAATCTCAACCGCTGTTGCAGGACCGGCCTTTCTGATTGTGTCACCCTTGTGGTTAGTCATTACACGGA
Organism: Mogibacterium sp.; assembly: GCA_021442505.1. Classification (GTDB taxonomy): domain Bacteria; phylum Bacillota; class Clostridia; order Peptostreptococcales; family Anaerovoracaceae; genus Crickella. Next base: position 1,461 of record JABUTC010000016.1, on the reverse strand, counting down.
TTTTACCCGAGCATGTTCCCGCAACTACGCTCTGTCCGGTCTTTATTGTACCGTTTGTAACAAGCAGTGTTGCTACAGGGCCCTTAGCCTTGTCAAGTCTGGCCTCGATAACTGTACCGCTTGCGAGTCTGTCAGGATTTGCCTTAAGTTCGAGCACCTCCGCCTGAAGCAGAATCATCTCAAGCAGGTCTGTGATACCCTCTCCCTTCTTTGCTGATACAGGAACACTGATAACATCTCCGCCCCAGTCCTCAACAAGAACGCCGTTGTCGGCAAGATCTTTCTTTACCTTGTCAGGATTTGCGCCAGGCTTATCCATTTTGTTAATTGCAACAATGATTGGTACACCTGCAGCCTTTGCGTGGCTGATTGACTCAATTGTCTGTGGTTTTACAGAATCGTCTGCAGCTACAACAAGAACCGCAATATCTGTAATCTGTGCACCTCTTGCACGCATTGTTGTAAACGCTTCGTGTCCCGGAGTATCAAGGAATACAATTCTTTCTCCGTTAATTACTACCTCGGATGCTCCGATGTGCTGTGTGATTCCACCGGATTCTCCGGCAGTAACATTTGTGTTTCTGATAGCGTCGAGGAGCGAAGTCTTACCATGGTCAACGTGACCCATTACGGTAATGATAGGCGGACGAGGCTTGAGATCCTTCTCATTGTCCTCGTGTGTATCAATTCCTTCCTCTACAACGGCCTCTTCTTCCTCCGTTACAGCTATCTGTAAACCAAGCTCCATAGCGAGCATCTCAACAGAATCCTTATCAAGAGTCTGGTTGATTGTCGCCATAACGCCCATCTGCATCATAGCCATGATGATCTTTGATACGGAAATTTCAGCAAGTTCAGCAAGTCCTCCAACCGTGATTGGAACTGTAACTGCAATTGTACCCTCAGGAAGCAGTTCTTCGATTGTAATCTCCGGCTCATCCTTAGGTTTGTTCTTTCTCTTGCGTCTTTCCTGTTTTTCGAGCGATCTTTCATCGAAATTGGCATTTCTGTTATTTCTCATGCCATTTCCGTCTTCTCTTCTGTCAGATCTGCTCTGCTTATCCTTATCTCTGTTATCAAAGAATTTCTTGCTCTTGCCTTTGCCCTTCTTATCCGGATTAACAGGTGCATCTCCACCTCCGGCACTCTTCTTCTGTGAAGGTTTTGAACCTCCTCTTTCATCAGAGTCCTTGTCCTTGTTAAAACGCTCTTTCGAAGGTTTCTCAGATTTCTTGCGGTCGCCCTTAGCCTCGGATTTTTTCGATTCCTTAGGTGCTTTAGGCGCCTCCGCCTTTTTCTTCTGCTCTTCCTTCTTTACCTCATTGGCGTCAACTATTTTCTTGAAACGCATTGGCTTGTTCGGAGCATTTACATATTCTTCCTCTGCCTTTGCTTCTTCTTTCTTTGGCTCAACATCAATCTTCTCAGGTTTTTCCTCTGCCTTTTCTTCAGGCTTGGCTT
>JABUTC010000015.1:17473-20078 GCA_021442505.1 Mogibacterium sp. | reverse complement strand
GCACTTACGGAGGGCAAGCATACTTTCCGCATCAGCTATACCATGAAGGAATATGCTGAGCGTCAGGAAGACTACGATATGCTCTTCTACGATGTGCTCCTTCCGGAGTGGAGAGTGCCTATCAGTAAGTTTTCCGCGAAGATTTACTTCCCTTCGGATTTCCCATGGGATGACCTTCAGTATTATGCAGGACAGTTCGGAGTATCCGGAGCAACAAACAAGATAAACTACACCCTTGACCAGAAGGCAAAGACGGTTGTTATTGCCGGAGAGAGAATTCCTGAGAACTACTCCATAACCCTGAAGGCGCAGCTTCCTCAGGGATACTGGGTAAACCCTCTCGACAACAGCTGGGCCGGATATGCAATTCCTGCCGCAATCCTGGTTGTACTTATGATTACATGCATATTCTGGATGATAGGCGGCAAGGATCCGAGGGTTAAGAGAACCAGTGAGAATAAACCTATTGATGGAGTTCTGCCTTCAGACATAACCTACATCTATGAGGGAAGAATCAGAGCAAGAGATATCGTAATGCTGATTCTGTATATGGCAACAAAGGGATATTTGAAGATTGCAGAGTTCGGTCCTAAGCAGTACAGGCTGTACAGGCTTGAAGACCCGAAGGGCGAAGAGAAGTATATCAGAACCACATTCAGCACTCTGTTTGAAGGAGTGTATAAGGACAGGTCGATAAACGTTGCCGATATCGGAAAAAGGCTCGAAAGGATTCACAAAGCCTTCGAGGATGATATCAGAGCCGGATATTCCGATAAGAGCATGGCTTCAAAGACTCTTTTATCAAAAGTGCTGCGTATCGTGAGTGTTGCACTTGTATCAATCTCGATAGGACTTATACCGGCATTCACAAACACGTACAGATATGTCGACATCACTTGGGGAAAGCCTTTGTTTTTCGCATTCTTTACTGCGATGGCACTCAACCTTATCTGTGCAAGAGAAAACACAAGACTTGATGTAGATGACAGGCAATATTATGCAACCATGGGTATGGCGGTTGTTATATACGGAGTGGTTATAGGATATCCTCTTTACGAGTTTGTAATCGTTAGCCATATGTGGCCGATTGCAGCAGTTGCATTTATTCTTGCAATGATTGCAATGTATATGTGCGTTATTATGCCGGCCAGAGGTGAGGGCAACGCCAAGCTTACGATGAGACTCAATCAGCTGAGAAAATTCATTTTCAAGGCGAAGGCCTCCGACGTTAAGCCGCTGCTCGATGAGAATCCGAATTACTTCTACGATATGCTTCCGTATGCAATCATTCTGCAGGGAGCAGACAACTGGGCGAAGGCGTTCTCATCGCTTCCGATTAAAGACCCGGGATGGTACTTCTACGAGTATGAGAACAGAGATGAAGGTTCGCATAAGAGAAAGTTAAGCCCTGAGGAATATGCAAAATCCTGCAAGGCATTTATGGGAACCGTGCGCGACGTTTACCACAAACAGCAGAGACGTCGTTATTCCAAAAAACAACAGTAAGAAGGCGAGAAATGTCAGAGAAACAGAAGATAATTAACATAGCGGTAATTGCGCATGTCGATGCGGGCAAGTCAACACTTGTTGATGCCTTGCTCAATCAGTCGCATGTGTTCAGAGATAATGAAGAGGTAGTCGACTGCGTAATGGACAGCGATGCTATCGAGAGGGAGAGAGGAATCACTATCTACTCGAAGAACTGCTCGATTATGTACAAGGACTACAAGATCAACATCGTAGATACTCCGGGACATGCGGACTTCAGTTCCGAGGTTGAGAGAATTATGAAAACTGTCGACACGGTTATCCTGCTTGTAGATTCAAGCGAGGGTCCGATGCCGCAGACGAGATTCGTGCTCAACAAGTCGCTGGAGCAGGGAATAAATCCGATTCTTTTTATCAACAAGATTGATAAGAAGGATGCGAGAATAGACGAGGTTGTGGACGAAGTATACGAGCTTTTCATGGACCTCGAGGCAAACGATGATCAGCTCGATTTCCCAATCCTTTACGGAATTGCAAGACAGGGAATCGCAGTCAGAGACCCGTCCGAGGTTGAGGCAATCACAGTCGGCGAGGGCGAGACGAAAATCAAGAAGAGCCCTAAGGGATACGGCGGTCTTAACATCGACCCGCTGCTCGAGACAATAGTCGACCACTGCAGTGTATATCCGGACAGAAACGAAGAGCCGTTGCAGCTTCAGGTTTCATCCCTGGCATACGATGACTACATCGGAAGACTGGGAATCGGAAGGGTCACAAGAGGTCGCATCAAAGCGGCACAGCAGGTAGTCGTTACAAAGGAAGATGGTTCTGAGGAAAGAGCAAAGATCAATCAGGTCTTTGTATACAAGGGACTCAGCAGAGTATCCGTCGATGAGGCCGAGAGCGGAGACATAGTAGTAGTTTCCGGAATTTCGGACATCTCAATCGGAGAGACAATCTGCGACCCGAACTGCCCTGAGGCAATGGAAATGATTCACATCGAGGAGCCAACGCTTTCGATGAACTTCATGGTTAACTCGTCACCTTTTGCCGGAAAAGTCGGAAAGTACGTAACGAGCCGACACATTAAGGAGAGACTTGAAAAGGAACTTGAGGT
>JABUTC010000015.1:9844-17385 GCA_021442505.1 Mogibacterium sp. | reverse complement strand
AATATGAGAAGAGAAGGATATGAGCTTGCCGTATCAAAGCCTGAGGTAGTAATCAAGCGCGGAGAGTACGGCGAAAAACTCGAGCCGGTCGAGGAGGTCGTTGTCAGCGTTCCGGACGAGTACAGCGGCTCGGTAATCTCCAAGCTCAATCTGCGAAAGGGAATGATGAAGCAGATGATGAGCGAAGGTAACGGATATTCGAGAATCATCTACTCGGCACCGACAAGAGGTCTCATGGGATACAGAAGTGAGTTCATAAACGACACTCACGGCGAAGGAACCATGGTAAGAAGATTCGAGGGATTTGAGCCTTGGAAGGGCGAGATTCCGGACAGAATAAACGGTGTTGCAATCGCACAGGAGGAAGGAAACTGCACTCCATACGCGATATTCAATATACAGGAAAGAGTTCAGATGTTTGTTGAACCGGGAACTCATGTCTACGAGGGAATGATAGTCGGCATGAATTCGAGAAGCGACGATATGGTTGTTAACCCGTGCAAGGCGAAAAGGGTGAGCAACATGAGAGCTGCCGGTTCCGACGACACCATCAAGCTGACACCGCCGAGAGTTTTCACCCTCGAGGAAGCGCTTGAGTTCATCAACAGGGACGAACTTGTAGAGGTAACGCCTGAGGATATCAGGCTCAGAAAGAAGCTTCTTCACGAACTTGAGAGAAGAAGAGCGGACAGGGATTAGAGAGTTTAAGGAGGAAAAAATGTCTGAGATTAAAGAATTTAAGAAAGTTCTGGTCGCAAACAGAGGCGAGATTGCCATCAGAATCATCAGAGCTTGCAGAGAACTCGGCATAAGAACGGTTGCGATTTACTCTGAGGAGGACAAGGGATCACTTTTCAGAACCAAGGCGCACGAGGCATACGAGATCGGAAAAGGCAAGAGCCCTATCGATGCATATCTCGATATCGACGAGATTATCAAGCTTGCAAAGAGCAAGGGCTGCGATGCAATTCATCCGGGTTACGGATTTTTAGCTGAGAATGCTGCTTTTGCAGAGGCCTGCGAAGATAACGGAATCGCTTTCATCGGACCTACACACGAGATGATGAACAAGCTCGGAGACAAGATTCAGTCAAAGATTGTTGCCGAGAGCGTAGGCGTTCCTACAATTCCGGGAGTTGACAAGGCAATCGATTCCGAGGAAGAGGCTCTTGAGATAGCTAACAAGACAGGCTATCCGGTAATGCTCAAGGCTGCAAACGGCGGTGGCGGAAGAGGAATGAGAATCGCAAGAAATGACGAGGAACTCGTTCCGCAGTTCAAAATGGCACAGAGCGAGTCAATCAAGGCTTTCGGAAGCGATCTGATTTTCATCGAAAAATACATCGAGGAGCCTAAGCACATTGAGGTACAGCTGCTCGGAGATAAGTACGGCAACGTAGTACATCTTTTCGACAGAGACTGCTCGGTTCAGAGACGTCACCAGAAGGTTATCGAGTTCACTCCATCGCTTTGCATTAACGAGGAGCAGAGAAAAGCCATCTGTGCTGATGCAGTAAAGATTGCAAAGGCTGTAGATTACAGAAGTGCCGGAACAGCCGAGTTCCTGCTCGACAAGAACGGCCAGCACTACTTCATCGAGATGAATACGAGAATTCAGGTAGAGCACACTGTTACTGAGCTCGTTACCGGAGTTGACCTCGTTCAGGCAATGGTTCTCGTTGCAGAGGGATATGCACTCGATTCCGACGAAATCGCAATCAAGAGTCAGGATGACATCAAGGTTAATGGCTACGCTATTCAGTGCCGTATCACCACAGAGGACCCGGCAAATAATTTTGCCCCTGACACAGGAACAATCACACAGTACAGAAGTGCTGCAGGATTCGGAATCAGACTCGACGGCGGTAACGGCTTCACAGGCTCGGTTATTTCGCCGTACTACGACAGCCTCCTGGTAAAAATCTGTGCACACGGCCGCACTTTCAACGAGACAGTGCAGAAGGCTGTAAGAGCGCTCAAGGAGATGAAGATTGAGGGCGTTAAGACCAATATCGGATTCCTGCTGAACGTGCTTAACCACCCGACATTCGTTGCCGGAGAGTGCAACACAGGATTTATTGCAGACAATCCTGAACTTCTCGATATCAGAAACGTTACAGACAGAGAGCAGCAGGTTCTCGAGTTCCTCGGCAATAAGGTTGTTAACGAGACAAGAGGAAATGTGCCAAGCTTCAACGTGCCGGTGGTTCCTGTAGTTGATAAGAAGGCAATTCCTGAGCTCAGAGGAACAAAGCAGATTTTCGAGGAGAGAGGTGCCAAGGGCCTTGCAGACTGGGCTCTCGAGCAGAAGAAACTTCTCATCACAGATACATCGCTCAGAGACGCGCAGCAGTCACTTGTTGCCACAAGAGTAAGAACAAGAGACATGGAGCTTATTGCACCTGCAATGGCTTACTACGGAAGAGACATCTTCTCGTACGAGATGTGGGGCGGAGCTACTTTCGACGTAGCTATGAGATTCCTGAACGAGGATCCGTGGGAGAGACTCGAGACTCTTCGTGCAGAGATTCCAAACGTACTTATGCAGATGCTCATCAGAGGAGCAAATGCTGTAGGATACAAGAACTATCCGGACAACACAATCAGAAAATTCGTAAAGGATTCAGCTGATGCGGGAATCGACGTATTCAGAATTTTCGACTCGCTGAACTGGATGAAGGGCATCGAGGTTTCACTCGACGAAGTTCTGAATCAGGGCAAGATTGCAGAAGTTGCAATGTGCTACACAGGAGATATCCTCGACGAGTCAAGAGAGAAGTACAATCTCAACTACTATGTAAATCTCGCTAAGGAAATCGAGAAGCGCGGATCACACATCCTCGGAATCAAGGATATGACAGGACTTCTCAAGCCTATGGCTGCATACAAGCTGATCAAGGCTCTGAAGGATGAGATTTCAATCCCTATCCACCTGCATACACACGATACATCCGGAAACGGAGTTGCTACTATACTGATGGCTGCTTCTGCAGGACTCGATATCGCAGATGCTGCACTTAACAGCATGTCAGGACTTACATCTCAGCCTGCTCTGAACTCGGTAGTCGCTGCTCTTGAGAACAGTGACAGAGATGCTTGCCTCGACACAAGAGGACTTCAGAAGGTATCGGATTACTGGGTTGATGTAAGACCTATCTACAGCGGATTTGAGTCAGACCTCAAGGCTACAACAGCCGAGATTTACAGACTCGAGATTCCTGGCGGACAGTACTCGAACCTGAAGCCGCAGGTAGAGAGCTTCGGTATCGGATACAAGTTCGATGAGGTTAAGGATATGTACGTTGAGGTTAACAAGATGCTCGGCGACATCATCAAGGTTACACCTTCATCAAAGGTAGTTGGAGACCTTGCCATCTTCATGGTACAGAACGATCTCACACCTGAGAACATTGTAGAAAAAGGTGCAAACTTCGACTTCCCTGACTCAGCAGTAACATACTTCGAGGGAATGATGGGACAGCCTGAGGGAGGTTTCCCTGAAGAACTTCAGAAGGTTGTACTTAAGGGCAAAACACCTATCACCTGCAGACCGGGTGAGCTTCTCGAACCGGATGATTTTGACGCTATAAAGAAGCACATCGTAGAAGACCTCGGACTTGAGGGAACCGAGCAGGAGCAGAGTTCGTACGCAATGTACAACAAGGTTTTCGACGACTATATCAAGAAGGTAAGAGAGCAGGGCGACTTCCGCAATATGGGAAGTGACGTATTCTTCCACGGTATCGCAGAGGGTCAGACAACTGAGATTACTCTCAAAGAGGGTAAAACAATGGTAATCACACTCGACCGCATCAGCGAGCCGGATGAAGCAGGAAACAGAGACCTTACATTTACCGTAGATGGAAACAGCAGAGTAATCAGCATCAAGGACAAGCAGGCACTGACAAGATCTGTCGGCGCATCCGAGATTCAGTACGCAAACGCTGAGGACACATCGGAAATCGGAGCAAACATTCCTGGAACCATCATCAAGGTTCTGGTTGTAAAGGGCGATGAGGTTAAGACCGGACAGCCTGTTGCAGTCATCGAAGCTATGAAGATGGAGACAAATGTTATTGCGACAAGAGACGGCGTGGTTGAAAAGATTTACGTTCGCGAGGGCGACAGCGTTAAATCAGGTCAACTCGTTGCAAGACTCGAGGAAGAATAGGCCTCGAAATCAATCAGTTAGACTGGTCGGTCCCCAACCGATCCGTATATACAAGAATGAACGATTATGAAATGTGAAAGGAGACTTACTCTATGAAAATTCTTGTAATTAACCCAGGCGCTACTTCAACAAAGATTGCAGTTTATGAGGACGAGAAGGAACTCATTAAGGTTGGTATCGACCATGATGCTGCAGAAATTGCAAAGTATGACAACATCGTAGATCAGCATGAGTTCCGTACAGAGGCTGTACTGAAGATCGTTGAGGAGAACGGATATGCAATCAAGGATTTTGATGCTATCGTTGGCCGTGGCGGACTTTTCAAGCACATTCCATCAGGAACATACAAGGTAAATGATGCAGTTATCGAGGACATTAAGCACCCACCTTACGGTGAGCATGCAGCTAACCTCGGAGCTTACATCTCAAAGGAGCTTGCTGACACAGTTGGTATCCCTGCGTTCTTCGTAGACCCTGTATGCGTAGACGAGTTCGAAGAGGTTGCTCGTTACTCGGGAATCGGACTTCCTGGCTTCGAGAGACAGAGCTTTTTCCACGCACTCAACCAGAAGGCTGTAGCAAGAAAGACAGCTGATGCTATCGGCAAGCCTTATGAGGATCTGAACCTTGTAGTTGTTCACCTTGGCGGTGGAGTATCGGTAGCTGCTCACAAGAAGGGCAGAGTTGTTGATGTAAACAACGTAAAGGACGAAGGTGCTATGGGTATGGACAGAGCCGGCACAATTCCTGCAAACGCTCTTGTTAACCTCTGCTTCAAGGAGGGCATGACAAAGAAGGACGTTAAGAAGATCATCGGTCAGGAGGCAGGTGTTTATTCATACACAGGAACAAAGGACTTCAGAACAGTAGAGAACGCTGCATTTGACGGCGACGAGAAGATGATGGGCGCATTCAAGGCTATCGCTTACCAGCTCGCAAAGGACATCGGAGCTATGTCAGCAGTTCTGAATTTCGAGGTTGACGGAATCGCATTCACAGGCGGAATGGCTTACAGCGACAGATTCTGTGCAGAGATTTCATCATACGTTGAGAAGATTGCTCCTATCTACAGATTTCCTGGAGAGGCTGAGATGGAGGCACTTGCACTTGGCGCACTGAGAGCTCTCAGAGACAACCACTACGAGGAGTACAAATAAATCGTAGAAAAAAGCCGAATTTAAAGGAGCGCAGGCAACTGCGTTCCTTTTTCTGTGCGCTGATTAGTGGTATACTCAAAGCATGAAAAGAAGAAAGACGGAACTTCTTGCCCCGGCAGGAGGAGAAAAGCAATTCATAGCTGCAGTTGAAAACGGTGCGGACGCTGTATATATCGGCGGACGCGCTTTTAATGCGCGCATAAATGCGGACAACTTCGATGATGAGATGATGAAGCGCTGCATAGATTATGCTCATCTCAGAGGGGTAAAAGTTTTTGTAACCATGAACATCCTCATGACTGACGAGGAATTGCCACAGGCGCTTGAGTATGCGAAGTTCCTTTACAGAGCCGGTGCTGATGCTCTTATTATCCAGGACCTTGGATTTGGTGAACTTGTAAGGCAGGAGATTCCGGAATTCGAGAGACATCTGTCGACACAGGCAGCATGCTTCGACAAACGCATTCTGAAGACTGCGATGGAACTCGGATACAAGAGAGTTGTACCTGCCCGTGAGCTTACACTGGATGAGATAAGAGATTTTTGCAGTGAAGGCTGCGACATAGAGGTTTTCGTTCATGGTGCGCTCTGCATATGCTACTCGGGACAGTGCCAGATCAGCAGATACTACGGCGGAAGAAGCGGCAACAGGGGACAGTGCGCTCAGCCTTGCAGACTGCCGTACATAAATGACCGCGGTGAGACATCCTATGTATTCAGCCCGAGGGACAACTGCCAGATTGATAATATCGGCGAGCTTATAGAGGCGGGGGTATATTCGTTCAAGATAGAAGGCCGAATGAAGACGACCGAGTATGTTTCGATTGTAACTTCCTTGTACAGAAAATATATAGATCTGTATGAGCAGAACGGCTCATATGAGGTCAGCGATGAGGACAGGCGCGCTCTGCTTCAGATTTTTAACAGGGGAGACTTTACCTGCGGTTTTCTGCATGGCGATCCGGGAGAGGCGCTTATGTCAAACTTCATTCCGAAGAACCAGGGCATCAAAGCAGGCGTGGTCTGCGGAGTTAAAAAGGGTTCGAGCCTGATAGATGTGTCGCTTGACCGAGGCGAGACCATCGCGATGGGAGATGGAATTGAACTTCGAAGAGAAGGATTCACAACTGTTTCAAGCAGCGTCGTTTCATACTGCAAGAGCCTTGGTAATGGGAAAATCAGAATAGGAGATTTCAAGGGCGATTTCAAGGTCGGAGATACGGTATACAGGACTTCATCGAAGGAGCAGCTTGACAGTGCAAAAAGAGTTTTTGTAAAGCCTCAGAGGAAACTTCCGGTTGAAATATCACTTTACAGTTACGGCGGCAAGCTTACCCTTACGGCAAAAACATATGAGGGTCATACTGCGAGCGTTGCTGCAGGGCCTTTTGAAATTGATGAGGAGCACCCGGCATCGAAGGAGAGATTTGAGGCAGCACTTCGCAAGACGGGAGACACCTCTTTTGAGGCTGCGAAGATTTCTGTTGAAGGCGAACTCAATATAAGAATCAGGATGTCAGAACTCAATGCTTTGAGGAGAGAGTGCCTTGAGAAACTCGGCGATGAGATCTGTTCAGTAAGAGAGATCAAGGAGAACGCAAAGATTGATATGCCTGAAGCAAAATGGGTCAGCGGCAGGGAAGCATATTTCTACAGGATTTCAGATTATATTGATAAAGCTGACAGCATAAAGCAGGGTTGCAGAGTGCTGCTGCCACTTGCTGAACTTGTGATGGATTATGAGAATGCAGAGATTGCTGAGCTTGAGAGGAAGTTTGGAGTTTCGATTGTTCCGTACATAAGCAATGTGAGCAAGGGCAGGGAAAATGAAATTATAGAAGCAGATTTTGATAAGTGTATTGAGATTTGCAATGACAGAGGCGTCTATGTCGGAAGCACAGGATGGATTGAGCCTTTTACAAAAGCGGGAGTAAAAGTGTATGCGGACTTCGGATGCAATGCTTACAACAGTATGACTGCAGCGCTTCTTCAGAAGCTCGGTGCGGAGGCTGTTGTGCCTTCCCTCGAGACCTGCGGCTCTGAAGCCGGAAGGCTGTCGCTTATGGAGACTGAGCACAGATATGAAGAAGGCCGGCTCACAAGCAAAGCGGGAAAGCAGAAGCTTGCAGTAATTAACAGAAAATATTCAGGACAGAGCCTCATCGTGCCTTGCGAAATCGATGAGAAGAGTGCAGAAAAGAACACAAATACTT
>JABUTC010000015.1:2162-8432 GCA_021442505.1 Mogibacterium sp. | reverse complement strand
GTGCGGTCGCGTGCCGGGCGGCGTGACGCATCAACATAAGGAGAGGTACAAAAATGATTAAGATTTTGAAAAAGGGTTATTACGAAAAGGACGACATTCTTATCAGAGACAGATCGGGCAGAGATGTCAGCGAAGTGGTTTCCAACGTGATTTTCAGCGTTAAGATGGGCGGAGATCCGTCACTGCTGAACTTCTGCAAGATGTTTGACGGCGCTGCACCGAAGAAGCTCGAGATGACGAAGAAGGAAATAGACAAGGCAATCAAGGACGTTCCCGAGGAAGTAATGGATACTCTGAAGGAAGCTGCCGACAGAATCACCGCATACCATCAGAAGCAGGTTAAGGAAGGCTATACTGTCGAATGCGGCGACGGCGCCGTTCTGGAGCAGAAGGTTCTTCCTCTGGCAAAGGTGGGTATATACATTCCGGGCGGTACTGCCGCTTATCCGTCGACAGTTCTCATGAACGCCATCCCTGCCAAGATCGCCAACGTAGGCGAAATAATCATGGTATCGCCTCCGACGGCTAACGGGGAAATCTCACCTGTAATCCTGGCAGCAGCCAAGATCGCCGGCGTTGACAGAGTTTTCAGAGTGGGCGGCGCTCAGGCCGTAGCGGCTCTGGCATACGGAACGGAAACGATTCCTAGAGTAGACAAAATCGTAGGCCCGGGTAACGCATACGTTGCAGAGGCCAAGAAGCAGGTATTCGGTCAGGTGGGCATCGATATGATCGCAGGACCGAGTGAGGTTCTCGTTCTGGCCGACAAGGGCGGAGACGCTGCAGTTATCGCAGCCGACATGCTTTCACAGGCAGAGCACGACAAGATGGCAACGGCAGTTCTCATCACTCCGGACATCTTCCTGGCAGAGAGAGTTGCAGAGCAGATCGAAATGCAGCTTTCCAAGCTTCCTCGTGAAGAAATTGCCAGAGAGTCGATTGAGGTAAACGGCAAGATTATACTGGCCGAAAACATGGACGAGGCAATCGAACTGGCCAACGAGCTGGCGCCTGAACATCTGGAGCTGTATCTCGACAACGCGGAGGAATACGCAGACAGAATCGTAAATGCCGGTTCCGTATTCGTAGGCAAAAACTGTCCTGAGGCTCTGGGCGACTACTTCGCAGGTACCAACCATACGCTGCCGACATCGGGAACTGCCCGCTTCGCAAGCCCTCTCACAGTAGACGACTTCACCAAGACCATGTCGTTCACATACTACACCGAGGACGCCTTAAACTACGCCAAGGACAAGGTTGCTCTTCTGGCAAGAGAAGAGGGTCTGGAAGGACACGCAAAATCAATTCTCAGCAGATTTGAAAAATAATAAATAACCACACAGAGAAAGAAAGCAATGATAATCAGCGGAAATGTTTTTACGAACAGGGAAAAGGCCATGTTTGCTTTACGGGCACTGTACAGCAGCCATGGTTTTTCCATGTTCAGAATGAGTAAATTCGAAGAATTCGATCTGTATGCCGCAAACCGTGACTTCATGGATTCGGCATCAATAATAACCTTTACCGATACGGACGGTATGCTTATGGCCCTCAAGCCTGACGTTACACTGTCCATCGTGAAGAACAACAGAAATATCGGAAACGACATACGGAAGATATATTACAACGAAAACGTATACAGAGTCTCACCGAAGACTCACTATTTCAAGGAAATCATGCAGGTTGGCCTGGAATGCCTAGGTGCAATCGACGATCCCTGCATAAGCGAGGTGCTTCTGCTTGCGGCTGAATCCCTTACCCTTCTCGGAGACAGGGCCATGCTGGACGTTTCCAATCTGGATATTCTGTCGCGGCTTATCGCCAGCTGCAGAGTGTCTCCTGAAACGGGCGAAAGAATCACCAAATGCATAAGCGAGAAGAACGCTCACGGAATGGAGCAGGTATGCCGCCGTGCGGACATCGGCCCTGCCAAGGCGGAGCTGCTTAAGCTGCTCATCAGCACCTACGGCCGTCCTGCAGACGTCATTCCGAAGCTGGAGGATGCCTTTATCGGCAGGGACAGCACCTTCACCGACGAGGAGAAGGATGGCTTCGCCGAAAGCTTTAACCTTATGAAAACGGTTGTTAAGGCTTTTGAGGGAAGCGATCTGGAGGATATCCTGAATATCGATTTCTCCGTAGTCGGCGACCTGAAGTACTATAACGGAATTATATTCAAGGGCTTCGTCTGCGGCGTGCCTGACAGCGTTCTGTCGGGCGGTCAGTACGACAAGCTGATGACAAACATGAAGAGAAAATCGAGGGCTATAGGTTTTGCAGTATACATGGATGCCCTGGGCAGCCTGTCCATGTACGAGGAAGAGGAGGTGGAGATTCGTGGCTGATATGCTTAACATCGCACTTCCTAAGGGGAGACTGGGAGACAAGGTTTACGACATGTTCGAACGGGCCGGCTTCGAGTGTCCGTCCATAAAGGAGAAGAACCGCAAGCTCATCTTCGAGAACGAGGAAGCCGGAATCAGATATTTCTGGGGAAAACCTTCGGATGTTGCAATTTATGTCGAAAGAGGTGCGGCAGATATCGGAGTTGCGGGCAAGGATATTCTGGTTGAGTATGAGCCTGATGTGTACGAGCTTGCCGATCTGGAAGTCGGCAAGTGCAGAATGTGCGTTGCAGGGCCTCTCGATTACGAGGACGATCCGGACAGAACACTCCGGGTTGCGACCAAATTTGTAAAGACAGCCATAGACTATTACTCGTCCAGAGGCAGAGATATTGATATAATCAAGCTTAACGGTTCTATCGAGCTTGCTCCGATTCTCGGGCTTTCCGATGTAATCGTGGATATTGTCGAGACAGGAACGACGCTCAAAGAGAACAAACTTGAGATTAAGAGGGAGATTTATCCTATAAGCGCAAGACTTATTGCAAACAAGTCGGGCTTCAAGTTCAAGAATGAAGCCATTGAGAAATTGCTGGTGAAGATTGCAGAGCTTAAGGAGACGGAGTAGAAGATGATAAAGATAATGAAGTATGGCGAGGTGACAAACAGCGAGATTTTTGCAAGGGCAGAACAGCTTGTCGATGTTGCGGCGATAGTTTCTGAAATTATCAGCAATGTTCGTGCAAACGGAGATCAGGCAATCAGAGAATATGCAAAGAAGTTCGACGGTGCTGAGCTTGAAGAGATAGAAGTAAGCCGTGAGGAAATCGATGAGGCGCTGGCTGCAGTTGAGCCTGAATTTATAGAGGTACTAAAGAAGGCAGCTGCCAATATCAGAGCTTTCCACGAGAAGCAGCTCCGAGAGGGATTCAGGATTGAAAAGGATGGCATCGTTCTCGGACAGAAAATCACTCCTGTAGACAGAGCCGGACTTTATGTTCCGGGAGGAACAGCGGCTTATCCGTCGACTGTTCTCATGGATTCAATCCCGGCGGTAATCGCAGGATGCAGGGATGTTGTGATTGTTACTCCTCCGGGACCTGACGGAAAGATTAATCCTGTAATACTTGCGGCAGCATCGATTGCCGGAGTTACAAGAATTTTCAAGACCGGTGGAGCACAGGCTATTGCTGCACTTGCTTACGGAACCGAGAGCATTCCAAAGGTTGATAAGATTGTCGGACCGGGAAATGCGTTTGTAGCAGAGGCCAAGAAGCAGGTATTCGGAGCTGTTTCAATAGATATGATTGCAGGACCAAGCGAGATTCTTGTAGCATCGGACGGAAACTCGAATCCGGCCTATGTTGCGGCAGATATGCTCTCCCAGGCTGAGCACGACAAGATGGCAAGTGCGGTTCTGGTAACAGATTCGATGAAGCTTGCGGTTGCAGTACAGGCAGAGCTTGAAAGACAGCTCCCTCTTCTTGAAAGAGAGGAAATTGCGAGGGCGTCGATAGACAATAACGGCAAGATTATCGTTGCGGACAGTCTCGAGGCGGTAATAGAAATCTCGAATGAAATCGCTCCAGAGCATCTCGAGTTATGTGTGGACAATCCGTTCGACTACCTGGACAGCATTCGCCATGCAGGATCTGTTTTTCTCGGGAGAAACTGTCCGGAGGCGCTCGGCGACTATTTCGCAGGACCAAACCACACGCTTCCGACAAGCGGAGCGGCAAAATTCTCCAACCCGCTGTCAGTCGATGATTTCATAAAGAAAACGCAGTTTACATACTATACCAAGGAGGCTCTGGCTGAGGTTGCAGAGGATATCGCATACTTCGCCGGAAAAGAGGGACTTACGGGGCACGCAAGAAGTGCACTTATCCGAATGGAGGAGAACTAATGAGTAAATTTATGAGCAGTAAGTACGGCAACCTCGTTCCGTACACACCGGGCGAGCAGCCTAAGAATATGCAGTATATCAAACTGAATACAAACGAATCACCATTCGGCCCATCGTTTAAGGCTATCGAAGCGGCTTACGAAGAGGCAAAAAAGCTGCAGCTTTATTCGGACCCCGACTGCACAGAACTGGTAAAAGCATTCTGCGATGTGTACGGTGTCGGCAGAGACGAGGTTATGTTCACGAATGGATCGGATGAGATTCTGAACTTCGCATTTATGGCATACTGCGATGATAAGACGTCTGCGATTTTCCCGAAAACCACGTATGGATTCTATCCTGTTTTTGCAGAACTGAATCATGTTCCTTACAAAGAAATTGAGCTTAACGAAGATTTCTCAATTAATATTGAGGACTACTTTAATGCAGGCGGAACAATTTTTATTGCCAATCCAAATGCTCCTACAGGAATTGCGCTTCCTGTTGAGGACATCCGCAGGATACTTGATAACAACCCTGATAATATTGTGGTAGTTGACGAGGCTTATGTGGATTTCGGAACAGAAAGCTGCGTGCCGCTTATCAGGGAATACAGCAACCTTATGGTTACACAGACTTTCTCGAAATCGAGATCGCTTGCGGGTGCAAGACTCGGATTCGGAATCGCTCAGGCAGAGCTTATAAACGATATGAATACCATTAAGTATTCGACAAATCCATATAACGTAAACCGCATGACGATGGCGGCAGGCGTAGGCGTGCTCGCTGACGAGGAGTACACAAAGGAAAACTGCCGGAAGATTATCGAGAACAGAGAGTACACCGTAAGCGAAATGAAGAGGCTGGGATTTGTGCTCACTGACAGCAAGGCGAACTTTATTTTTGCAATGCATCCTGCTTACGGCGGAGCAAAGCTGCAGGCAGAGCTCAAGAAGAGGGGAATCCTGATCAGACATTTCTCGAAGCCTGAGCTTGATGAATATAACAGAATTACGATTGGAACAAGAGAGCAGATGGAGGCTCTTATCAAAACGATAGAGGAGATATTTGCAGAGGAAGGAATTAAGTAATGAGAACTGCTGAAATAATCAGAACAACAAAAGAGACAGATATTAAGCTGAGTCTCAATCTTGACGGAAGCGGCAAGAGCAATATCGACACGGGAGTAGGTTTCCTCGACCACATGCTGACACTTTTCGCAAAGCACGGAAAGTTCGACCTTGATGTTAAGTGCGTTGGAGATATTAACGTCGATTTCCACCACACGACTGAGGACATTGGAATTGCTCTCGGCGAGGCTTTTGCAGAGGCACTCGGCGACAAGAAGGGCATAATCCGCTACGGAGACTGTGCGCTCCCAATGGATGAGACGCTTATTCTCTCGGCTGTCGACCTTTCCGGTAGAGCATGTCTTGGATACAGATTGGAGATTCCGACTGAGAAAGTTGGAGATTTCGATACCGAGCTTGTGAAGGAGTTCTGGCTTGGCTTTGTAAGAAAGGCTGAGTGCAGCCTGCACCTCGTTCAGCTTGCGGGCGAAAACTCACACCACATTATCGAGGGTGCTTTCAAGTCGGCGGCAAGAAGCTTCAGAAAAGCGGTTTCCATCGATGAGGCTTTTGCAAACGAAGTTCCTTCGACGAAAGGAGTGCTCTAGATGATAGCAATTATCGATTATGGCGTAGGTAATCTTTTCTCACTGCAGTGTTCGCTTTCTGCAATCGGATACGAGGCAAAGGTTACTTCGGATGTTGCAGAGATTGAGGCAGCGGACAAAATCATCCTCCCCGGCGTTGGGGCTTTCGGCGATGCGGCAAAGAAGCTTCACGAAACAGGAATGGATGCGGTTGTAATAAGTGAGGCGGCAAAGGGCAAGCCTCTTATGGGCATATGCCTCGGAATGCAGCTTCTTTTTGAAAAAGGATATGAGTACGGAGAGCATGACGGTCTTGGACTCATCCCGGGAAAAGTCGTTTCGATGGCTGATGTTATTCCTGCAGACTACAAGATTCCTCAGAT
>JABUTC010000015.1:0-2141 GCA_021442505.1 Mogibacterium sp. | reverse complement strand
TTCAGACAGGAAAGCCCGATATTCAAATATATTAAGAACGGAGACTGCGTTTATTTCGTTCACTCCTTCTATGCGACAGACTGTGATGATGCAATAATTGCGACGACAGAGTACGGCGCAGATATCACTGCGGCAGTTGCCAAGGATAATGTGTTCGGATGTCAGTTCCACCCTGAAAAGAGCGGCGATGTAGGTCTCTCTATTCTCAAGGCATTCTGTGAGCTGGAGGTGTAGAATGAGACTTTTTCCGGCAATAGATTTATATGACGGCAAGGCGGTTCGTCTGTACAAGGGCGACTATGCACAGATGACGGTATACAGTGAGAACCCGCCTGAAATAGCAGAGGATTTTTGCAGCAAGGGCGCTTCGCACATTCACATCGTAGACCTTGAGGGAGCACGTGACGGAGATACTCCGAACTTCGATGTGGTTTGCAGGATAAAAGAAACCGCGGGATGCTTCTGCGAGATAGGCGGAGGCATTCGTTCGATGGATGTAATCGAGCGCTATATCGGCGCAGGTATCGACAGAGTAATACTCGGCACGGCTGCAGTTAAGGACGAGGCTTTTCTCAGAGAGGCTGTGGCTGCATACGGCGAAAAGATTGCGGTAGGCGTCGACATAAAGGACGGCTTTGTCGCAATAAAAGGATGGACCGAGAAGTCGGAGCTTGACGCTTTCGGATTCTGCGAGAAGATAAGAGACATCGGAGTTACGACTCTGATCTGCACGGACATCTCGAAGGACGGAGCGATGCAGGGAACAAACAGGGAACTGTACAGGGAACTCTCGGAAAGATTTGATATGAACATCGTGGCATCGGGCGGAGTTTCATCTATGGACGATGTTGAGGCGCTTGCGAAAATGGGGCTTTACGGGGCAATCATCGGCAAGGCGTATTACACAGGAGCGATTGATCTGGCTCAGGCGGTTGCGGCTGCAGAGGGACAGGAGGCATAATGATTACAAAGAGAATAATTCCCTGTCTTGATGTCAGGGATGGCAGAGTAGTAAAGGGTACTAATTTTAAGAATCTGGCTGATGTGAATTCGCCTGTGGAACTGGCGAAATACTACAGCAGCTGCGGGGCTGACGAGCTCGTATTTTACGATATAACGGCTTCTTCGGACGGACGCAAACTGTTTACCGAAATCCTTACAGAAACCGCCAGAAACGTATTTATTCCGCTTACAGTAGGTGGTGGAATAAGCACCATAGAGGACTTCGACAGAGTTCTGAAGTGCGGTGCCGATAAGGTGAGTGTTAACTCCGGAGCAATCAGAAATCCGAAGCTTATCTCGGAGGCTTCAAAGCTTTACGGAGACCAGTGTGTCGTAATCAGTGCCGATGTAAAAAGAGTGAACGGCAAGTTCAAGGTTTTCGCAAAGGGCGGCCGTGAAGAGACCGACCTCGAGGGAATTTCGTGGATTAAGCACTGTGTTGAACTTGGTGCGGGCGAGGTCGTTCTGAACTCAATTGATACTGATGGAGTAAAACAGGGCTTTGACCTTGAGATGCTGGACGCGGTCTGCAAGGTGGTAAACGTACCGGTTATCGCTTCGGGCGGAGCAGGATGCATTGAGGACTTCATTAAGCTTTTCAAGACAATTCCTACCGTTGACGCCGGACTTGCAGCATCGATATTTCACTTCGGCGAGGTCGATATCAAGGACCTCAAGAAAGAGATGGCACGAAACGGCATAATCGCAAGACTTTAATAAAAGGAGAATAAAGTGGTTAATATTAGTGAACTTAAATTCGATGAGAACGGTCTGATTCCGGCAATAGTGGTTGACTCTGTAACAAAGAAGGTTCTGACTCTGGCATACATGAACGAGGAGAGCCTTAAGATTACGATGGAGAAGGGTCTGACATGTTTCTGGAGCCGTTCGAGACAGGAACTGTGGCTCAAGGGTGAGACAAGCGGCAACTACCAGCATGTGGTTTCGATTACAGCGGACTGCGATAATGATGCACTCGTTGTTGTAGTCGAAAAGGAAGGTCCTGCATGCCACCTCGGCAACGATTCATGCTTCGAGAATCCTGTATGGGAGAGCGAGGAACTGCACGAATTTTCGTATGAGGGACTTATGGAACTCATCGCCGGTCGCAAGACCGAGAAGAAGGAAGGCTCATATAC
>JABUTC010000158.1 GCA_021442505.1 Mogibacterium sp. | reverse complement strand
ACCGGAGTATTCGATGCAACGGTAAGTGCAATCGAAACGCTCGACGGACTCGTTGCTCAGATTGCTGAAGCTATCCTGTCAAAAGGCGGTCAGATTCTGCTGACGGCCGACCATGGCAACGCGGACTATATGCTCGATGAGAACGGCAAAGTCGTAACAAAGCATTCGGTTTCACAGGTTCCGCTCTGTCACATCTCGAGCGATGCTCCAGGTTTCAAGACCAAAGGAGGAAAACTCGCAGACATTGCACCAACCATGCTCACACTTATGGGTCTCGAAGTTCCTGCAGGAATGGAAGGTGACGTGCTCGTATAGACCCGTATGGAAAATAATCTAAAGCAAAAAGACGGGAACACCCCGTCTTTTGTAATGCGTTTTTTAGCCGTTGTTCTTGCGGCGCTTCTTCTCCGCCTCTTCGTATTTGTAGCTGTGCTCGGCAACAATCTCCCAGAGTCTGTCTCTTGCAAGCTTTATAACCTTGTAGGAAAATCTCTTGAGATCGTAAGTGTACGAATTCTTCTCTCCGTGTTTATCGTACGACTCTCCAAAGGTGTGCGAGTTCGTAACGCTTACATCAGCAACTCTGCTGTATATTCCCGATCTCTCCTTATACAGTTTCTCCACGCCTTCCTTCTGGCTGATAGGTCTGTTCTTAACAGAAAGCTGGTTAACCGGTCGCTTGATATATACAACGCAGCCGTTGGCTCTGATGATGTCTCTGTTTACCGGCCTTACAACTGCACCGCCTCCGGTTGCAATAACGCAGCCTTTTCGATTGCACGCAATCTTTAAGGCCTCGGTCTCGTAGTTTCTCATATAGAGTTCGCCTCTTGACTCGTCATTGAGAACGTCCTGAATCTTTTCGCCCATCAATTCCTCGGTCAGCTTGTCTGTGTCTACGAACTCTCGGTTCAGTTCCTTCGCCATCATTCGAGCGATTGACGACTTTCCGCTTCCCGGCATTCCGATAAGCACAACATTTATCTGATTCTCGAGAACCTGCTTCTTGATGTCGTAAACAAGGTCTGTATCCTCGCTCACATCCGCCTCATCAAGCCACAGATGCTTTGCAACAAGAGCCTGTCTTACAAACATGTCCATTCCCGAACGAGTGTGGACTCTGCTC
>JABUTC010000157.1 GCA_021442505.1 Mogibacterium sp. | reverse complement strand
TAAGCTTCGGAACAGGGGGAGCGAGATGAGCAGACCACAGAGAAAAGTTGATTTTACGATGCTGGCGTTTACGGCGCTGTTTAATGAAGTCGAGGAGTCGGTTGCAATTCTGTCGTGCGGCGACCAGAACGGAATAAACGCGAGAGATATTATTAAGGAAATCAGAGGCAGGGTACACGAGAAGGGGCTTGGCTGGAGGCATTTTGAGAGTGTCAAGATCGGCGAGCCGCAGTGCAGAGAAGAGTCGATTCTGATAAAATGTATTTCGGAGGCGCAGGTCAGGGAACTGATTGAGTCGGTGAAGGCGGTGCACGGGGACATCGAGATTGAGTATGCGTGCAGGGAGAAAGGCTCGAACAATTATATGGTGAGCCACATTCCGAACCCGGAGACTTCGCCGGATTGCGGTGAGGGCTACGACATTTATGAGGTGTTCATGCCGAGAGCCAGCTATTTTCAGACGGGATACACGAGAGAAAAACTGGAGATTGACTTCGAGTAAGGCGAGGAGGACGATATGCCATACAACACAGACAGTAAGGAAGAGATAAGACGCAGGAAGCAGGGCGATTTCATTCAGGAAAAGCGCAAGAAACTGGGGCTGAGCCAGGAGAAGCTGGCCGATGAGCTCGGAGTTTCAGCGCAGGCGGTCAGCAACTGGGAGCGTGGAACCACAGAGATTAGTCCCGGCAAACTGCACGCGCTTGCACAGCTGCTAAAAGTCAGCACCGCTGACATCCTTGACGCCGAGATCGACAGAGAATTCCAGGTGGCGTGGAGCGACAGGGTTTTCGACGAAAATGAGCTTGCGCAGCTCCTCCGCGGGTATTTCCAGGGAGCCAAAATGGCTCAGGCGTACGCCGCAATCGGCACGATGGAGGCCGCTCACAGCGATATGAAGCGCAAGGGCACAGACCAGGTTCCGCACAGCAACCATCCGCTGACCATGGCTCGCCATGCGTGGGCGCTGGGGCTGAAGGACGACGACCTTTTGACCGCGATTCTGCTTCATGACGTGATTGACTGTGATGGCTACGAAATAGATTCGCTGCAGGTCAGTGACAGGGTAAAGGCTGCGCTTTTGGCCCTGAAGAAGCTGGATGCGTATGCGAAGGATAAGGCCGGCGAAAATGCCGACGAGACTGCCGGCGACTGGAAAGCGGCGTACTACG
>JABUTC010000156.1 GCA_021442505.1 Mogibacterium sp. | reverse complement strand
CGATGTCGATTTCGATGATACGCTCGGACTCGTACTGCCTGATTTCTGTGATGCGTCCGCCCTGCAGATGCTTGCGAAGGAGCATACAGAAGGTCGGTGGCTGTTCGGGATTCCTGTACTTGTTATCGGTGAGACAGATTCTTGCGGACTGCGAATTGCAGGACACAAAAAGACGCAGATTGCCCTCGCGGGTGTGAATCTGCAATACGAGCTCTTCATTGCCCGGCTGGTAGACTTTTTCAATCTTGCCAAGTGCGAGAACACTGTTCAGCTCGCGTGTTATTCCGTACGTGATAATTCCGTCAAATGCCATGTAAGTATAGTATCACTTTTTGGCGAGTAATTCGACATATGGCGGTGTAAATGCTATAATAATGCGGCACGAAAGACCGGGCATAGAGACCCAAAATCAACTTTCGGGAAAGACAGGTACAATATGATAAGAAGTATGACGGGCTTCGGAAGAGGCCGCTACACAGATGACGTTAAGACAATTACCGTCGAGATTAAGGCAGTTAACCACCGCTACTGCGACATTTATGTGAAAATGCCGCGTCGCTTTACCTTCGCAGAGGAAGCAATCAAAGCGGAAGTTAAGAAGCAGCTGTCCCGCGGTAAAATCGAAATCAGTGTTTCAGTCGACAATTTCGGCAGCACGGATGAGGATGTAAGACTCGACAAGGCGCTCGCACAGAAATACTACGAGGCTTTGACAGAACTCGAGAAGAGTTATGAATTTTCGCAGGGAACGGGAGGCATCAGCCTGGCGCTTCTGGCAAAAATGCCTGATGTTATCCGAAGTGCGCCTGCAGAGGAGGACGAGGAAGAAATGCTTCGCTGCCTCTTAGACGCGACTGAAAAAGCGGTTGAGGATATCTGCTCGATGAGAGAGATTGAGGGCAGGAAGCTCGCAGAGGATCTCAGTAACAGAGCGGATATTGTTGAGGACCTCAGACAGAAGATTCTGAAGAGAGCACCGGATATCGAGAAGGAATATGCACAGAAACTGAAGCAGCGCATTGAGGATCTGCTCGACAAAACCGTAGAGATTCCGGAAGAGAGAATCGCTGTGGAAGCAGCGTTTTTCGCAGACAAGGCGAATATCACAGAGGAACTTGTGAGACTCGAAAGCCATGTTCTTCAGCTGAAGGAGCTTCTTAAGGGAGGCAAGGAGCC
>JABUTC010000155.1 GCA_021442505.1 Mogibacterium sp. | reverse complement strand
TCCTTGCCGAAGCGGTCGATAATGACGCCGGCCATGTCGTTTTCGCAGTAGAGGCTGACCTTCTCCGCCTTGCCGCCGAACATACCGAAAAGGCTCTTCGAGTAGCTCGGGAGGTCGTACTTCCTGAATTTTTCCTTGCCCTCACGAGGCGCATCGAGCATCTCGATCCTCTCCATTTTGTCGACGCGGTAATGCCTGATGTCGTCCGACTCGGCGTTGTAGGCGATGAGATAGTAATTTTCATCGTCCCACATGAGATTCCACGGGCTTACGATGTAGCGCGCATCGCCCTTTCTGTACTCCTTTTTCTTCTGCGGAGTCCAGTGGTAATACAGGAAGCTGATCTGCTTGCCCGCGTTGATTGCGGCATGCAGCTTGTCGACCGAGTAGTAGATGCTCTCGTTCATATTTTTGACACGGCCCGAAAGGATTACCTGGCGCTGCAGTTCTTTTGCCTCGTGCTCGCTGACGAGGCTCTCAATCTTTCGGATGAGCTCGCTCGATTTGCGGGCGGTGATAAAACGCGACGCCTGCACGGAGTCTACAAGCAGCTTAAGCTCGGCCAGCTCGAAGTCGCGGGATGCGAGGTAGTAGACCGTCTGCTTGTTTCTTTTTTCCTTAATGATGTCCATACCGACGCTGCGAAGATCCTCGAAATCCATGTAGAGGGTCTTGCGGTCAGCGTTGATGTCGTACGCCCTGAGCTCGTCGGTAATCTGCGCGAGCGTCAGCCCGTGCTCCGAGTCGGTCTTCTCCATGAAGATCTGCGCGAGGCGTATTAATTTAAGTTTCTGATTGAGTCCTTTCGCCATAAGTCACCTTTTCTCGTGATTTGTCGTGAAAAGTCGAGACGACCCGCGTCAATGCGACAAATCTCGACACTGTTCGACATATTTCGTTATTTGTCGACATTATACCATAATTTCTCGACAAAGGGCGGTTTATTGGACACAGTCCGTAATAATATATAAGTGTCAAGGGAATGCAGAACCTCTGGCAGAAAAGAACAAATAGTAAAAGCACCGGGACCTTGGGGGGATCCGGTGCTTTGCTTTGTCGTGATTAGTCGACAAGAGTCGACAAAGTTCGACATAAGTCGACATTTATCGACTTGTTGCCTTTCTTACTGCCTTGACCACTTCGTTGATGTCAATCGGCTTTGCGATGTGATCCTGCATTCCTG
>JABUTC010000154.1 GCA_021442505.1 Mogibacterium sp. | reverse complement strand
CTTCTGGCGAGATCGGGAGCTCTGTCCCAGGAATCTCTGGACAGAATCCATGCTCTCTTCGGACTTGACCAGCCCCTGGGAATTCAGTATCTGATTTACTTAAAAAACATGATAACCGGGAAGTATGGCATTTCCATAACATACAGAACGGACGTAGGAACTATCATTGCTGAAAGAATGGGTAACACCATCGCTCTTCTGGCACTGGCGACTGTCCTCATTATCGTAATTGGTATAGGCACAGGCGTTATTGCCGCCATGAGAAGAGGAAGCACGACAGACAAAGTCCTCCTGGTTGCATCTATGACCGGCTGGAGTTTACCTACATTCTGGACCGGACTTCTTATGATTGTTGTGTTCGGGGTAACACTTAACGTACTGCCTGTTTCAGGAATTCTGACTCCGGGAGCAGTTTACACATCCACAGGAGCTATGCTTATAGACTACCTGCGGCATCTTATAATGCCTACAATTGCCCTTATAATCGTTGACATGGCGGAGTTTTTCCTCATTACCAGATCAACTCTCGTTGACGTAATGACAGAAGACTTTATCCTGACAGCAAAGGGCAAAGGCCTCTCAGAAAAGAAGATTCTCTGGAGACACGCACTTCCGAACAGCATGCTTCCTATCGTTACAACTCTAGCGCTTTATGTCAGCCTTGTAATCGGAGGAGCAATTCAAGTTGAAACCGTTTTCTCATTCCCTGGAATGGGACAGCTCATGTATGACGCTGTGCTTAAGAGAGACTATCCGATACTGGAGGCTTCATTCTTCCTGTTCGCAACAGTTACACTTGTTGCCAACTTCATTTCGGATATTCTCTATATGCTGATTGACCCAAGGGTGAAGGAGTTATGATGAAAACCAGACTAAAGACAAATGAAACATGGAATCAAATGTGGAATGATGGTCTTGGCAGGGCTGGAATCATCCTCCTGGCGATAATAATTATCGTAGCCCTTATAGGACCAATCATTTTTCCATTTGACAGTACAGAAACAGGCACATCAGCCGCAGAAATAATGAACGCACCGTCAGCCGAACACTGGCTTGGAACGGACGAAATGGGCAGAGACGTATTCAGAGAGCTGCTCAGCGGTGCGAGAATATCCCTGTTTGTAGGATTACTTGCAACAGCAATTTCCATAGTCGTCGGAGCTATTTTCGGACTTACTGCAGGC
>JABUTC010000153.1 GCA_021442505.1 Mogibacterium sp. | reverse complement strand
GCCGGGCGACCGCAGCCACCACCAGCACGGCCCATTCAATCGAATTCCCGGATTATCGCCTGATCAGAGCGTTAATCTCTTTCTGTCGCTATTCATCCATGCGCCCAGCAGATTCTGACAATCTGTTAACTGTCTCGCAATCTGCTCATATTGTTTGGAAAGAATACAATTCTGCTCCATCGCGAGTAGCGATATATAACCTAACACTTTCAGGTCAGTCATTGCCGCACGCTGATAAGCCAGCCTCTCCCTTTGGGCATACGTATTTTCCCTGGAAACAAACACATCGTTTGCCCGAAACAGATTCTCCACAACGTCAAGTGCTATATTCTGCAGTCTGCTTACGTACGTATAGCGAAAGTGCTTAGGTGACTTCTGTGTTACCTGCATTACATATGAACATAGGTCCTTGGCTTTTGTTATTACTGTTAATTCACTCTGCTTTTGTTTCAATTTTTTTCCTTCTTCTCTCGAGCTATGCAAAATCACCCTTCAGCGATATTGAGCGGGGCGACTGCGTCGCCCCGTGATTGCGGCTGCCGCCGCAGATTTGCTCGCTTCCGCTCGCAGTGGATGATTACTGATTAGAAGATTTAAGGCTCCAGATTAATCCACAAAGCGGGGCGCACACCATCCTCGACGTAGAGGACATTACAGCCACGGTTGAAGACGTAGCCGCCAAAGTTGACACAGGCTGCATAAAACTGAGTGTAGCCGGGCGACCGCAGCCACCACCAGCACGTAGCTTCGCCATCTTCTGTTGTATAATCATCATCTGTATATACTCCATTTGCTTTTGCATATGCAGTCGGTGCACACATCCAAGCCTCATCATTTGCAAAATACTTCTCCGCCTCTTTTATACTGAGCAGGAATACCTTATCCTTTGTCGATTTGCCCGGGTTAGTATCATTCTCTGGATTCTTGTCAGCTGAAACAACAACTGTTGGGATTAGTTTCTGATGTTCTGTGCCGAATGCTTCATTAATAAATTCGTCATTCAACCATTTTCTCAGTGTGCATTCTCCCCATGTGATATCTCCCCATGTGATATCCCCCCCTGATTGAAGATACGGCTTGCAATCAAGTGCATATTTGCTGATTACCAAGGCTTTGTTGTCCTTAACATTGAGTACCTTCCACTCAACTTCTTCCTTTCCATTCGCTTTATTGTTTCCGTTTCA
>JABUTC010000152.1 GCA_021442505.1 Mogibacterium sp. | reverse complement strand
ATGTTTAAGGACGGCATCAAGCAGACTATAGACTGGTACCTGAACAACGAAAGCTGGTGGAAGAACATCATCTCAGGAGAGTATCAGGATTACTACGAAAAAATGTATGGGGATAGATAGTAAGTAAACCGAAGGAAATGCTATGGCAAGGAAGTATTCCAGTAAAAGAAGCACAAAATCAATAATAATAAAAAACCTGAAGAAGCCTATTAAAAGCACACTTTCCAATTTTTCTAAGAATAACGCATATTTCAGGAAGATATATCTGAAATTAAAGAGAAAGCGCAGAAGCATTATCTTTAATAATGCGGCTAATCAACCAATAGAAGAGAAGACTATCCTGTTTGAATCTTTTGTAGGTAGAAAGTATGCGGACAGCCCTAAGGCCATTTATGAGTACATGGTTAACTCTGAGGAGTATAAGGACTACAAGTTCATCTGGTTCTTTAGGGAGAGGTGTCTTGATGAGTATATTTTCCTTGAAAAAAACGAAAGAACCTCTCTGATGCTATGGGGATCTCCGGAATATTACAAGTGCTATGCTACAGCGAAGTACTGGATTACTAATTCCCGAATGCCTCTGGCAATAGTACCCAGAGAAGAGCAGGTTTACGTTCAGTGCTGGCACGGCACACCACTTAAACGACTGGGCTTCGATGTGGAGGTTGAAGCAAAAGACGCTAGAAACAAGGCTAAAGAGGTAATGGATATTTACGAAAGCGATGCCAGAAGATACAAATACATGGTGTCACCATCCAGCTTCTGTACGGAGAAGTTCAAATCAGCATTTAATTTGGAGGCAATCGGTAAGGGCGACATTATCATTGAAGAGGGTTATCCCCGTAACGATGAGATAGTAAACCACACTCCTGAAATGGTTGAAGAAATAAAGAAAAACCTGGGAATTGCTCAGGATAAGAAGGTTGCCCTTTACGCCCCTACATGGAGAGAAAGTCAGTACGTTAGAGGAATAGGATATACATATCAGGCTCCGATGGATTTTGAGCAAATGCGGGTAAAACTGGGAGACGAGTATGTGATTCTCTATAGAACACATTACTTTATTGACAATGCATTTGACGATGGAGATTATCAAGGCTTCGTATATGATGTATGCGAGTATCCGGACATTAATGACCTGTACATTATCTCAGATGTGCTTATTACAGACTACTCCAGCGTATTCTTTGACTA
>JABUTC010000151.1 GCA_021442505.1 Mogibacterium sp. | reverse complement strand
ATATTCATCTGCTGAATTATCTTAACCGGACATTCTATTTTCTCAAGTTCTGCCTCGACAAATTCTGTAGCCGCAGGCACATCCTCAACCTTGACAGCATCAAATGTAATGCTTGGAAGTCCGTAATACTTGAATGCAAGCATAGTCATATCGTCAAACTGCTCGGCGTCTCCCACAAATTTATCAATGTCTTCCTTAACTGCAGCACAGAGTTTTTCCATGTCGCAGCCTATGTTCCGGTTGAGTATTGACTGCAGTCGGTCTTCTCCATAGAGTTTCTGGTTTGCATCCGTTGCCTCAGTTACTCCGTCAGTGTACATGAACACAACGTCTCCCGGAGAAAGCTGGATGTCGTGAGCTTTGTAGCAGATATCCTCTATGCCCGCCAGAACGAAATCCGGACGCTCTCTGAAGTACTCAAACTGCTCGCCTTTGTGGCAGATGAGCATCGGGTTATGCCCTGCGTTTGCGCATTTTACCAGACCCGACATAAGATCTATGTCGAGAGAAAGCACAGTTACAAACATGTTTGCGTCATTGTTCTCGCAGAGTTCATTGTTTGCAAGAGTGAGAACCTCATTTATAGGAATGCTCTTCTCGGCGTTGCTCTTGAGAAGCGTTTTGCTTGTCATCATAAACAGGGCCGCCGGAACTCCTTTTCCGGAAACATCTGCAACCGTGCAGTTAAGTCTGTCGGTGTTTGTGAAGTAGTAGTCGTAAAAATCTCCTCCGACTTCTTTTGCCGTATACATCGTTGCGTAGAGATCCAAGTCTCTGCGGTTTGGGAACACCGGATAATCGCGCGGTAAAGCAGAAGCCTGAATGTCTCTCGCAAGCTCGAGCTCCTCGTCGATTCGCCTTGCAGCCTCCTCTATGTACCTCTTCAGTGCAGCAACTGTATCGTTGATGTCATCAGAAAGCGAAGCGAACTCGCTGTGTGTGCGAACGTCTACAACAGCATCCAGGTTTCCTCCCGTTATCGACTCAAGTGTCTCGTTTACTTTATTGATATTTTCAAGAACAAGCTTCTTAACAAGCAGGTAGACTACAACGAAGAGTGCGGCAAACATCAGGATTCCGAGATAGATTGCCACCAGCACGGTTATTCTCTGGTATACTGTTGCCTCTTTGACAGGAACGAAGGCGATAGCCATTTTACCGTTTCCGACAGTTTTGTACATTGCATAAACTTTAGTGTCGGCTCCGTCAATACTGATTGATGACTCTACAAAATTATCAGCGGTCTTGTACGGGTGCTTTCCTG
>JABUTC010000150.1 GCA_021442505.1 Mogibacterium sp. | reverse complement strand
GTCGGCTTGCCGCTTCTGGCATAAGCCTCGATTTTACCCCTCTGGGTAACCGAAGTTGCGCAGTCGAGCAGGAACGGGAAATCCTCGTCAGTCGGGAAACCGAAAGTCAGAGGGTTGGTTCCGAGCATATTTTCAACGCCGAAAGTCGGAGCGATCGAAGGTCTTGCGTTTGTACCTGTGATTCCGATGAGTCCGTGCTTAACAGCCTTCAGCGGATAGTATCCGGCAAAACCATAGTGTGTCGAGTTGCGGACAACGCCCATAGCGATGCCGTAGGTTTTCGCCTTCTCGATAATCATGTCGAGCGCCTTGTTCGAAACAACCATGCCCATGCCGTTGTGTCCGTCGAGCACAACAGTAGTCGGAGTCTCTTTTACGATTTCAATCTCGGTAACCGGATTCAGAATTCCGGCATTGATGCGGTCAACATAGATAGGCTTCAGTCTGTTGATTCCGTGCGAATCAAAACCGTGCTTGTCAGCCTCAATCAGAACGTCCGCACAGATTGCAGCATCCGCCTCAGGCACACCGACATTTACCAGGGCCTTGATCATAATCTCGACGAGCTCGTCGAATCCAATGTACTTATCAGCCATTATAAATCTCCTTTTCCAAGCGCCCTCCGACGCTTAATCTCGTTCACAACGAGGAAATACAGCGGTATCAGATATACTAGAAACGCGTAAGGCATAGCCCCCGCGAAAGTAACACCAAGAAATTGAAGCGGCACAATCGCACCTATGGTCCAAGGCACCAGAAAAACCGAAACAAGCGTCGAATTTCCCATGTCCACCGCAAGCTCCGTTCCGTCGGCACCCATATCGCGATACGGTTTTCCCATCAGGTCGTTGCACATCAGCGTCGCAATCGTCTGGTTGCAGAAAAGCCCGCAGGTCGCAAAACTCAACAGCATCAGCACATTGAAGCGGCCGATTTTTCTGCTGATCGAAGTGATTTTGTCCTGCACAGCATCGAGCATGTGCGTTTCGGTGAAAATCCTCGAGTACCCGCACGATATGACAAGTATCACCAGCACCTCGGCCATCGAGCGGAGTCCTCCTCCGTTCAGTATAGCCCCAAGTCCCTCGGAAGGCGAGGTGTATCCCGCAATGCAGTAGAGCAGAGTCTGACCGATCGGAACTCCCTGAACGAAGACCGCAATCAGAATCGCAGTAGCGAGGCTTGCCACCATGGCTTTGGTCAGGTCGATTTTGAAAGCCGGCAGAAGCAGAATCAGAATCGCCGGCAGAAACGCAATCGGTGAC
>JABUTC010000014.1:12703-15449 GCA_021442505.1 Mogibacterium sp. | reverse complement strand
AATGAGATTATAGCAAAATTGTATACAAGAATGCAATAATGCGTTTTATATTTTAATTCCCAGACCTCTAAGAATTTCTTCCATTGGTTTCGATTTAATCTCTATGGTCTCAATCAAACCTACATTCATCTTTTTAAACCTAGGGTAAAGCCCCGGCTTATAGCTTTGCTTATGATTAACTATTGCCGTTGTAGCGATAGCCGGAATAGCAACGCTTCCTCCAAGCATCTCAGAGATATATCCGATTTCGTAGATGTCTTCCTTGGTAGGCATGCGCATTTTGCATGAAATCATAACCTGTCTCGAGTTCTTGATAGCTACAACATCTATCTCGTTGTCCTTTGTGTCATAATCGTCAAAGCTGTCCCAATCGACTACGAAGCCAAGCTGAACATCGTCAAAATATGGAAGCAGCTTTATGTATATATACATCTCAAGCCATATTCCGAAAATCACCATATAGTTTTTCTGACGCGGCCCTGTAAATTCATACATATCCGGCTTATCGGCATCCGGCAGTCTCTTGAGAAAACCATTTTCGCAGAACGCATCAATCTGCTTTCTGACAACTTCTTCGTTTCTGTCCGATGCCTCGCCCTCAAGATTGCAGGGAATACGAATTTTGCTGCTCTCGTGTGACTGGTGTTTGCCGATGTATGCACAGAGATTATTCCACACGTGCACATTCTTGAAAAGAGTCTCGGCAACATTGCAGATTGCCTCATATTCGTCTTTTCTCGGAAGCTCATGCGAATTCTCTATCTGTTTAGCTCCTATCGCGTGCAGATAATCGTCAAGGCTGATGTGCTTTATATCTGCTATCTTCTCGAGCGTAATCAGATTTCTGATTATTCCGAGCTTAACGTCAACACATACAGGTATTATCCCGTTCTTTGTTCCTGTACCAAAGCCAACAGCAGTGCTTATGCCGTGTTCCGCATCAATATTAAGAAATACTTCTTTCTCTTTTGCGACAATCTTTCCGATTTCTTTTATTGCCTCTTCAATGTCGCCTGTGTTTATGGAAACAAGTTGGACAGACGAAGATGGCACAATGTTCTTTATTGCGTTTATAAAGTGTGTTGCTCTCTTGCCGTTCACTTCCTCCCTGTCGGCAATTATAGTTATTGTCTCAGGCTTAAGAGTTTTAACAAGGACCAGGGTACCAAGTCCGCTGTAGTCCAGAAAGTCTATCAATGTCATAATTTCTTCCTTTTACATCACTTGAATCAGTAACATATAGCAGATTGTTCCTACTATAATCGACAAAATTGAGTTTCTTTTTACAACCTGCGTTACCCCTGTCACAAGAACAGATATTATGGCAGGTGCCCAGTTAACGACGCTGTCAAAACTTATATTCCTCAGGCAGAAGACTACAAGCATCGCCATTATGGCATAAGGCAGAACATCTCCAAGCCACATTATATACTTTGGCGTCGTTCTCTCACCGCTCCATATAATGAATGGAGATACTCTGAGTGCAACGGTAACAATGGCACAAACAGCTATTATCGCTGCGGCATGCATGTTAAACATCGTGCACCTCCTCTCTCATGAGGCCAAACTTCTTCTCCACCGTCAAGGCGATAGTGATGAGCACCATCGTTGGTATGAGAAAGTTGTCCGGTCCGAAAGCAAGAAGGCAGAGTATTGAAACTATGGCGCCTGTGACGGCCGAAAGTCTGTTTTCGCCGGAAAGCCACTGCTCTACGAGAACTGCTGTGAAAAGTGCTGTCATCGCAAAGTCGATTCCCACAAGCTCGAAAGGGAGTGCCGCACCGATTAATGAACCCATTGCGCTCCCTACTACCCAGTAGCACTGGCAGAAAAGGGAAAGGAAGATGCAGTATGCTTTTTTGCTCACACCATCGGGTACTTTGTCTTTATCGATGGTGCAGACAAGCGAATATACCTCGTCGGTCAGTGCGAACGCCAAGTAGGCTTTTGCCTTGCCCATATCCCTGTAGGTCTTTAGCATCGATATCGCGTAGAACAGGTGCCTTGCATTAACCATAAGAGCTGTTACAGCTGTGGTAATAAGCGAAGCGCCTCCGCTTATAAGATCGATTGCCACATACTGAAGTGAGCCGGCATACACTAAAACAGACATAGCAACTGCCCAGCCGATACCATAGCCGTGCGACTGCAGAATAATGCCAAAGCCTATGCCTATTACGATGTATCCCGCCAAAACAGGAAGGCTGTCTATTAATGCTTTTTTGATTGTCTCATTTCTGTTGTACATAAACAGAGTATAGCACAAGCCTCAGCTTTTGAGCATGATAAAACCCCGCAAAGATTCTTGCGGGGCTTTTAAATCAATCACTACATGGCATCGGCGAAAAGTTTTCCCCTTATCGGCTTAAGCGCCTTCAGAAGAAGCGTTCCGAGTATTCCCACGGAAATCACCTCGCCTATTCCTACCGTCAGCATCATGAAAGGAATAAGTTCCTTTGCTCCGTATGCATACCTCAGTACGAATGGGATTATTATCGCATTCGACAGTATCGGCGGAACGCATACGAGGAACTCATTTCCCCTAAGCTTGTACGAAAACCACGCTCCTATAAATGTCGCAAGGGAACCGAAGATAACGTCCCATAATGCGGCCCCTCCCATAAGATTTGCCAGAAGGCATCCGATAGTCAGACCGGGTATTGCTGCCGGTGTGAAAAAAGGCAGAATACACAGTGCCTCTGCAAAACGGAACTGAATCGGTCCGTATGCAAACGATGCGAACGGG
>JABUTC010000014.1:4829-12610 GCA_021442505.1 Mogibacterium sp. | reverse complement strand
TTAGTTTTGTTTAATGTGAGGAAGGTCTCGAACTCACAATATATCTGCTATGCGCTATGCGCATTCAGCATCAGCCTTATGCCTGAGCCTCGGCAACTGTCTGTCCGCCTGCAACCGAACTTGCGGCAAGCATCTTCTCCTTGAGCTCTGCCTCGATTCTTGTAAGCTCCTCTTCTGCAGCTGCTCTCTTCTCGCGTCCCTCTGTCTGTACAACGATGAGTTCGTCGAGAGTCTTGATGAGCTCGTTGTTTGTGTGCTGCAGTGTCTCGATATCTACGATACCTCTCTCAGCACTCTTAGCTGTCTCGATTGTAGTAGTGTGGAGCATCTCAGCATTCTTCTTGAGCATAGCGTTAGTAGTCTCATCAACCATGTTCTGAGCCTTAACAGCCTCTGCAGTGTGCTGAAGTCCAAGAGTGAGAACCATCTGATTCTTCCACAGTGGAATTGTATTAACAATAGCGCTGTGAATCTTGTCTGACATGATGATGTCATTGTTCTGAATCATTCTGATCTGAGGTGCATTCTGCAGGCAGATTGCCTTTGTTGCCTCGAGGTCATAAATCTTCTTGTCAAATCTGTCAATCATGTTTGCATAGTCATTAGCCTCCTGAACATCCTCAGGAAGTCCTGACTCTGCTGCCTTCTTCTGAAGCTCAGGAAGCACCTCGTTTCTTGCCTTATCGAGAGCGATCTTTGCTGCCTCAATGTACATATTGAGTTCCTTGAAGTAGGTCTTGTTCTTCTCATAGAGCTTGTCGAGAAGTGCGATGTCCTTTGCGAGAGTCTCTCTGTGCTCCTCGAGAGCCTTAACAACTCTGTCTACGTTAGCCTCTGCCGAAGCGTACTGTGATCTGAGCTCCTCGATTTTTACCTCGCCCTTGTTGAAGAGTCTTGCGAAAAATCCCTTGTTTGCGTTTGTGTCAGTCTTCAGGTCAACCATGAGTGTTGTAAGAAGATCGCCAACGTCTCCAAGGTCCTTTGTGCGAACGCTGCTGAGTGCTGCGTCACTGAAGTCGCTCATCTTTCTCTGTGATGAAGCTCCATAGCTTAGAATTGCATTTGCGTCCTTAAGGTCAATCTTCTCAGCAAAGTCCTTAATCTGCTTCATTTCTTCTTCTGTGAACTTTGTTGCTGCCTCAACCTTAGTTTCCTCTACTGCTGCGATTTCCTCTGCAGTCAGTGTTTCAGCCTCCGGCTGTTCTTCAAGTGTCAGCTTGATCTCGTTGATGTTTTCGTTTTCCATTAGTGCCTCCTTCTATTCAGAAATATCGAAATCCGATTTTGTTAACCCGTCATAGCTAAGTCTATTATTAAGTGCCGCTATATCGCTTGCAAGTCTCAACATATCTTCATCGTACGTTTTTTCGTACATGTTCTTGAATGCATCCTGCAGTCCGTCCAGCGATTCAATCAGCTTAGCCTTCAGTTCTCTGCTCTCCTCATTGTCGATTCCGGTTGCATATATCTTCGCATAATTCTCCGAAATTTCAACTGTCTTAGGCAGATACTGCTCATAAAATTCATCTATAACGTTCTTGGTCTTAGGGTTCTGCTTAACTCTTGCGATTATCTTGAGTACTACCTCTTCTATCTCGTTGAGTTCCTCAGTAACTTCCTTATCTTTAACAAGCTCGTTAACCTTGCGAATACGCAGAAGGAGTTTTTCCTCCTCGCTGAGTGCGTCGAGTTCGGCCTTTTCCTTGGCTTTTTTCTCCGCCTCAGCAGCCGCCTTTTCTTCAGCCTCTTTCTTTCTGCGCTTCTCCTCGATGATTTCCTCATCCGGTCTTACAGTGAATCTGGCCGTTGCTCTCGTCTTGCCTACCAGAGCGCAGGAGAGGTGAATAGGGTCATATCCCTGCTGCCAGTATTCTCTGATTGCCAGTGCAAGCTTTGTCGCATAATCCTTGCCGATTCCTGTGTTCTCGACAATATATTTGCTGGCCTGATAAAGATTGTTTTTCTTGATGTATCTTACAACATCATCAAGCTCATATAAATTGCCTGATATTCTTACTGTAACTTTTGGTAATGGTCCCATTCTCTCTTACTCCTACAGCATGCTTATTGCATCTGCCAAAGCCTCAGCCTCTTCTCTTGTTGTGCTCCAGCTTGTGCAGAATCTTATTATATTATATTTGTTATCAACCGGGTCCATAACTTCAAAGAAGAAGTCTTCCTCCAGTTTTGCAATCATTTCCTTAGACATAACGTAGAAAAGCTGGTTAGTATCGCTTACTACATATGGTGCAAGGCCCTTCTTCAGGCATTCATACTTGATAATCTCCGCATATTCGACTGCATCTTTCGCAATGTCGAAATACAGTCCGTCAGCGAACATCACATGGAACTGAAGTCCGAGAAGCCAGCCCTTTGCAAGGAGTGCTCCGTAGAGTTTCATGTAATTTCTGAAACCGACCTTAATCTCGTCGTTTGTGATTACGACAGCCTCTCCGAAGAGAAGTCCGCACTTCGTTCCGCCGATATAAAAGATGTCAGCCATATCGCATATGTCTGCAAGTGTAAGGTCGTTTCTCTCGCTTGCAAGTCCATAGCTCATTCTTGCACCATCAATTATCAGGTGGAGCTTGTACTCGTCGCACACCGCTCTTATTTCCCTGAGTTCCTTCTTTGAGTAGATTGTTCCGTACTCTGTCGGGAACGAGATGTATACCGCTTTTGGTTCGCATATATGCTCCTGAAGAGGTGAACTTCTGAAAGCCTCCGCCTCATCTGCAATCTGCTCTGCGCTCAGCTTTCCATCAACCGCAGGAAGCGCCAGAAGCTTATGTCCCGTGTTCTCGATTGAACCCGACTCATGTACATTAATGTGTCCGGAATTTGCGCAGATTACTCCGTGATACTTTCTGGTGAGTGCTGCCTCAATCATAAGAACGTTTGCCTGAGTTCCGCCTACTACAAAATGTATTTCTGCATTCGGACAATCCAGATATTTCGCAATATCCTTCCTTGCGGTTTCACAGATCTCATCTGTTCCGTAGCCGCCAAAGCTTGTCTCGTTAATCTCTTCGAGCGCCTTCAGTATAGCAGGATGTGCGCCACGACTGTAATCGTTATTGCACCTTATCATCTTTTCCCCCTCCCTTTGCTTTATCCTTAACCTTATCAAAGGACCTGTCCTTAATTATGAACCTGTATTTATTCACAGTTGCTCCGGTCAAAAGCACCGGTTTCTTGTCGTCCGATACGACAAGGCTGTCTGTAAAAGGCGATGCAGACTGCACGAGCTTCTCGTCTTCAAGAATGCTCTGCCTGTCGATAGCCTCTTCGAGAAGTGCCAGTCTCTCATTGGAACCTGCAATCTCCTCTTCGAGTTCAGCCCTTCTTTCGAGCGCATTATCGTAGTTGTCTTTATTAACTCTGTAATCCGAGTACTTTAGCTTATACTGCGTTCTTGCAGCATCCATCGTATCGTACAAAGTTCCGATGTTGTCACATCCGCCGGCTTTTCCGGCATTCACGTATTCAGTCTTGGCTTCCGCAAGTCTGCCCTCAAGCTTCGCCACTTCCTGATTAACAGTGTCGACTTCCTTCTGCGCATCTTCGACTGCCTTCTTTGCTTCTGCCTCGTAAGCTGCGAGATCGTTTCTGAACTGTGCAACCGATACCGAAACCGATGAGCCTGTTCCGAATTCCTGCGCGCAGCCGCCTGCAACATAGCCTATGCCCTGTGTGCTTGAGCCGGACAGAATGTTTGCTCTGTGCGGGTCACCGTCAGCCTCTGCATAGTACCAGCCTGCAAAAGGATTGCCTGCCGAACCGCTCCATGCCAGATTCTCTCCATCCCATGGTCCGTAATATCTGCTGATTACCCCGTAAGCATAAGAATGCACCAGTCCACTGTTTGCACTTATAAGCGATGCGCTTACTGCTCCGGAGGTCATCAGATTATAATCTACACTTAGGCTTCCAAGCCCCCTGCTTGCTCTGATTGAGTTGCACTGATCCATATAGTCAGCGGCCCTTCTCAAATTGCCGGGTGTTGTGGCCTGAGCGATATTTGAACTGAATGCTCCACTGCTTGCTGTTCCGCTCGTTGTAGAATAGCTCTTTGCTCTGGCAATCCAGTCCTCAATTGTGTTACCCGAAGTTACCTTTGAATTCAGGAAATTCCATCCAACCTTGCTGTATTTGTCCTTTGCTTCGGCAAGCTTTGCATTTGCCTGTTCAACTCTTGTCTTCAGGTCTATTCTCTCTGTTGCTGCCTTTGCCTTATCGAGTTCCTCTCTCAGCTTTGCCATATCGGCATCACTGTTTGATGCAACCTTCTCCTCTGCCTCAGTCAGCTCCCCGTTTGCCACATCATAAGGCTTCTTTGTTTCTGCGGCAGTGGCCTGAGAAGTGTTCATTGTCTCTTCGAGTTTAGGAATGTTTTCATTGAGCGATGCAAGCTCTTTCTTATCAGCCTCAATCAGATTCTCAAGGCCGGTCTTCTCGGAAAGTTCCAGAACAAGGGCCTCCTTCAAAACTACTACATTGCTGCTGAACCTGGAATCCCCGTTGAGTCTTTTTACATTAAAGCCTCTTGCCTTAAGCTCGCTCTCACAAGCAAGCGGAAGAACATCCTCGTCTCCAAGCAGATAGACTCTTCCTCCTTCCTTGAGTTTTGTCTCAATAAATTCCTTAATCTTCTCATCCGATACAATATCCAGACTGAGAACAGGGGCTTTGCTGGTTGTCGCAAGGCAGCTGTCAGAGAAATCTCCCGGGCTGTTAAGTCCCTTTGCGATTATCACCGCATCGTACTGCTCCTGCTTCTGTATCGTTCCTGTGTTCTGTGTATCTGTGCCATAAGCTGCTGCAGGCATACCTGTTAAAACAAGCCCTGCAACAAGCGTAAATATCAAAATTGTCTTCGCAAATCTATTACTTAAAACGCCTGATTTCATAGATGCCTCCAATCCGTATAATTTTACCATAATCCGCACAAATACGCACTTAAAAAGGGAACCTTTTTGCTTGTCCCGGCAGGTTCCCTTTTGTAATATTCCGAAAAATGCAGGTGCTATAACTGCAGTTTGCTCATACGGCTGCAAACAAGTGCGACCACGATAGATTTCAACGCATCACCCGGCAAAAATGGCAGCACACAGGCGACGAGCCCCGCCTCGACCGTACATCCGGTCGATGTTACAAACCATACAATACCCGGCAGGTAGCATAGCAGTATTGCAATCATATTCAGCACACTGCCGACGATTACATTTCCCTGCCTGCGAGCGCAGAAATGTCCGGCGAAAAAAGCAGCCAGCACATATCCCAGTATAAAACCTCCGGTAGGTCCGACCAGAACTCCCGCTCCGGCATTGCCTCCGCTGAAGACCGGTACGCCCATCGCTCCAAGCGCAATGTAGATGAGCATCGAATAAGTTCCGCCGTTTGCTTTTCCCATAAAACCGAGTGTGTTTCCTGCAAGCAGGACTCCAACCAGTGCGAGGTTTACAGGCACAGGTGTAAAAGGCAAAGGCAAAGAAATCCACGACAGAACACCTGTCGCAGCTGCAAACAACGCCATCAGAATCATGGTTAAAGTTTTCTGTCCGCCCGCTTCTCTGCTACTCATATATATATCCCCCTAACTGCGTCTGGCCGTAACTGTGAAGCACCAGATTGATTTCTGTGATATCGTACTTTTCTTTCTGAATATGGTAAGCCACGATGCCATCCTGCATCGAACTGTCCGAAAGCTCGTAACCGGCCGTCGCCAGAAGATAGCGGGTGTCTTCGAGGTTCAGTTTCAGCGCAACCGAAAGCGAAAGCACAGCATTTTTGTCAGGCTTGACCTCTTCATTTATTATCATCGAAAACTGCTGTTTGCTCAGATTGGCAGCAACATAAAGCCTTTCATTGCTAAGACCTGCTTTATCTGAGAATCTTACAACTGCTTCGCAGAAGTTCTCATTGTGTTCAATAACAAGCTCAATCCTGTCCTCGGAAAAAGCCTCTTCAGCAAAATCATCTTCCTCGTCCGCAAACAGTTTTGCATCGCCAAAGAACGACTTTGCAACCTCGGCTGCCTCCTCATCTGAAAGAAGCAGGTAAACGCTCATATCTCCGGGATTGGTTCCGAAGAAGTTTGCAACCACGCTGCTGTCACCCGCTTCACCCTTTGACTGAGCCAGGAATTTGAGAATCGCAGTTGTTGCAATCTGCAAAGCCTCCTTCTTCGGCCAGCGGAAGTTTCCGCTCGAAAGAAGAGGCACACCTACTGTGAACAGGCCTCTTGAAGCGGCAAGCCTTAGAGCTTCAATATAGCAGGCCTCCATCCGGCTCTTCGCATCTCTCACATTAATATTGTCACCATGCTGAAACATAGGAACAACGGCATGCACTATGTACTTTGCAGGCAAATCAAAACCCTGTGTAATTACAGCTCTGCCGTAATCCACATGCCCGAGTTTCTGGCATGCATCTGCAAGTCTGGCTCTGCCGGCTGCTGCAAAAAGTTTCCTGTTCAGACCCTGTCCTTCTTCAAGCCACGGGTTGGCCGGGAGCACCACTGCATCGACAGTGATTTTCGCCGGGTCGGTTCTATCGAAAAATAAAGGCATATAACCCTCCTATATGTCCGTATCTATATTTCTATAATCTCGAGTTCGTTTCCGTGCTCTTTTACAAGCTCGACAACCGCTTCAGGTTTGATAAACAGCGTTGCATCGTTCAGGTTCGGATGAATTCCCATTATTCCCTTCTTTACGAAATCGCTGTCTAGGAAGAACTTTATATCCTTCTCCTCGTTGTTCAGAAGTCCGAAAGGTGTAACCGAGCCCGGTGTCAGCCCCATCTTCTCAAGCAGGTATTCCTCCGATCCGAAGCTGAGAGGTCTTGTCTCATGCGCACGGCGAAACTCCTTAAGGTCCACCCTCTTATCTTCAGGCACTGTAATCAGATAGAAGTTTTTCTTCTTGTCGTCACGGACGAAGAGGTTCTTCGCAATTGCCTCAGGATACGGCAGTTCCGCATCAATCATATCTTCAACGGTAAAAACCGGACAGTGATCCACCTTCGTATATTCAACGCCCTTCGCGTCAAGAAAAGCCAGCAATTCTTCTTTATTCATATGACACCTCCGTCTTTTTTCTCTCGACTAATTGTACAACCCGAGACCTTTATGTTCAAACCCTTATCTGCTATTATCAGTTTATGAACAATGACAATCTAATTCAATCCAGAATAACGGACAAAATCTCGCAGTGCGAGCGAGGCTGCTATATGACCTCCACGGGCTTTCTCGACACTCATGAGCAGGCAGTGGCAGTTTCTCTGCTTCACAGCTCGCCTGATGTCGAGGCTTTTCTCTGGGGCGGTTTTGACGACGCCGAGAGACGAATACTGGTCTGCCTGCCAAAAGGCTACGCCGATTATATTTCGGAAGACGCCGGCTATGCGGATCTTCTTATGGTTCTCCATGTTGATTGCCCGGCAGGTTCAAAAGCCCTTTCGCACAGAGACTATCTCGGCTCCGTGCTCGGTCTCGGAATCGAGCGCAGAATGATTGGCGACATCCTTGTTCAGGATAACTGCGCCGACATTATTTGCCTGTCTGATATCTCCGAATACCTTGGAAATGAACTTTTTAAAGTGGGCAGAATTGAGGTCAAGACATCTGTCAGGTCTCTGTCCGAACTGTCGCTCCCTGAAAAAAGAGTCCGCCTCATTCGCGACACAGTACCTTCGCCTCGTCTCGATAACATCGTTTCGGCTGCCTTCAGCCTTTCAAGGTCCCTTGCTGCAGATGGCATCAAGGCGGGTCTGGTTGC
>JABUTC010000014.1:0-4537 GCA_021442505.1 Mogibacterium sp. | reverse complement strand
TCATGAGTTACAACAATCATAGTTGTATTTGCTTCCGAAAGATCCTTCATAACCGACAGAACCTCACCTGTAATCTCAGGATCGAGCGCTGATGTAGGCTCGTCGAAAAGCATAATGTCCGGCTCCATCGCAAGCGCTCTTGCAATCGCAATTCTCTGCTTCTGTCCACCAGACAGTCTTCCCGGATACTCATCTCTCTTGGTCTCAAGTCCGACAAGTTTGAGAAGCTCCATTCCGCGCTTCTCTGCAGCCTCCTTTGGCTCACCCTTAACCTTAACAGGTGCATAGGTTATGTTCTGCAGGCAGGTCATATGCGGGAACAGGTTAAAATGCTGGAACACCATTCCTGTATCACATACAGCCATCTTGAGGTCTTTCTCAGGAAGATATCTGGCAACAGGCATTCCGTTGCTGTCCTTTACCTGACCGCCTTTCTTGTCTCCTAATGAAGTCTCCGGATTTGAGCTTGCGAAAACCGTTTCGCCAAGTGCAATCTCTCCCTCTGTGATTCTTACAAGGCAGTTTATGCATCGAAGCAGCGTACTCTTGCCCGAACCTGACGGTCCGATAATTGCAACGGTCTCGCCCATTTTTACATTGAGGCTGACATCGTCAATCGCTCTGCAGCCTGCAAAGTCTTTTACAATATTCTTCATTTCAAGCAAAGCCATTACGCCACCTCCTCATACTTCGAATAGCGCTCCTCGAGTTTGCTGAGAATCACTGTGAAAAATGCGGAGAAAAGCAGATAAATAGCTGCTGCGATTATATAGGCAACGAGAGTTCCGTCTCTGTTAACCGTGCTCTGTGCGACTCTCATAAGGTCTGCGAGAGCTATGCAGGACGCGAGCGCCGTATCCTTGATGAGAACGATTACCTCGTTTGAAACCGGAGGTAAAACAATTCTTGTCATCTGCGGGATGACAATGTCCTTGAAGGTCTGCCATCTGCTCAGTCCAAGCGAGTGAGCAGCCTCATACTGACCGATATCAATGCTCTTGAGTCCTCCCCTGTATATCTCAGCAAAGTATGCCGCATAGTTCAGTATGAATGTCAGTGCCGCTGTCGGGAAAGCATCCATTCTGATATTGAGATAAATCGGGAAAAAGAAATAGAAGAAGAACAGCTGCAGCATTAGAGGCGTACCTCTAAATACATATACGAAGCCCTTGCAGAACCAACGTATAGGTGCAATCTTGCTGTTCTCCCCAAGTGCGAGCGGTAATCCGAGTGGCAACGAGAATATCAGCGTTACCACAAATAACTCAATCGAGATTACCGTCCCTCGCAAGAGGGACGGTAATATAAGTGCAATATAACTCATTAGAATATAATTACTCCTGAATTAGTCTACTACGATGAACGCATCTGAGTTCTTGAACCACTTCTGTGAAATCTCTGCGCCCTTGCCGCTGTCGAGTACCTTCTGAAGTGCATCATTAACCTTGTTTGTGAGTTCTGTGTCTCCCTTACGGAATCCTACAGCGTAGAAGTCATCCATGAATACATAGCTTGACTTCTTGAGATCAGGATATGTGTAATCTCCCATTACAGCGTCGATTACCATAACATCGATTCTTCCTGCCTTCATATCAAGGTAAGCTGCAGCATAGTCGCCGTACTCTTTTACGTTAGCCTGGAACGACTCGTAGTTCTTGTCAGCCTTGATTCCATCAAGTGCTGATGAATCAGCCTGTGTACCAATCTTGTAGTTAGCAAGCTGTGCTGAATCTGTGATGTCGATGTCCTGCATTGACATGATAACAATCTTGTTGTTCATGTACTTCTTCGAGAGGCTCATTGACTTAGCTCTGTCCTCTGTCCAGGACATTCCGTTCCATACGCAGTCGATATTCTTTGCCTCGAGCTCGCCTTCCTTAGCGTCCCACTCGATTGACTTGAACTCAACCTTGATTCCGAGCTCTTCTGCTACTGCTGTAGCAAGATCGATATCGAATCCAACGATGTTGTCCTGCTCATCTCTGAATCCCATAGGAGCAAATGTGTCATCAAGACCTACTACCAGAGTTCCCTTGTCCTGAATGTACTCCCAATCTGAAAGTCCGTCATTCTTTGAACATCCTGTGCAAAGAACCATAGCAGCGATTAATGCGATTGCTGCTGCCAAAAATGCAATTCTCTTTTTCATTTCAAATCCCTTTTCTTCTTTATATTTCTCTCGGTGCTTTAGCTGTTTGCTTTAGTACGCTAAAACGTTAAAGTGATAAATCAATAATAACATTTTAAACGCATAAGTCAAGGCTATTTTTGCCTAGAACCAGCCAAGACCGAAGAAAGAATCAATCTGTCCGAGAAGTACGAAGAAACAGAATATCGGAGCTACGAACTTAAGGCAGAATGTGTAGAACTTCTCTGTCTTGAATGTCGAGCTTGTCTTAATCTCTGCCTGAAGGAAATCCTTCTTGATCCAACCGAAGTACAGTACTGTGAGAAGTGCTGCGATAGGCATAAGGATACCCTCAGCAAGAAGATCGTATCCGTCAAGCCAGCAGAATCTTCCGAACATTGGAGGCAGATATGTGCCAAGTCCGTCCATAGCAACACTTGCTCCGGTAATCATTGTGAGCACGCCGGCAATCCAGCAGTACATTTTTCTCTTGTTTCCCTGTCCCTTGTCGAGA
Organism: Mogibacterium sp.; assembly: GCA_021442505.1. Taxonomy (GTDB): domain Bacteria; phylum Bacillota; class Clostridia; order Peptostreptococcales; family Anaerovoracaceae; genus Crickella. Next base: position 1,895 of record JABUTC010000014.1, on the reverse strand, counting down.
GCCTTGTCAACGAACGAAGCGATGATAGCCTCAAGCAGTGACATTGATGAAGTCAGAGCTGCGATGCAAACAAGAATATAGAACAGTGTTCCGAATACAGGACCTGCTGCTCCCATGCTGTTAAATACATTCTGCAGTGTCATAAAGAGAAGTCCAGGACCTGCCGATGGCTCCATGCCGAATGCGAAAACAGCAGGCATGATAGCGAGACCTGCAAGGATGGCGATTACTGTGTCAGCAAGCGGAATGATGAGACCGCTTTTAGCAATATCGTCGTCCTTCTTCATATATGAACCGTAAGTTACCATGATGCCCATTCCGATGGAAATCGAGAAGAACATCTGTCCGCCGGCCGAAGCAAGTACGCTGATGATTCCCTTTCCTGCGAATGCTGACCAGTCAGGCTTGAACATGAATGCAATTCCTGCTCCTGCGCCAGGCAGTGTGCAGCTTCTGATTACTACGATTACCAGCAGGATGAAAAGTCCAGGCATAGCAATCTTGTTGAATTTCTCAATACCCGAAGAAACTCCACGGCTTACGATAAGAACTGTAACAAGAATAAATAAGATAGTGTAAACACGTGATTCGCCACGGTTAGTGAAGAGCGCTGTGAAGAAATCTGCTCCATCTGCACCGCCTACGCCCCATGATGCGTGGAAAATATCGCCGAGGTTGGCAATAGCATACTTAAGAGCATAACCACCAAGATAGCAATAGAATCCGAGAATCAGGAACGGAGCAACTGTACTGAAGATACCGATGAATGTTCCTTTTCCGTCTGTTGCTGAACGATATGCAGGAATGATTGACTTTCCTGTTGCTCTTCCGAGTGCAAGCTCAGTCATTACCAGAATGTATCCTGCGAAAACTACTAATACGAGATATAGGATAAAGAAAGCAAAACCTCCGTTTGCTCCCATCTTGTAAGGGAAACCCCAAAGGTTTCCGAGTCCAACGGCAGATCCTATCGCTGCCATGAGAAAGCCGAAGTTACTACCCCAGGATTCTCTTCCGTCATTTTTTCCTGACATTTTCAATACTCCTTTTACTTAACAATCTAAAACGTGTGGTGCTATTGTATATCTTTTCGTATGTCTTTAGCAAGGAAAAGCCTTGATTTTTCAAGGCTTTTTCATTTTTTTGTCACTAAAATTTGTCAAAAAACATAAAGTATAGTATAATAAATTGATTAAGTATGTGAAGGTAACGGTACTCGATTTTTCTTCTTGTAAGAAGTTTTTCTTTAGTCATTTTTCCAAAACAATTTGCCTTCTGGTTGCTCGGCTTTTGACCGGAAGAAAGCATAGAATTTTAAGATAGGAGGTGGAAGACTTTGGCTAAGAATAATAAAGTACAGATTATTCCCTTAGGCGGTTTAGGGGAAATTGGTAAAAATATGACAGCCTTTCGTTTTGCTGACGATATTATTTTAGTTGACGCAGGTCTTATGTTCCCAGATGATGATATGCTTGGCATTGACCTTGTTATTCCAGATTTTCAATATTTAATTGACAATCAAGATAAAGTTCGCGGTATTTTCATCACTCATGGGCACGAGGATCATATTGGGGCTTTGCCCTTTGTCATGAAACAAATCGAATGTCCGGTTTATGGAACTCCTCTGACCTTGGGTATCGTGAAGAGCCATTTAGAAGAGCAGGGGGTTAGTGACGAAAATTTACGTACGATTAAACCCGGTGATATTATTATAGTTGGTTCCTTTACTATGGATTTTATTCGCGTAAACCATAGTATTCCAGATGCAGTTGCTATTGCTATGACTACTCCCATTGGTACGATTATTCATACCGGGGATTTTAAAATTGATCACACTCCGGTTGATGGACAGGTTACTGAATTCTCTAAATTTGCTGAGTATGGGGATAAGGGAG
>JABUTC010000149.1 GCA_021442505.1 Mogibacterium sp. | reverse complement strand
GCGGAAATGTGCGCCGGCCTCACTCCATGGCAATTTGACTTTGAAATGAACATCGACATGCTAATCACCTCCGAGTCTCGTGGAAACCCAAGGTGTAGCCGCTCATATGCCAAAGAGCAAGGCTATGTTTTAAAAACATTTTTTAAAAAATGCGGTCTGAACTCCCCAGATAGCAGAAAGAGCAGAAATATAAAAATGTTTTTACGACTATGGGAAAAGCCTTACTGGGCTAAATCTCGGGCTTTTGCGTCCTCAATCATCTTCGCAATCCGCTCTGAGTATTCAAGGTTCTCAAAGCCCTCTTCGGAAGCCAGGTCAACAATGGGCGCATTATTCCACAGCTGCTCGAGCCTGTAATATTCCCTTGTATCAGGCTGGAAGACATGTATGACTATGTTGCCGTAATCAAGCAGCGACCAAGACCCGTCGCGAGACATCTCCCTATTGATAGGCTTAAGATCGCACTTCTCACGCAGGTCATCCTCAACCGCATCTATGATCGCATCGACCTGGCGGGGATTGCCGGCAGTTACGATAACGAAAAAGTCGGTTACGCCAATGAGGTCGTGAACCTCTTGGACCATGATGTCGGTGGCCTTCTTCTCGTCGGCGGCACGTGCTGCCACCAAAGCCGCCTTACGCGAGTTCTCAATTGCGTTTGCCATTGTTCTTATCCTTCTTCTTTTTTCTTTTCATGCGCGGAGCGCTAATCGAATTCCATATTTCAATAGTATCTGGGTAGAGCACGACATTATGCTCGACAAGCGCAATGGTCCAGAATTTGTAAACCTCGAAGTAAAGGTCATCAAGGCTCTTCCTGCCCACTGCAGCTTGAAGGTCTGCCAGCCTGTCGAAATTCCTGCCAGGCTCAATCGCATCGGCAATGTATATCACCTTGTCAAGATTGATGGAAAAACTTTCTATTTTGTAGAAGGGGAAAAGAAAGATTATTACTATACATATGTCTATTTAAGAAAAGAACCATCGGATGAACAGAAACATAAATGGGAACTGGATGGATGGAAATATATCTGCCGTCAAAGAGGAAAGAAGAAACGTCATGCAGGCTGGTTTGTCTTCAGAAATGAGGATGTACCTGGTGATTATCGCAAATATATCGAAAATGATTTAGAGAAGTATAATTTCTTTAAAAAAGAAGTGAAATCGTATGGTTCCACTCAAATGATTTTCTTCTTATGTATAATTGTTTGTGCTGTCTGTGCATATATCCAGTATCGCTATAATGGATATCTGATTGGAATTGCA
>JABUTC010000148.1 GCA_021442505.1 Mogibacterium sp. | reverse complement strand
AGCGCATCAAAACTGATGCTGCTTACAACATTCTCATCAGCGTCAGGATATTTGAACGATACGTTGTTAAATCTAACTACGCCCTTGCAGTCTTTGAGTTCAACTGCACCCTTCCTGTTTGTGATGCTGGTCTTTGTTCCTCTTACCTCTTCGATTCTGTCTGCAGCAACTCCCGCTCTAGGAAGGATGATTGCCATTCCTGTGATGATAAGGAACGAAGTGATAATCATCATCGAGTAGGTGATGAATGCAGTCATAGCTCCGACCTGCAGAGTTCCTGCATCGATCTTTTTAGCCGAAACCCAGGTAATCACGATTGTGATACCGTACATGATAATCAGCATAAACGGTGAAAGCAGAGTCATTACTCTGTTAACGAAAAGCTGAGTATCCTTGAGCTTCTTGTTCGCAACGTCGAAACGCTCCTCTTCGGTCTTCTCTCTTCCGAATGCTCTGATTACAGGAACACCTGTAAGTATCTCTCTCGATACAGCGTTAAGAGCATCGATGAGTTTCTGCATAATTCTGAACTTAGGAAGCGTTACGACAAGCACGATACCGATAAGCGACACGAGAATAATTACGCCGATAACAATGATGTAACTCATGTGCGCCTTTGTCTGGTACACCTTAACGATTCCCCAGGCCGCCATAATAGGTGCCATAAGAACCATACGAAGTATCATGGTTGAGGTCATCTGAACCTGCTGAATATCGTTTGTAGCTCTCGTAATGAGTGAGGATGTCGTGAACTTGTCCATCTCTGCATTGGAGTAACCCATAACGTTGCTGAAAACTTCTTTTCGCAGGTTTCTTCCTATGCTCGCACCGACTCTCGATGAGAGGAACGAAGTGATAGCCGCAATGACAACCATAAACGCTGTCAGAAGAAGCATCTTGCCTCCGCATACCCAGAGATAATTCTGCTGCATTCTCGCAGCATCGAGGCCTGCTTCCTTATTGCAGTTTTTCGCATAGGCAATACCCATTGATTTAAGAGTCCTGTCGCCCACGGTCGCAATCATCTCGTCCATCTTCTTGGATGCTTCTTCCATTGCAGCCGGATTATTCATCATTCCGCTCGAAAGCATTCCGTTAATCTTTTCCTTGACCTCAGGATCCTGCATCTGCTCCAGCTGATAGATGATAACTATAGGCTTAAGCAGTTCTTCATCAATCTTGTCGAGTTCCTTTTCATCATTAACGGTGAGCTTGTAAATATCACCGTTCTCTTCATACAAACCCTGCCATGTCGCCTTCTGTTCGTCGTTCATAAATGTCTGAGCCTTCTGGTACTCGTCCTTCTCAATCCGAGACGGAACGATGTGCTCAACTCCTCCATTCATGATGCC
>JABUTC010000147.1 GCA_021442505.1 Mogibacterium sp. | reverse complement strand
GGTGGGAGGCGTACTGAACATCGCACTGCAGAGGGCCGCGATAGGAGATGTAAACGGATGGTTCGACGGATTTTTGTCGATACTATGCGACTGCATCTATATGGTATTTCTGACGGTATCCATAACAGGAGCGGGAAATCTGCTGAAGAGGGCATTTGATTTAAGATAAGACGACAGGCATCGGCGACATGTAGATTGTTATTCAGAAGGAATGCAGGTTGTTGACAGGCAATAAAGGGAATGACAAAATAAGTTTGAAAAGACAAACAGGAATTTGTAGAGATGAGCCATGCTCCCATACGCATGACACTGAGAGATATCAGCAATGGATCGGACTTGGTGATCTGGTTATAATTCCTTTGACGTTTATACTCAAGCTAAATCTTATTAAAATATTGACATTTCGCTGACATATAATTGATTTTGCGTGATTTAACTGTTATACTGTTATCTATGAGAAAAAACAAATATTTAATCGGGAGAATAGAAGAGTGTAATCGTCTGGATAGATGTATGCGATCAAATACGGCTCAATTAGTAGTGGTATATGGAAGAAGACGTGTTGGAAAGACATATTTGATAAACGAGTATTTTAATAACAGGTTTTCTTTTAAATTAACCGGGGTATATGGTCAGAAAAGAAAGGAACAGCTTCAAAACTTTGCTGCTGAATTGAATCGACATGCAACAAAAAAATACACAACACCTAATGATTGGACAGAAGCGTTTAATGATTTGCGTGAGTATATGGACACATTATCTGAAGACACCAAACAAGTAGTTTTTCTTGATGAATTACCATGGCTTGATACAAAGAAATCCGGTTTTTTGCCGGCATTTGAGTATTTTTGGAATGACTATGCATCAGCAAAACATAATATGGTGGTTATTCTTTGTGGATCCGCAACTTCCTGGATGAACGAAAAAATCACGAAGAACAAAGGCGGTCTCTTTAACAGACAGACGTGCAGACTGTATCTCGAACCTTTTCATTTGCATGAAGTCGAAGAATTTTTGGTTAGTAGGGATATTAATTGGTCTCGATATGAGATTGCTGAATGTTACATGATTATGGGTGGTATTCCATATTATTTGAATCTTCTGGATTCGGAAGAATCCTTGCATCAGAATATTGATCGCTTATTTTTTAAGAAAAAGGGTGAACTTTGGGATGAATTTGAGCATCTGTATAACACCTTGTTTTCTAACAGCGAGTATTATATCTCGATAGTAGAAGCCCTAAGCGAAAAAAAGGGCGGATTAACACGAAATGAAATATGTGATAAGGCAGGAAAATCGAATGGTGGAGATATAAGTAAAGCTTTAAATAATGTTAGTCGTACCGCTATCGGTAAAGCTACCCTACCAATCCTAA
>JABUTC010000146.1 GCA_021442505.1 Mogibacterium sp. | reverse complement strand
AAACCCGGCTTTGCGAAATTTGAAATCTCGTAGTGATTGTAGCCCATAAACCTGAGAGCGCTGCTTCCGAGGTGGAAACTGTCCCTGTCTTCCTCATCGGAGATTTCCTCAAACTCGCCTTTTGCCCAGCTCTCGTACAGCGGTGTATCCTCCTCAATCTGCAGACTGTAGAAGGAAATGTGCTCAGGTTCAAGCGCGGCAATCTGCCTGATGTCCGAAAGTGCATCTTCGCCCGTTTCGCCGGGTACGGAGAAAATAATATCGAGATTGATATTGTCAAAGCCGGCTTCCCTGGCAAGTGCAAAGTCCTTTACAACCTGCCCGCTTGTGTGGATGCGTCCGAGGAACTTAAGCCTCTCGTCATCCATCGACTGCACGCCCATCGACAGGCGGTTAAAACCTGCTTTTCGCAGATTCACAAGCCTCGACCCCTCAATGGTGCCGGGGTTTGCCTCTAGCGTAATCTCGGCATCCGAAACCACGTTGTAGTTTGCCTTTACTGCATCCAGAATTGAAACAAGCTGCACGTCGCTGAGGACAGTCGGAGTTCCGCCGCCGAAATAAACGGTGTCAAACTCATAGTCCTCAAAGTCGCACGCGCGAAGTTCAATCTCATGTATGAGCGCACGCACATACTCCTCCTGGGATTTTGCCTTGCTTCCCTCCCTCGCAAGTTCCTCATCCTCGATAATCGAGTAGCTGAGGAAAGCGCAGTATTTGCACTTCTTAACGCAGAACGGGATATGAATGTAAATGCCCGGTTTCTTGCTGATTTCTCTCATAATTACGCCTATTTTTCTACAAACTGTCTACTTGCCGTCGTCTAACTTCAGAACCTCGGTGAAAGCCTCCTGCGGAACCTCGACCTTACCGAACTGTCTCATGCGCTTCTTGCCTCGCTTCTGCTTCTCGAGGAGCTTCTTTTTACGGGAAACGTCTCCTCCGTAACACTTCGCAAGTACGTCTTTTCTGTAAGCACGTATCGTCTCGCGGGCAATGATTTTCTGACCGATTGCAGCCTGAACCGGCACCTCGAACTGATGCATCGGGATGATTTCCTTGAGTTTCTCGCAGATACCGCGGCCTTTTGCATACGCCTCTTCCTCAGGCACAATAGTGCTGAGCGCATCGATGAGCTCGTGGTTCAGGAGGATATCCATCTTGACCAGCTTCGCCTGCTGGTAGCGCAGGAACTCGTAGTCGAGCGATGCGTAACCCTTGGTTCTCGATTTCAGCGCATCGAAGAAATCATAGATAACCTCGTTCAGAGGAATCTCATAGTGGAGCTGCACTCTTGTCTTCGTGAGGTACTCCATATGAATCATTTTGCCCCTGCGCTTCTGGCAAAGGCTCATGATGCTTCCGACATAATCGTTCGG
>JABUTC010000145.1 GCA_021442505.1 Mogibacterium sp. | reverse complement strand
TTCTGCTCGAAAAGTTCTCCGAATCCGGCATTTTCCATTACCTCGCGAGTGAATTCAATGCCCTTTACTGATTCAGAAAGCATTCTCCTGCAGCTCTCACGAAGGTCCTCACAGAGTTTGCTCTCTGCGAACTTATCCGGGTCTACAATCATATCCTTTGCGGTCTCGTGAGCCCACTCGAAGTAGTCCGGCATAGTACGAAGAGCATCGTAGGTTTTGATGATTCTCTCTTTGACATCCTTCTCGCTTCTGTCGCTGCTGTAAAGTCTCAAAAACTCCCTGAAAGAGCCTCCAGTAATCAGGTCATCTCTCTCGAACGCCTCTTCGAAAAGCATATCCACGGCATAGTTTTTCAGTATGCCTGAATCAGCCTCATCGATTGCGGAGAACTTCGGCTCCATGTCTAGCTTATAGAAAAACTCCTTCACGACTCTGAGCGCGAAGCTGTCATAAGTGCTGATATATGCCTTGTACAGCTTATCGAGCTGCTTTTGGAGTCTGATTCTGTCTTCCGGGCTTTCCTTCATCTTCTTCTTGATTGCCCTTGAAAGCTTCATCTTCATCTCAGAAGCCGCCGCCTTGGTAAAAGTCACGATAAGCATCTCGTCGACGTCTGCCCGTCCCTCGAGTATTATGTTAATAATTCGCTGCACCAGAACTGCGGTTTTACCCGAGCCGGCTGCTGCCGCAACAAGAACGCTCCTGTCGAGCGTCTCCATTGCCTGTTTCTGTTGTGTTGTATATTTCGTAGCCATGTTCTAATTATACAATAAGCGGGTATTCAATGGTAGTTAGCCGCTCTTGATATGATATAATAAGTCGTCGCCAAACTCGGCGCACGGAGGATACTAATAATGAAAAAAAGACCAACAATGCTTCTCATTCTCGACGGTTACGGAATCCGAGAGGAGAAGGAAGGAAATGCAATTGCTGCAGCAGGAAAACCGAATCTTGATGCACTTATGAGCACTTATCCGACTATCAGACTCGAGGCTTCCGGCGTAGACGTAGGACTTCCTGCAGGCCAGATGGGCAACTCAGAGGTCGGGCATCTGAACATCGGTGCAGGCAGCATAATATATCAGAATCTGCTTAAGATTACACGCTCAATCGAATCCGGCAGCTTCTTCGAAAATGAGGCTCTTCTTTCCGCGATGGACAACGCTTCATCCGGACACGCGCTCCACATCATGGGACTTCTTTCGGACGGAGGCGTACACAGCCATATAGAGCATCTCAAGGCAGTACTTCTTATGGCAAAGAAGAATAATGTCCCTGAGGTTTATGTTCACTGCTTCCTGGACGGACGTGACGTTCCGCCTCAGAGCGCTCTTGAGTATTTTGCAGATCTTGAGGCATACATGGCTGAAATCGGCATCGGACAGATTGGAGTTGTCTCC
>JABUTC010000144.1 GCA_021442505.1 Mogibacterium sp. | reverse complement strand
CTCTATAGCAATTATATCGTACAAAAACTCAGTTGTCATCAAATTGATGACAACTGAGTTTCAAGGTATCCAGCAAAACACCCAACCGCTAATATCCTAATCCTTGTTGCCATCCCTGATAGGGTGTATTATCTCTAATCGTCTATCATTTCTATCACCACTTATGCAATGCTTTTGTCGCTTTTATTAAAGGGTACTTTTCTTCACATAGAAAGCACTCTGTCTCTCACCGTGCTTCTCAATATAACCTTCAGTCGTCAGCTTCTTAAGCGCATTAAATGCAGAAGTTCTTCCTACACTGGGACAGTTTGCAAGTACATCTGCTGCAGTAAACTTTCCCAGTTTTTTATCAGCATATGCCTTAACCACATCATACGCGGAACTTTTTACGCCGGAATCATCCATTACACCAACACGCTCTTCAAATTCCGTATAACATGCCAGAAGCATCTGAAGCATATATCTGATAAACGGTGTAGAGTCATTCTGTTCTTCATGCCATCCAAGATTTATTTCCCGGAGAACATCATAATAAACATCCTTGGTCTTCTCTATCTGCTTTTCAATACTGATATATTTTCCGACTTCATACCCGCACTTATATAAAAGAAGAAGTGTGAGAAGCCTGCTCATCCTTCCGTTTCCATCGTTAAACGGATGTATGCACAGGAAATCACAGATGAACGCCGGAATCAGGATAAGGGGGTCCACGGTTTCCATCGCAAGAGTCTCCGAATAACTTCTGCAGATCATTTCAATTGCTTCAGGAGTTTCATATGGAGCAAGGGGTGTAAATCTAACCACCTCTGTTCCGTCCGGCTTGGTTTCCTTTATGTAGTTCTGAGTATTCTTAAAGCTTCCACTGTAAGTAAGCCCTGCATGCTTCAAAAGATCTCTGTTAAGCTGCAGAATGTGGTTCGGACTTACATCTATATAATCATGGCTTTCATGAATCGTATTAAGAACATCCCTATAACCGAGAATCTCTTTTTCATCCCTGTTCTTCGGAGTTGCCTTTTCCTCAAACAGTTTCTTAATTCGGGTACTTGTTGTTACAATTCCTTCAATCCTGTTGGAAGCTTCTGTACTCTGGATTTTCGATATTTCTACAAGGCGGTCAAGCTGCGCCGGTTTCTGACGCACAAAAAGATCCTGTCTTCCTTTGCACTCATGAATCCTGGAACATAGGAGCAGAATTTCATTATCCCAACTTCTATCTGCTAACTTTCTATAATCAAATTTACGCATGATACGCTCCTTACAAGTTCATCTCACTAATTTCAAGTTCAATTATGCCATCGTTTGAACTTGAATTCAACAGGCTGAACTATATAAATAGCCCGGCTATTGTGCAAAACCAACAACCGAGCTCACTCGACATCTAATCAACATACCTGCTGCGGCAGGTGTTCTCCGGTGACCACTATTTATTATTTCCTG
>JABUTC010000143.1:4267-5644 GCA_021442505.1 Mogibacterium sp. | reverse complement strand
ATGGTTCTCGAGGCTGCCGTGATGATTCCGCAGCTTCGCTATGTCGGATGGGACGTTGCCATTTCGAAAAAAGGTCCTTGTTTCATCGAGGGTAACGAGTACCCGGGACATGTGTTTTTCAACTTCCCTCAGCATCACCCGGATGGAAAGGGACAGAGAAGAAAGTTCGAGTCGGTTATGGACTAACAGAGTTTTAGCTGAACATAAAAAATGGGACGACCGCGCGGCCGTCCCATTTTTATTGTAATTATTTGTCGCCGAGGTTTCGGATAAGCTCAGCTTTTCTGTACTCATATGCCTCTACTGCTTCTGCCTCAAACTCGAGCCTGTCCTCAAGACCCAGCTTGCGGAGCAGATACTTTGCGAAGAGAGGATTCATTATCAGATAAGGTCCGAGGGAATGTGTCGCAAAGAAATTGTTTACATGGATGCCCTCTGACTTGATCTTCGGGTTAGCTCCGATTCCGATTTCTATATCGACGAAATTGTTGTTTTCGAAGAAGTCGCCGTATGAGAATGCGAACTGGCTCTGGTGACCGAGCATTGTGAGCTCAAAGCCGTCCTCGTCACGGAATGTGCCGACATACTGTGAATTGTGACGATCTGCGTCCATATATCTTACTGTGTAGAAATCGAAAATGCCGAGCGCAGGAATTACTGAACCTGCCGAGCGGCTTTCATCCTTAATCTCATTGCCGAAAATCTCGAGCGAGTTTCCGGTAATAAGGAAGATTGTGCCGTTATCGATAAGCTCTTTCAGCCTGTCCTTGTATGGTGTAAGCAGTTCGATGACCTGCTCCGGCTTTCGCTCTGTGAGGCAGGCGAGGTATATCATATCGACGTCGCTGTTTACAAAAGCCGGAACTTCAGTGTGTCTTGTGCGGATAATCTCGAGGTCCTTGCAGCAGCGACCGAGATATTCCATATTGTAGCTTTCTCCGTAGATGTTACAGAACTCGGGATAAAGGAATTCAATCTTTTTCATTACTTTACCTCCTCTGCATCAACTGTGTTCTGACCGTCCTGCTCGAAGTAGTTGATCTTGCCGACTACTGTGCTCGGGTCATCGCCGTTAAGTTCCATCGCTCTTGCAACGATTGCATCACGCCATCTTCCGCCCTTGAGAACGTAATCTGTCTCGAAAAGAACATAGACTTTTTCGATGCCCTCGGTGTCTACGTACTGAGGTACGAGATTGTCGTCCTCGATGCAGACGATTTTATCCTCAGGGATTCCGGCAAGCAGCAGTCTGAGCCTGTGGTTAAGATACATGTGACCGGCACATACGATTCTTTTGATATTAGGGCTCTTCAGGAACTCATAGTCTGTTTCGTAGATCCAGGTGAGAGTCTCTGAAGGGTGGTTCTTGTCCTGTAC
>JABUTC010000143.1:2502-3960 GCA_021442505.1 Mogibacterium sp. | reverse complement strand
GTCGACTTCCTTAGCATAGTACTTGCAGTCCGGTGTTTTGAATGAGCATTCAGGGCAGTAGTAGTCGCCGATGTGACGATACTGGCGATAGTTGTACTGAATGTCCGCACCGCACTCAGGGCAAACCCAGATGTCCTTAACGATATTTTCGAACGGATTTGTGTGAGCATCCGCCATACCGTAGAAGATGCGCGGAGTGCCGGTGTTTTTCGCCAGTTCCGAGCTGATAGGGTCGTTGGCATTGAGAATTGCGGTGGTCTTATCGCCGAGAATTTCGAAGGCCTTCTCGATGCAGTCGAAAATGTACTCCGGATGGCCGTTACGTCTCAGCGAGTCCTTGCAGATGTTTGTAACGAGAATGTAATTCGGCTCGATTTTGCCCATAGAAGGTGCGAGCGTCTTCTCGTCAGCCTCAAGCAGTGAGATGTCTGCGACAGGTTTGTTGAAAATGTTTACCGCTCTCATGAGGTTGAGCGAGTATCCTGCGAAAAGGTTTGCGCCCCAGTCGTTGAAGCTTACATTGTAGCCCATTTCACAGAGCTTGCGGTAAACGAGAGCCGAGGTCGTCGACTTGCCGTTTGTGCCGGTGATGGTGATTACCAGTTTAGGCTTTGCGATTCTCGAAAGAAAATCCGGGCATAGCTTAAAGGCGAGCAGACCCGGTCTGTCGTCTCTTGCATTGCCGCGGAGCTTGTTTATGAAATAGTAGAATTTTGCCGCCCACAGGGCGAAGTAAAATCTTATCATTTTCTCTCCTAACTATAAGTCTATATTTGTTTAATCAACCCGCTTATTATAACACGAAAAGCGTGCGGTTTCGCGGTTTAACTAATCTGTTGGTTCCGGCGCATGATTCTGGAAGATTGCCCTTGTGCCTGTGAAAAGTCTGCTGAAATTGTTCGGCGTTATCATGTATCCGCAGGAATCAGAACTGCTGCCGTCTTTGAAAGATACTTTGCAGGAGAAGCTCCAACCGTCCATAACATCAGGGTCGCTTTTGTTGAAACCGTCCCAGCTTTTCACATTGCAGACCTTAACGAGGTAGCAGAGAAGCTCATAGTCTTCATTTGGTATGGTGAAGGACTTCTCGGTAGGTTTGGTGAAATCATTTTCGATCGTTCCGTATTTCACGTGTCCGCTTACTTTCTTTATCTCGCCCTTCTTGTTGTACTCGACCTCAAAACTGTAAGCCTCGCCATCTCCCCAGCTGCCGGATTTGCTTACATAGAAAGACGAAACTTCAGGAAGATTCTCGTTTGTGAATCCCTCGAAGGCATCGTCCGTAGATGGGTCGAACTTCTTCGTGCAGCCGCCAAGGCAGGCAATAAGACTTGCAATCAGCGCCATAGCTATTCCTTTCCTAAAAATGGATTTTTTCATATTTTGCCCCTCACTTATGGCTAAGTATCAGCCTCGGAGTTGTATTTAGAAAGAAGATACTCTCTAAATCTCTTAATG
>JABUTC010000143.1:0-2490 GCA_021442505.1 Mogibacterium sp. | reverse complement strand
TTTGATTTGAGGTAAACAATTCCCAGGAAACCCGTGGTGTTTGGATTAAGCGGAACCGCCGTAAGTCCGTAATGTTCAGCCATAGACTCCGGACCGAGAATTATTCCAGAACGGTTTTTTACCAGCAATATTGTGGTATTAAGATTGTTTGCCCTAATAACATCGAAAGGTTCAAGTCCAAATCTGGCAGAAATATCTTTGAGAACGTTTTCCTCGTTGTTGCCTTCGAGAGGAACTATCATCTTGCATCCCTGCAGGCTGTAGAAACTAAGTTCGTCGCGGTCTGCAAGAGGGTGGTCGTTTGCCATAATAACGCAGTTTCTTTCCTCAAGCAGATAGTCCATAGAAGTGATTTCCTGATAATGAGAATGTGCTCCATCCAGAGGAACTCTCAGAAAAGCAACATCTAAAGTGCCTTTTTCAAGCTGAGAAAGCAACTCCTTAGAAGAGTTTTCTTCATAAGTAACATCATATACAGAGTTGTCGGCAAAGAAGGAAATGATATCGCCAACGATAGGGCTGCACTGAGCCCTGAAAGAAAGTCCTACACGGACAGGCACAGCATGAGTCTCCTTTATATGGCTGATGCCCTTCTGAAATTTGAGCCATTCTACAAAAAGTTTGTTCGCGTAGTCGCAAAACTCCTCTCCGGCGGTTGTGAGGGTGACAGAGTGCGTGGTTCTGTTAAAAAGTTTTGCCCCTACCTCGGACTCTATAGACGCAATCTGCGCGGAAAGAGAAGGCTGCGCGATGTGTAGTTCCTCTGCCGCCTTTGTAAAGTTCTTTTTTTCCGCTACTGTGAGCACGTACTGTATCTGTTTTATATCCATATTCTTATTATAGTTTCAACCTATAAAGAAATCAATTATAAGTATTTCCCTTTTTTTTTACGCGGAAAGATAATTCAGGCATAGAAAACAACAGGATTCGCAGCTTGAAAGGAGAATCAAAATGAAAAAGAATCTTACATTCCCACTGGGAAAAGATGTTCCTGTAATGACAAGAATATTCTTCCTGATTGGACCTATGTTCTTTATGCTGGCTATCAGTTTTCCAAGCTTTGCAAAGAACAATCTCAGCCCGATGATTCTGGGCGAAGCGGGAGCTATCGAAGACTTCGGTCTTATCATGATGCTTTCGACTCTTGCAGCAAGTATTTTTGCACCGGTGCTTCAGAGAATAGGTGATGCTATCGGTCGTAAGAAGCTCGCTCTCTACACAATGATCCCTTACGCAGNGAAGACTTCGGTCTTATCATGATGCTTTCGACTCTTGCAGCAAGTATTTTCGCACCGGTGCTTCAGAGAATCGGCGATGCTATCGGTCGTAAGAAGCTCGCTCTCTACACAATGATCCCTTACGCAGCAACTCTGGTACTTATCGGATTTGCGAAGGGAACCGCAGCCATGGCTGTAGGATATGCACTCCTCGGTCTTTGCGCAAGCACTACAAACTCATGTTCAAACGGAATGGTAATGGACGTTTTCGATCCTGAAGTAAGAACAAAGTACCTTTCGTACATGAATGCTGCTAACGCAATTGCATCAATGTTCGGACCTAAGCTTGTAGGTATTCTTTCAGACAATATCGGCGCACAGAAAGCTATGATGTCACTCACTATCCTTCTTGGAATCGCATGGGTACTCATCATCGCTATCCAGCCAAATGTAAAGGCAGCCGGAGAACTCAAGATTGATGGACTTGGCGCACTCCTGCTCCCATTTGCTATCGGACCTTTCTGCGTAGTTATCACTTGCGGAGGAAAGCAGATTCCTTGGAGCTCACCTATTATCTGGATTCTGCTCATCGTTTCGGTAGTGTTCGCAGTAATCTTCTACAAGGCTGAGGTTAAGGTTGAGAAGGAAGGCAAGCTGCCTATGGTAACAATGTCACTTCTCAAGGACAAGCGAATCCTTATGGCAGGTCTCTTCATGGCATTCATGAACGTAACAAGCGGTATTGCTCAGTTCCTGAACCTTTACTGCCAGAGCATTCTGAACTTCAACGGATCGGATCTCGGAACACTGCAGATTTTCGTATTCATTCCGGCAGTAACAGTTCCTTTTGTAGGAATCTGGCTCGCTAAGACAAACAAATTCAAACTTTGCTTCATAGTATCAGGACTGTTCAGCTTACTCGCAGGTGTTTCATTCTACTTCTTTGTTGCACCTGGCGCTACACCAATGGGTGTTGCTGCAGCTAAGATTCCAATGTACCTGCAGAACGTACTGACACTTGCTCCACTGAATGCTTACTTTGCAGCAATTCTCCCAGCTAGAGAGAGAGGTCTCGGACTTGCAGTAATCGCATTCTTCGGATCGGTAGGACAGTCAATTTTCACATCAGCGTTCTCGATGATTCTGAATATGTTCCAGGGCAACATCGCAGCGGCATTCCCGGTTATGGCAATCGTAACAGGAGCTCTTGCAATCCTCCGTATTATCTTCGTAGTAATCGGAATCAAGGACCCTGAGAAGGAGACAGCAGCTG
>JABUTC010000142.1 GCA_021442505.1 Mogibacterium sp. | reverse complement strand
ACATATATTATTTTTTGATGAAAAGCAGAGAAAATATTCTCTGTTTTTCTTTGATTTTTGAAAAAATGCGAACCTTTTCTCTGAAATGACGAATATTTTTAAAAAGCAGAGAAATAGTTCTCTGAAAAGCCGCTATACAAAATTTTCAGAGAATTTTTCCCTGAAAAATCTTGTGTAAGCAAAAAAGGAGAATTTTTTCCTGAAAAAATTTATATAAGAAAAAACGGGGAATTATTCTCTGAAACATCCTGTGTGCAGAAAAACAGAGAATAAAAGAGACGACTGGATGTCATCTCTCAAAAATTTGCAAATTTATTCTCCACAGTAAGCAATTGTGGCTTTGACTGCCTTATGCCAGCCGTCAATTTTTGCAGTTCTCTCCTCTTCAGTGATTGAAGGTCTGAATACGCGGTCGATTTCTTTGTTGTTGATAATGTCATCGAGCGATTCGTAGTATCCGACCTGAAGTCCTGCGAGATATGCGGCTCCAAGCGAAGTCGATTCAATTGAAGTTGCCCTGCTGATTTCCATTTGCGAGATATCTGCCTGCATCTGAAGAAGCAGATTGTTCAGTGCCGCACCTCCGTCAACCTTGAGGACTTTGATTTTATGTCCGATGTCAGCCTGCATTGCCGCGAGGAGATCCTCGTTCTGGTAAGCAAGCGACTCCAGCGTTGCGCGAACCAGATGATTCTTGTTTGTGCCTCTTGTAATTCCATAGATTGCTCCGCGGGCATTAGGCTCCCAGTATGGTGCGCCAAATCCGGTAAAAGCAGGTACTATATATACTCCTTCCGAGCTCTCAACCTCTCTTGCCATTGCTTCGGACTCTGATGATTTTAACATCAGACCGAGTTCGTCTCTGAGCCACTGGATTGCAGCACCGCATACGAAAACCGAGCCTTCAAGCGCGTATTTAACCTTGCCGTCGAGACCCCATGCGATTGTCGTCAGAAGTCCGTTGTCTGAATAAACAGGCTTTTCTCCGGTGTTGAGAAGAAGGAAGTTTCCTGTACCGTAGGTGCTCTTGACCTCGCCTTCCTCGAAACAGCACTCGCCAAACAGAGCTGCCTGCTGATCTCCTGCCGCACCGGTGATTGGGATTGGTCCTCCGAAAAGTTCTTTTATAGTCTCGCCGTAGTATGCCGACGACTCTACAGGTGTCGGAAGCATGCACCTCGGGATATCGAGAAGTCCGAGAAGTTCGTCATCCCAGTCGAGTGTATTGATGTTAAAAAGCATGGTTCTGCATGCGTTCGAATAATCCGACACGTGCGCCTTTCCGCCTGTCATTTTCCAGATGAGCCAGCACTCGATTGTGCCGAAAAGAAGTTCGCCGGCCTCCGCTCTGCTGCGTGCCTCAGGTACATTGTCGAGTATCCATGCGAGTTTGGTCGAGCTGAAATACGGGTCCGCAACGAGACCGGTTTTCTCCCTGATCATCTTCTCGTGAGGCTTGAGCTCG
>JABUTC010000141.1 GCA_021442505.1 Mogibacterium sp. | reverse complement strand
ATTGAATTGTTGTTCATTCTGTCGAATACAGATGCGTAGGTGTCCAGGGTAACGTGAATGTCTGTGTGTCCCATCCACTTCTTCAGTACAACAGCCTGGATGCCGGCTTCAATGCATCTTGTTGCGAAGGTGTGTCTGAGTGCATGCTGGCCGCCGTCAATTTCTATACCGGCCTTCTTGATGATTCTCTGAAAGAAGCAGTTCACCTGATTGGTGCTTACAATGTGCATGTTGTTGTAATCGTAGAAGATCAGCTTCTCCGGATTTGACTTGGCTGCTTTCAGTGCGGCTTTGAGAACTACGACAGCATCTTTGCTCAGCGGCACTTCTCTTCTGCCCGCATAAGTCTTTGTTGTCTTGTTTAGGAAGGGCCTTGAACTCTTGCCCTGAGATACTGTTCTTCGCACTCTGATAACACCTTTGTCAAAATCTATGTCATCAGCCCTCAACGCGTTAACCTCTCCCATACGCAATCCGGTATAAAGTGAAACGAGAAGCTGGTTCTTGTAGTTGCTCCTGTTCTCCGGTACAACATGCTTTTTAAGAGCATCCAGGAAGATTGCCTGCTGTTCTTCCGTGAAAGCTTGTACCTCTTTATCTTCCTTAACTGACTTCGGCCTTTTCATGTCCGGATCGAGCATCAGGTTCCTTGGTACTATTTCGTGCAGCATCGCTTCTGCGTAGGCAATCTTCAGCTGGTTATACACTTTCTCAATCACGCTGTTGGAATAGGTGGTAATAGTGCCGAGAAAGAAAAAGATGTGGTCTTTGGTAACAGACACGATAGGAATCGAGCCGATAGGACTGCGCATGATTATTCCAAGAGTTTCCATACCTCTGTAATAGCTCTGCTCACCGATATAGTTCATGCTCATCTTGCGTCTGTAGTTTCCCTCAACCAGACTCGGAATGGTTGCATCAACATCGATGCCGCGTCTGCGCTTATCAAGCTCTTCGAAAAATTCCTCAGCTCTCCTGTAGCATTCCTCCATGGTGTACTCGGAAAAACTTTTTCTTCTGGTCTTTCCGAATTCATCCTTGTATGAAATGCGGTATTCATACTTGCCGTTATCTTTAACACTCATAGAGCCGGAGCCTCGCTCCGATCTCTGCCTTTTCTTTCTTGCCATTTACTATTATTCCTCCTTTTTTTAGTTCATAGTATTCGTCCTTTCGAATTCCTCATATTGTCCGAATCGCATGTGCGATTCAGTATCACGTCCAATAGGTTTCCCGCTCTTTATCGTGACGTTCTGCAAAGAAATTAATCAGTGCATGAGCCTCAACAAGTTTCGTTCTGCCGTAGTTGGCTGCAGGGAACTTCGGATCGTTAAAAAGTTTCTGCACCGTGGCCTCGCTCCACTTGGTCATCTCCTGAACATCAGCGATGGAATAGAATTTGATTTCCGAGGACAACGGGAACAGATTGGGTTCTTGTCTAGAAAAAATATTTGACTTTAGTTTTCT
>JABUTC010000140.1 GCA_021442505.1 Mogibacterium sp. | reverse complement strand
CAGAGTAATACTGATTCGAGACGGGCAAATTGTTGCAGACGGAGATACCCTTACAGTTTTAAGTAACAGGAATCTACTCGAGGAAAATAATCTGGAGCTTCCTCTCTGCCTCGCCGGCATCCCAAGGAAGGCGAGAAAATAATTTTTGCAGAGTATAAATAAGATTAAGTGTGATAGAAGATTAAGTATGATAGAATATTAGCGAATAAACAATACAGTTTATGTTTTGCGCAAAATATTTGGAGGAACAATATGAACAAGAGACGTTTAGCACTTATCCTCGCTGTCATCGCTGTTGTATGCTTTACACTGACAGCATGCAGCAAACCAAAGAATCTTGAGGAGTTTGCTGCAAAGAATTCTGATTTCCAAAAGGAAATGAGCGATATTGAGGAGCAGAATGCAGGTCTGAAGATTGCTTTCAAGGAGAACACAGTAATTTTCACATACGATGTTTCCAATGTTGCAGGTGTTACTGAGTCAACAGCTACTTCAGATGCTGTAAAGGCTAATTTAAATCAGTCTCTCGAATCAGCTACATCAACGTTTGAAAGCAAAGTTAAGGAGATTTCAGAGGAAACAGGATACGACGGAATAAAGATTCAGGTTATTTACACCTACAAAGACACCGAACTTGCAAGCAAGACCTTCGGCTAATACGACACGCAGGACACTGCAGGAAATCGCAATTTAAAACCTCGGGTTCGCCCGAGGTTTTTTTCATGCCTATATTACTATCTTGCGATTCTTGATATTGCTAGACGGTCTGAAAAGCACAAACTTTCTGCCGATTGCCTGAACAAACTCGGCGTTCAGCATCTCAGCAAGCTCGTTGCAGGTCTCCTTCGGATCAAGGAGTGAGCCCTCCTGAATCTTGACCTTCACAAGTTCATGCGCCTCGAGATAATCATCAATCGCTCTGATTACCGTCTCTGTCAAATCCGCCTTTCCGATATTCACAGCCGGCTCGATATCCATCGCCAGCTTCTTAAGATAGCTTCTCTGTTTTCCTGTAAGCATTAATTACTCCTACTCGTAAATAATCATAGCCATAAATGTCATCGGCTCATCCTTGAGATTAGTGATTGAGTGTCCCTCTCCCGGGAATGTAAAAGAAACATCGCCCTTCTTCAGAGTTGTTACGGTTGTTGAACTCTTTAATCTTTCCAATCAGCTTCAATGCGTCAGTCGGTTTAAGGGTTTTAGTCATCTTGTAAGCAACCGTATCTTCAATGAACTCCGCCCCGACATATTCCCACTCACCTTTCTTCAAGACAAAACGGAAAGCTTTGACAGTCTTCGGCAGTTCGTTCATATTAGCGATTGCTTTGACAATCGCTTCTCCTACGACCATCACGATATATTTACCAGCTGGACGTTCGATCTTGCTCCCGTCTTTCGGAATAGCAACAGTTTCAAGGTAATATGGTTTAATCGTCTATCGACCGAGGTCAATCATCTTCGGAGCAGTTCTGGCTATCTTACGCAACCTACCGAACGCG
>JABUTC010000013.1 GCA_021442505.1 Mogibacterium sp. | reverse complement strand
TAGTGGCTTTTCTGTTGCTGGGCGGCAAGGGCTCGAAAGACGGGGCTTCATTCCAGAAGATTTCGCAGGAAGATGCATGGAAACTCATGAACAGCGATGATTTTGCCGGCGTTGTTCTTGATGTCAGAACTAAATCAGAGTATGATGCAGGACATATTCCGGGCGCAATCTGCGTTCCTAATGAGACGATTGCAGACAAGGAGCCTGCAGCGCTGAAGGATAAGAATCAGACAATTCTTGTTTATTGCAGAAGCGGTGCTCGCAGCAAGGCTGCCTGCAAGAAACTCGCCAATATGGGATACACGGACATTCGTGATTTTGGCGGAATAATGACTTGGAAATACGAAGTGGTATAGAAGAGGTATAGAGGGAGAGATTTTTGGAAGACGCTAAGTTGATACAGCCGGTGCAGCCTGAAGCGCCGAAGAAGAAAACCAGAGTTCTCTGGATAGATATCCTGAGAGGTTTTATGATGTTCATCGTTATCTACGGACACATTACAAGGTTTCCGCCGATGCAGATTTACATCTACTCATTTCACATGCCGATGTTCTTCATCATTTCCGGCATGACTTTCAAATTCAATAAGGTCAAGGATACGAAGACTTTCATCTGGAACAAGTTCTTTGCGCTGATGATTCCGTACTTCCTGCTGAATCTTTATGTGTCGCCGCTGAGAGAGTGGCTTGAGAGAATCGGTGAGTGCAATATGCAGTCGTGGCTGGACCTGATAAAAGGTGTCCTCTATTCGAACGCTGACTGCCACCTGAAGATGGCATCAAACACGACATGGTTCATACCTGCGCTTTTCGTGACTACGGTTTTCGTATTCCTTATGCAGAAGATCTGCCGTTCAGATAAGGGAATGACAATCGGAATCATCGTATTCATGATAGGATTCTGGGCTCTCGGACAGACGAAGGGAACAGGCGGGCCATGGCACTGGCGCGTGGGCATAGTGGCATCTGTTTTTTACCTGGGTGGATACTGGTTCATGGTATTTATCGATAAAATCCAGGGCTTTATAGACAGGATTAAAGGCTGGGTTTGGCCGCTGTGTGCGGTTATGCTGGTTGCAGGATTTTTTATCAGCAGATTCAACGGATCGTGCAGCATGATTCACAACCGTTACCACAATCTCCTGCTGTATTACCTGTCGGCGTTCATAACATGCATTGCGATAATGTTCATTTTTATGATACTGAGCAAGTCGGAGAAGTTCATCAAGATTATGAAGCCGGTTGAGTTTGTCGGAGTTAATACTCTGCCTTACATCGCATTCCAGGTTCCGATTATGAAGCTTTTCTGGTACTACATTCCGTGGTTTGGAACGCACAAGGAGCCGTCAGTATTTATACTGAGTGTCATTCTTTTCTTCGGAATGATGCCGCTGGCTAAGCTTGTGGACAAGCTGATTCCAAAACAGAAGAAAAAGAAGGCATAGCGGCGCAGTGCTGTTAATGACAGAAAAAAATAAAGCTCTCAGATAAACTGAGAGCTTTTTACATGGTTGAAGTTAAAACAGTCCCGGGATGTTCAGGTTGCCCGTTATGAACATAAAGTATGCTGCGTATGTTATCAACAGAACTGCACCTTCTTTACGATTAAGTTTGTGGTCTCCTGCCGAGCATATGAACAGGATGATGCAGGCCAGAATTGCGAAAAGCGAGTCCTTCTGGAAAGCTGTCGCAAAGTGAATCGGAACAATAATGCCTGAAAGACCTATTACAAACAGGATATTGAAAATGTTGCTTCCGATGATGTTTCCGACTGCCATCGAGGCGTTGCCTTTACGGGCTGCGACTACGGATGTTACGAGTTCAGGAAGCGAGGTTCCAAGAGCTACTATAGTAAGTCCGATGAAACGCTTGCTCATTCCGAGAGTGGTAGCAATGTCAGATGCCGCATCGACAGTGATGTCGCTTCCCCAAACTATGAGGACAAGACCCAGGACGATGAAAAAGGCAGCTTTGCCCAGCGACATGACCGGTATCTCCGAGTCATCATCGGCAAGCTCATCGCGATGTTTCTTGGTCTCCCAGAAAAGGTAGCCAAGGTAGATTCCGAATACGCAGAGAAGAAGGAAAGCATCAAAGCGACCGATGACTCCGTCCAATCCGAGTATCAGGAAAAGCACTGTGATTCCTGTCATGAAAGGAATTCCGATTCGTACGGACGCCTTGTCAAAAGGAATAGGAATAATCATTGCCGTGAGACCTAAGATGATCAGGATGTTCAGGATGTTGCTTCCCACTACATTGCCGACCGAGATGTCTGCGTTTCCACTGAGTGCAGCTGTGATACTGACTGCGGCTTCAGGTGCGCTCGTTCCCATCGCGACGATAGTCAGTCCGATTACAAGGTGTGAAATGCCGAATTTGCTGGCAAGTGCGCTGGCACCGTCTACGAACCAGTCGGCGCCTTTGATCAGCATAACGAAGCCGATTACCAGTAAAACAAGTTCAATAGCTATATGCATATTTACCTCCATACAAGTGAGTTTCCACAACACGTCTGCAAAATAAAAATGAGCCCGTGTTGCACTACAATAGAATGCAACAAAGTCTCACCAATTACTTGCGAGCCGAACCCGGGGCTTATCTCAGCCTGTCGGGTTGTGATGACGACTTCGCAAAACGCGATTAAATCGTGGAAGTTACTCCCCTTGTTATGCATAGAAAATACCAAAAAATCGGGCACTTGTCAAGTTAACAAAGTATGGTAAAATGGTGGGGCGTGTGCGCAAAAGGAGTATTAATGGGAAGAAAAGCCAAGGGTAACATTGCGCTGCTTCTGACAGCCATAATATGGGGAACGGGCTTCATCGGACAGAAGGTCGGGCTTAATTCGCTGCCGCCTATAGGTTTTAACGGAACCAGGCAGTTCATGGCCGGCATCCTTCTGATACCGCTGGCTGTTTTTTTACTGCGAAAAGCAAAATACTTCAACCGCGAAGTTAACACGGCTGAGGTGGTAGCTGAGAGGAAGACGCGTTCCATCAAGGGCGGCATAGTCTGCGGAATCATCATGGCTTTTGCCACGAATCTGCAGCAGATCGGACTTGTGACGGTAAGCGCAGGAAAGTCCGGCTTCATCACCGCAATATACATTGTAATGGTTCCGATTATCGCCATATTCTTTGGAAGAAAGATAACGGTCAAAGTAGTTTACTGCTGCGCAATCGCCATGGCAGGCTTTGCGCTTCTGAGTCTCAAAGGCGGACTCGGCGGGACAACGGTAGGAGACTGGCTGACTCTCGCATCGGCGTTTGGTTTTTCGCTGCAGATGATTCTCATCGAATACTATGTTGACGATAACAACGACATCCTGATATCAAGCATACAGATGTGTGTGGCAGGTGCGACATCACTGATTGTTTCGCTGATTTTCGAAACAATGACAATCTCCGGAATCATCGCATGCATGCCGGTGCTTCTCTACATGGCGTTCATTCCGACGGCCGGCGGATATACCCTGCAGATTGTCGGACAAAAATATACCGACTCTACGACCGCAGCATTTCTGCTGAGTCTCGAATCGGTATTTGCTGCAATATTCGGTGCTTTACTTCTCGGTGAGAGTATGACACCTCGCGAACTCTGCGGCTGTGCCCTCATCTTCTTCGCAAATCTCCTCATACAGAGAGGTGATAAGCCGGTAGATAAACTGGGCAAAACTGAATAAGCTTATTTGCTCTCGTCCCTTGCGGCGAGAGCTTTTTCATAGTCCTCAAGATTCTTCTCGAGAAGAGCCGGAGTATCGAGCTGGTAAGGACACTTGCTGCTGCACTGTCCACAGTGGAGGCAGTCCTTAATCTTCTGCATCTCGCCCTGGAAGAAGTCGTTCATATAAACTTCTGTCGGAGCTCTTCTTATAAGAAGGGACATTCTCGCGCAGTCGTTGATTCTGATATCCACAGGGCAAGGCATACAGTATCCGCAGCCTCTGCAGAAGTCGCCTGCGAGCTGCTTTCTCTCTTCCGCAACGAAGGCTGCCATAGCCTCGTCATATACAGGTTCATTTTTGCCGCACTCGAGGAACTCCTTGAGCTCCCACATGTGCTGCACGCCCCAGATTGGAAGCACGTTGTCATACTCGTTGATGAAAGCGTATGCAACGTCGGCCTTGTTGATAAGTCCGCCGCTCATTCCCTTCATAGCGACAAAGCCCATGTCCGCCTCCTTGCATTTTGCCGCAAGAGCGATGTCTCTGTCGGACGAGAGGTAGTTAAAAGGAAACTGCAGAAGTTCGTACAGCCCCGACTCGACGATTTCCTCGGCAATCGCAATCTGGTGGTTGGTGATTGCTATATGTCTGATGAGACCCTGCTCTTTCGCTTCGAGGCAGGCGTCATACAGTCCATCCGCTCCGCCCGGTCTTGGGCAGAAAGCAGGATTGTGAAGCTGGTACACATCGATGTAATCGGTTTCAAGGAGCTCCAGCGATTTGTGCAGGTCGGCCCAGAAGCCCTCTGCGTCAGTCGCCATGGTCTTGCTTGCGATGTAGATGCTCTCTCTCGGAACGTTGTTCTTGCGAAAAGCATAGGCGAGTTTCTCCTCGCTGTCAGTGTACGCGCGTGCTGTGTCAAAGTATGTGACACCGTTTTCGAGGGCAGTCAGAATGAGATCCTCTGCAGCCTCAAAACTGATTCTCTGAATCGGCAGTGCGCCAAAACCGTTCTTGTTAACAACGATTTCCGTCTTTCCTAGTCTTACCTGTGACATATAAACCTCCGATTGTACGGTCAAAAATATGGATGGTGCGCCGAGTGAGATTCGAACTCACGGCCTTTTCATTCGGAGTGAAACACTCTATCCCCTGAGCTACCGGCGCATATCTACTAAATTATATATCAAAAGTTGCTTTAATGCTTGAGTTTTCGTATAATAGACGCGTTTGAAAGAAAAGGAGTTTAAACATGAAAGAAATATTCAGCATGAATGCATTACTCGTAATGGCATTTCTGTTCTATTTAGGATCGGTATGCGGATGGTTTATAGAGGTAATCTATCGCAGATTTTTCTCGGCAGCCAACCCTGAGAGAAAGTGGCTCAATCCGGGATTCTGTATAGGACCATATATACCACTGTATGGATTCGGACTTGTAGTTTTATATTTCTTAACTATATTCCAGTCCAGATATCTTGAGATAAACCTCAAGGGTGTAATTATAATGATAATTATGATGACTATCTGCCTCAACGCACTTGAGTACTTTGCAGGCTGGATGGCACTGAAGTTCTTCAAGGTAAGACTCTGGGACTACAGAAATGAATGGGGAAACATCAACGGATTCATCTGCCCGAAGTTCACAGTAATCTGGCTGGCAGCTTCATCGGCATATGTATTCTTCCTGCACGGCATTGTTATCGATAACCTCTTCTGGCTGTCGAAGCACCTTGCATTCTCGTTCTTTGTCGGCCTTTTCTTCGGAGTGTTCATCATAGACGTACTGTACTCTGCAAACCTCTTAGGACAGATTACGAAGTATGCAAACGAGAACAGAGCTGTTACCAATGTTGAGAAACTTAAGGCTAACATCAGCAATCACGTTGAAGAGAGCGGCGGCAAGCCAAGCTTCTTCTTCCCTCTCAAGAGCAAGGACTACCTGCGCAACAACCTGGAGAATGTTGTTGACAACGTAGTTGAGGCTTTCGAGGAGAAAAAAGAGAAGATTGAGGCTAAAGTCGAAGAAAAGAAAGAAAAGATTGAAGAGAGAAAAGAGAAGATCGAGACAAGAATCGAAGAGAAGAAAGAAAAAATAGAGGAAAAGATCAAGAAATAACGGTTTTTTGTGAGCAGACAACAAAAAAGCACAAAAGTCTTTCAAAAAACTGTTGACATGGCCTAAATCGCTTGATATATTCACTATAGGTCCAAA
Organism: Mogibacterium sp.; assembly: GCA_021442505.1. Lineage (GTDB taxonomy): Bacteria > Bacillota > Clostridia > Peptostreptococcales > Anaerovoracaceae > Crickella. The sequence goes on along the minus strand of JABUTC010000013.1, from coordinate 2,194 downwards.
GACCACACTAATGAAAGGAGACACATCACATGGCAAATCGTAAGATGATGATGGAAATGGGAATGATGGGCATGTGCATGTGCCACCACAATTAGCGTAGGTAAGAGGATCTAACAAATGCTGGAGACTATCATCTATGGTAGTTTTCGTAGGTGCGAATTTGCAGGCAGGTCGTTAGAGACCTGCCTTTTTTCATGGTAGGTAGCAAGAAAGGAGCCAAAGTGAGCGAGAATTTAATCAGCTTACAGGGAGTAACAAAGAGCTTTGAGACCAAGGGTGGTACGATACATGCTCTTAAGGGAATCGACCTCGACATACGGGCGGGGGATTCCTACGGAATCATAGGTCTCTCGGGCGCGGGAAAAAGTACGCTGGTGCGCTGCATCAACCTGCTCGAGGTGCCGACAGAGGGAAAGGTGATTTTCGACGGAAAGTCACTGATTGGACTTAAGACAAGAGACCTGAACCTCGAGAGAAGAAAGATCGCGATGATCTTCCAGCAGTTCAATCTCCTGATGCAGAGGGATGCAATAGGAAATGTCTGCTTCCCGCTCGAGATTGCGGGAGTTCCTAAGAAGGAGGCGAGAGAGAAGGCAATGGAGCTTCTCAAACTCGTAGACCTCGAGGACAGAGCACACTCGTATCCGTCGCAGCTGTCGGGAGGACAGAAGCAGAGAGTGGGAATTGCAAGAGCGCTCGCATGTGACCCGAAGGTTCTTCTCTGTGACGAGGCGACAAGCGCACTCGATCCGAAGACAACACGTTCAATACTGGCTCTTCTTAAGAAGATTAACCGCGAGCTCGGAATCACACTCGTAGTAATCACTCACGAGATGGACGTAATCAAGCAGGTCTGCAACAAGGTTGCAATCATCGAGGAAGGCCAGATTGTAGAGAGAGGCGAGGTACAGGACATCTTCACCAAGCCGAAGTCGCAGGCGGCAAGAAAACTCTTTTTCCCGGCCGGCGAAGGCAAGGAGACAGAGCTCGGAATATCGCACAGCAACAGAATCAGACTGGTTTTCGAAGATGCGAACACCTACGATCCGGTGGTTGCAAACATGATACTCGAGCTGAAGGCACCGGTTAATATTCTGTACGCGGACATGGATGTCGTTGATGACGTACAGAGAGGTCAGATGGTAATCTGCCTTTCGGATGACTCGGATATAGCAGATAAGCAGAAGGCATATCTGTCAGCGCACAATGTAAGTTTTGAAGAAGTAAGGGAGGAGGACGAATAGTATGGAAACATCAGTACTTATCAACCTGCTCTGGACAGGACTTCTGGAAACTTTATACATGACACTGGTATCGACGCTGGTCGCATACATTATCGGACTTCCGATCGGTGTCAGCCTCATCGTAACAGATCCGAACGGAATTCATCCGATCGGCTGGTACAACAAGGTGATGGGATTCATAGTAAATGTCATCCGTTCGGTACCTTTTCTTATTCTCATGATTGCGCTCATGCCTTATGTGCGTAAGGTTATCGGAACAGGAATAGGAACATCGGCGACGGTGGCGGTTCTGATAGTAGCGGCAGCTCCTTTTGTAGCAAGACTCGTTGAACAGTCGCTAAAAGAAGTTGACCCGGGCGTAATCGAAGCGGCTCAGTCGCTCGGAGCGTCGAATATGACAATCGTTAGGAAGGTTCTTCTGCTCGAGGCCAGACCTTCACTCCTCAACGGAGCGGCAGTAGCAACCATCACTATACTCGGTTACTCGGCTATGGCCGGAGTAGTCGGCGGAGGCGGACTCGGAGACCTCGCAATCAAGTACGGAATGTACCGTTACGAAACAACAATCATGTGGATTACAGTAATCGTACTGGTAATACTTGTACAGATTCTGCAGGAGATCGGAGTCAGACTCGCAAACAAATTAGATAACAGGTTATAGGAAAAACAGGATTTATTAAAAACAGGGATTAGAGAGATTCAAGAAAGAGAGGAAACAAAATGAAGAACATTAAGAGAATCGCAGCAGTTTCATTAGTTCTCGTACTCAGCCTTTGCCTGCTTTCAGGATGCGGAAAGAAGGAAAGCGACGAGAAGACAATCAAGGTAGCAGCTTGTCCTACACCTCACGCACTCGTGCTTGAGCAGATTTCGGCAGAGCTCGAGAAGGAAGGATATTCACTCGAAATCGTTGAGTTCGAGGATTATGTAAAGCCTAACCAGGCTCTGAC
>JABUTC010000139.1 GCA_021442505.1 Mogibacterium sp. | reverse complement strand
GTCTGCATACGGGTAAAACCGCTGGCAAGACCCGCCTCTTTCTGCGTTCCCTCAATCGAGTTGAAGCTTCCTCTGATGATTTCAGAGATGTATGCTCCCTCGAAAATCGACAGAATCAGGACACCCGCAACAAATCTGTTGTTGATTCCCCAGGCTGTTCCTATGATGTAGAAGAACAGGTAAATCTGCATGAGCAGCGGGGTTCCTCTGATGAATTTTACATACAGAAGATTGAGATACTGCAGGAACAGTATCTTGCTGTGGGAGCATGCTGCGCTCAGGATTCCTATCACCATGGACAGAATCATTGCGCAGATGCTCACCTCAAGTGTCATTATAAAACCGTCTTTGAATCTGACCGTGTACCTCGACAGGAATGTGAAGTCCATAGTCAGATTGATCATTTTGAGAGAAAGCATGATGAATCCGGCAACGACTGCGGCAACGAGAACAGCGTTAAGCAGCTTCGCAGCCCAGCTCGGCTTATGTAGTGGATTTTTTACAAATAAATCAGCTAATTTCATGCTTCTTTCCTATTTCTTGTTTTTCAGTTTATTCAAAGCTCTGGAAATCGATGTCGAAGAACCAAACAAATCCCATTTCCTTATACTTAGCCTCTTCCTCAGCGAAGTACTTCTTTGTCAGCTTGTCGAATCCGCCGTCCTTGTCGTACTGCTTGATGAAGTCGTTGAACTGCTGACGGAGCTCGTCGTTACCCTTCTTGAAAGCAACTCCGATGTATCCCTCATAATCGTTAGCAGCGTTCTGCTCCTTTGTGATAGGGATTACTCTTGTTGTATCCTGATGCTCTTTCCAGAACTCGTAGATTGACATCTCGTCATAGATAGCAGCGTCAACCTTACCCTGAGCGCACTCTGTGAGTACTACTGATGGGTCGTCGAGAATCTCGAGCTGAGCCTTTGGCCATGCGCTCTGTGCGAAGTACTGAGCAACTGTTCCCTGCTTGCAAGCGATCTTAACGTTCTCGTTGTTCAGCTCGTCAAATGTCTGAACAGGGGAATCCTTGTAAACGAGTACTTCCATTACCATTCTGCAGTATGGGTTTGAGAAGTCAACTTCCTTCTGTCTTTCCTCTGTGATTGTCATCGATGAGATTACCATGTCAAGTGAGTCGTTCTTCAGTCCAGGGATGAGTCCGTCCCAAGCTGTATCTACAACCTGGATTTCTCTTCCGATGTAAGTACCGAAATCCTTGATGAGGTCAACCTCAAGTCCTGATGGAGTTCCGTCATCTTCCTTAGCGCAGAAAGGTGGGTATGTGCACTCCATTCCAACGATCAGAGCTGCGTTTTCGTCCTTCTTCTTTGAGCAACCGGCAAGTGTTACTGCCGAAATTGCAAGAACAGCGACGAGCAAAAGAGCAATAATTTTCTTTGTTTTCATCTTTGTCGTTCCTCCTTAGATACGTTCTTTTGATGAGTGGCGGTTTCCCGCCTGTTTTAAAAATATCTTCATCCGTGCCTTGTCGATTCTGTTTACAAGCTCCAGAGATTC
>JABUTC010000138.1 GCA_021442505.1 Mogibacterium sp. | reverse complement strand
AATGCGCCAAGGATTAAGCATACAGCTTTTACCAGCAGCGCAAATGCAATATTTGCCTTCGAAATACCAAGAGTCTTTCTTGCAATTTTGATAGTCACCGCTATTCTGTCCAGATTATCATCCATTATGACAACATCTGCAGCCTCTATTGCGGCGTCCGAACCCAGCGATCCCATAGCAATGCCGACATCCGACCTCATAAGAACAGGTGCATCATTGATGCCGTCACCAATAAACGCAACTTTTCCGCCTTCCGGCTTAACACTTTCCATTATTTTTTCAATGGCAGAAACCTTGTCCTGTGGCAGAAGCTCAGCCATATAATCGGTAATACCAAGTTCACCGGCAATCTTTTTTGCTACAGCCTCAGAATCACCTGTAAGCATCACAATTCTTTTTACCTTCTCTTTGAGTATATCTGAAACAGCCTGCTTTGCTTCCTTCTTTGGCATATCCGCAAGCTCAATACTTCCGGCAAAAGCACCATCTATTGCAATATATACACAGGTTCCCGATGACACAATTTCATTATCCGGTAAAGCTATATCAAGTTCATTTATTAATTTTTCGTTTCCGACTGCAACAGACTTGCCATCGACAGCAGCCCTTATTCCTTTACCCGGAATATTCTCAACTTCGGAAACAAAAGAATTGTCAAACATATCTTCACACGCGTCAACAATCGATACCGCAATAGGATGAGTCGATGCGCTCTCGACAGCTGCAGCATATCTGATAATATCCTTTTCACTCATATCGGAGGCCGGATTAACTTTAGTAACCCTGAATTTCCCCTCTGTGAGTGTACCGGTCTTATCTGTGACAAGAGTGTGAATGTTTGCCATCATTTCCAGGTAGTTGGAACCTTTTACCAGAACGCCCTGGTTGGATGCTGCGCCAATTCCTCCGAAGAATGCAAGAGGTACAGAAATTACCAGTGCACAAGGACAGGATATTACCAGGAATGTGCATGCTCTAAGTACCCACATGCTTAAATTGCCTGCGAATATAGGCGGGATAAAAGCCAGCATACAAGCGCATATTACGACAAACGGCGTGTAGTAACGTGCGAATCTTGTGATAAAAGCCTCAGTCTTAGACTTCTTAGAGGCGGCATTTTCAACCATCTCAAGAATAATTGCTACCGTAGATTCATCGTATAATTTGTCTGCACGAATCTTAAGCAGGCTGTCACCGTTGACACAGCCGGATATAATTTCTGACCCCGCAGCAACTTCACGAGGCATTGATTCTCCGGTAAGTGCAGATGTGTTGATAAGCCCTGCTCCTTCAATTACCGTTCCATCAACAGGAATCTTATCTCCGGGTTTAATTACAAGGATATCTCCTACTTCAACATCATCAGGATCAATCTCTTCAATGCTTCCATCTTCTCTTAAGACATATGCATATTCCGGTGCAATTTCGAGCAGGCTTTGAATAGAGCTCCTTGATTTCCCAACGGCATAATCCTGAAAGAACTCTCCAACCTGGTAAAACAGCATTACAGCAACAG
>JABUTC010000137.1 GCA_021442505.1 Mogibacterium sp. | reverse complement strand
AATGAAGATCCATGGGAAAGATTAAGAGCGGCAAAGAAAGTTTGCAAACACACAAAACTCCAAATGCTCTTTAGAGGGCAAAATATTTTAGGATATCGTCATTACGCTGATGATGTCGTGGAAAAATTCGTCGAAAAATCCATTAAAAATGGTATCGATATTATTCGTATCTTTGATGCTTTAAATGATATTCGCAATTTAGAATGCGCTGTTAAAGCAACGAAGAAATATGGTGGAGAATGCCAAATCGCTCTTAGTTATACAACTTCTCCAGTTCACACAATTGAATATTATGTCGAACTCGCCAAAGAAATTGAAAAAATGGGCGCAGATTCCATCTGTATCAAAGATATGGCTGGCGTTCTTCTTCCAAAAGATGCTTATGATTTAGTGAGCGCTTTAAAAAAGAATACTAAGCTTCCTATTGAATTACATTCTCACTGTACTGGTGGTTTGTGTGAAATGACATATTTAAAAGCCATTGAAGCAGGTGTTGATATTGTTGATACTGCACTTTCACCTCTGGCAAACGGTACCAGCCAGCCTTCTACAGAATCCCTGGTTGCAACTCTTAAGGGTACTGTACGTGATACAGGACTGGATCTTGAGAAAATGTCTGAGGCAGCAACTGTATTCAGAAAAGTTGCCCAGAGACTTCAGGATGCAGGCAGCCTTAATCCTAAGGTTTTAAGAGTTGATACCAATACCCTGATGTATCAGGTACCGGGCGGAATGCTTTCAAACCTGATTTCACAGCTTAAGGAAGCCGGCAAGGAAGATAAATATTATGACGTTCTTGCTGAGATTCCTCGTGTAAGAGAGGACTTTGGATATCCTCCGCTGGTAACTCCTACATCCCAGATTGTTGGTACTCAGGCTGTTATGAATGTTATCCTGGGTGAACGCTACAAGGCTTTCCCGAAGGAATCCAAGGCTGTGCTCCGGGGCGAATACGGTCCGCTTCCGGGAACTGTTAATGAAGCAGTCAGAGCTAAGGAAGGCATCAAGCCTGAAGATGTTATCACATGCCGCCCGGCAGATCTTCTGGAGCCTGAATTTGACAGGTTCAAGAACGAATTCAGCAATATTGCCAGGAGCGAGGAAGATATCCTGAGCCTTGCAATGTTCCCGCAGGTTGCTCCTAAGTTCCTGGATATCAGAGACGGCAGAGCGGCAGCTCCTGCACCGGCAGCCCCGGCTGCGGCAGCAGCACCTGCAGCGGCTCCGAAGGCAGCACCGAAGAACATCGCTGCTGACGGCGTAAGAGAACTGTATGTTGAATACAAGTTCTGATTAATTGATAAGTTGTTCTGATAAAAATTGAAAATTGAATGATCGAACAGATAATTTATTGGCAGAGCCGGAATTATATTCCGGCTCTGTTTTAGTATATGGTTATGTATAAGGTTATGTATATGGATATCAGCATGGTGGCGTGAAAATTTACTGTTGCTGCGGCAGTTTTTTCTCGTTCATTCTCAATTTTTGAGAAAATACCCCTCCCACGGACTTTTTTCAGTT
>JABUTC010000136.1 GCA_021442505.1 Mogibacterium sp. | reverse complement strand
CAATCAGCAAAATGATTATAGTTCTCAACCCATTCGTTCCTCATATTACAGAGGAGATGTGGAGTGCACTTGGTCATGAGGATAGACTTTATTCTGTTCAGTGGCCTTCGTATGACGAAAGCGCTCTCGTTAAGGATGAAGTTGAAGTTATTGTACAAATCAACGGAAAACTTAAGGATAAACTCGTTCTTCCAAATAATTCAAGCAAGGAGGTAGTTGAAGAAGAGGCTATGAAGCTTGATAAAGTTAAAGAATCTCTAGAGGGACTTAACATTGTTAAGGTTATCGTAGTTCCTAATAAGATTATCAACTTCGTAGTTAAATAGCTTCGCAAGTTATGCAAAATAATAAAATACAAAAATCAAATAACGATATCGGCTTTAAGGTTATTCCTCTTGGCGGACTTAAAGAAATCGGGAAAAACTGTACAGTTATTGAATGTGATGGCGAACTGTTAGTAATAGATTGCGGATTCTGTTTCCCTGATAACGAGATGTTTGGTGTAGACGTTGTAATCCCTGACTTTAAATATCTTCGTGAAAACAGAGAAAAGATTAAAGGTTTGGTAGTAACACACGGACACGAAGACCATATTGGCGGAATCCCTTATTTCTTAAAAGAATTTAATATTCCGGTTTATGCATCGCCTTTAACAGCCGGATTAATAGGCTTAAAGTTAGAAGAACACAACCTTAAAGCAGATATGCGTATTATCAAAGGTGGCGATGTTTTCAATGTTGGCAGTTTCAAAATTGAAACCATACAGATCAACCACAGTATAGCTGATGCACTGGCTTTCTCTTTAAAGTGTAAAGGCGGACATATAGTTCATACAGGCGATTTCAAAATTGACTTTTACCCACTAGATGGAAAAGTTATTGATATCAACAGATTATCGCAGCTTGGGTCCGAAGGTGTAGATCTCCTAATAGCAGACAGTACTAATGTGCTCAGAGAAGGTTACACTGAATCTGAAAGAGTAGTTGCGGATTCAATCAACAAGATATTTGATTCAACCGATAAAAGAATTATTATTGCGACATTCGCTTCGAATATTTACAGACTCAAATACATTATGGAAGCGGCTGTCGACCATGGCAGAAGAATAGCAGTATCCGGACGTTCTATGGAAAATGTAATTCAGATTGCAAGGGAACTCGGTTATCTTAAAACAATACCGGAGAGTGCTTTTGTAGATATTAAAACAATTACTAACATTCCAGACAGGAACCTGCTTATACTCACTACGGGTAGCCAGGGTGAACCGATGTCTGCTCTTACAAGAATGGCCAATGATAATCATAAGGCTGTCAAATTAAAGAATAACGACGTTGTTGTATTCTCCTCGTCACCAATACCCGGGAATGAGAAGACAGTAACAGGCGTAGTAAACAAATTATATGAAAAACGAGTTGACGTTATTCTTTCCGACACAATGGGAGTGCATGTTTCAGGACACGCATGCAAACAGGAACTCAGACTTATACACACTCTTGTAAGACCTAAATTCTTTTTACCGGCCCATGGTGAATACAGACACCTTATAGAACATGCAAGGTTGGCTGTATCGCTCGGAATGAGCAAAAAAAATGTGTTTGTCCTAAGCAACGGCGATGCATTATCT
>JABUTC010000135.1 GCA_021442505.1 Mogibacterium sp. | reverse complement strand
TTGTTCTTGCTGTAGGTTACGGTGTAGTCGGTATCCTTAACAAGTTCTTCTCCCTCGAATGTGACCGTTACCGCAGGTTTCTGGTTGTAATAATATGGTCCGTCTGCGAGCGTTATCACAGCGTTGTTCAGATCTCTTTCCGTCGTTTCCCCGGCAAATACCTCTGCCGGAGAAATCATCGCCGCAGCGATTCCTGCAGCCACAGCAAAAGCCATAATTACCGATAATAATTTCTTCATTATCTCACATCCTCCTGTAAATTAAATTGTCTGGGATATTGCGTTGTCCTATGTTTATTATAATATAGAGGCGAATCCGGCACAATGACACGGCGAGGCGAATTGAACACTGTACGAATATAATTTTTCAAAGGGCTCTCATGTTATGATACTCATATTGACTATATCACGGTATCGTGATACACTTCTTATCAAAGGGGGGTTGGGTATATGCCAATACTATCTAGATTTTACGGAATCGTAATTAGAATGTATTTTCTGCAAAGCGAACATAATCCGCCGCACATTCATGCCATATATAACGAGGATGTAGCGGCTATTGACTATATGACCGGTGATGTTTTGGACGGATCGTTGCCGCCCAAGGCTTTAGGCATGGTGCGTGAGTGGATTGAACTCAACCGAGATGCGTTGCAGGAAATCTGGGAGACGCAGGAATTCAAAAAACTGCCTCCGCTTGAATAGGAGATGAAAGCGATGTTTCATAAGATAAAAAATGTGTTCCCGGCGAATGACTATATTCTGACCGTACAATTCAGCGAAGGTGTTTCAAAGGAATATGACTTAAAACTGCTATTCGAAAGAATCCCTGCGTTCAAGCAGCTGCAAAATCACGAAAAAGAGTTTTTTAGTGTCTCTGTCGATACGGGCGGTTATGGAATCGTCTGGAATGACGAGCTTGACTTATCATGTGACGAACTTTGGGAAAACGGAAAGGAAGTAACGACGCCTTTCGATGGTCTAATGTCGTTTGCTGATGCGACAGAACTCTGGGGACTAAACGAGAGTACATTGCGCAAAGCCATTTCATACGGAAAACTTGTGAACGGAGTCGATGTCTGCAAGTTCGGAAAACAGTGGATTGTATCGATGGATGCCATGAAACGCGAGTATGGAGAAGTAGAAGTTTAAAAACTCCCACACATCATTGAGATGTGCGGGAGTTTCTATCAGATTTATCTGGTCTTCACTGACTTCTTGGCTGACCATGCCGAGTAGTATTTCACGCCGTTTACTGTCTTGTAGGTTCTCACCTGTACGTAGTAGTTCTTCTTGGCCTTCAGCTTCGTTACCTTAACCGAGGTCTTGGCGTAGCCCTTGACAGTCTTGATCTTGGCTCCGGTCATATTCTTCTTCACGGAATATCTTACCTGGTAGCCTGTGATGCGGCTTGTGCCCATCTTCGCTGACTGCTTCGACCACTTGGCCGTGAAGCCCTTCTTCAGCTTGGCAGGTGCCTTGATGGCTGTGCCCTTCGGGTTGATTTTGTAGGAAACTGTTTTTGTTCCCGAATAATCGCCGGTTAACGTTATGGTGCCTTTATACGTTCCTACATTTTTGCCTGCCGGAATGTCGGCAGTGTATGAGGTTACGGTGTTTCCGTTCGA
>JABUTC010000134.1 GCA_021442505.1 Mogibacterium sp. | reverse complement strand
TTCCTGAAATGTGCCTGTACGGATATGACTATTATGTTGACGAAAACATTCCTCAGGCAGAAAAAATTCAGACAGCAGAAACAATTGACGGACCATCATGTCAGGCAATTGCAGAGATTACCAAGAAGTACGGCATCTATGCAGTAATAGGTATGGCAGAAAGACAGGATGAAGTATTATACAATTCTGCAGTTGCAATAGGACCGGAGGGAGTGATCGGTTCATACCGTAAAATGCATCCGTTTGAAACGGAGAGCATATGGTGTGAGAAAGGAACAAAGCCTTTTATGTTTGATACACCTTGGGGTCCGGTATCAGTAGGAATCTGCTTCGATACTTATCAGTTCCCGGAACTGCAGAGATACTACTGCGGACAGGGAAGCAGGCTGTACCTCAACCCGACTGCAGTTATAGAAGAGATTCCTAAAGAAGGAAGCAGACAGGCATTTATCGATTACTATGCTCCGACTCTCGAATACGGAGTACTATGCAACACAATTTATGTTGCCAGCGCTAACCTTTGCGGTACAGATATTGTGGACTACTTCGGAGGCGGCAGCTGCGTAATAGGACCTAAGATTACGCCATTCTACGAAACAAATCTTCACTACTATGCAGGAGACAAAGACAACGTTCAGGAAGAAATGTTCATTGCAACAATCGACCTGTCACTGGCAGAAAGACGTCTGTTCGTAGACAAAGAAATCACAGGCGTACCTGACTACAGACCGGACATCTATAAGACATTTTTATAATACGAAAAAAGTAATCATGCATTATTAAAATCAAGAAAGGAGAAACAAAATGGAAGACAACACTTTAAAACGTACCATGAAACTCAGCCATCTGGTAATTTTTGGCGTAGCGTTCCTGACTCCGATGATTGCATACACAATCTACGGCGTTATTTCAACCGCATCACACGGTGTTGAAACGGGAGCTGTTCTGTTCGCTACAGTAGCAATGCTGTTTACAGCATTAAGTTACGGACACATGGCAAAAGCATATCCTACAGCCGGCTCAGCTTATACTTATACAAGAAAGGCACTTAACTCCAAGCTGGGAGTGCTGGCAGGATGGATTGTTCTGTTAGGATATATTTTCTTCCCAATGGCAATCTGGCTCATTGGAGCAGCTTACTTCAACGCAGCCGTGCCTGCAGTTCCTTCATGGATATGGCTCATTCTGTTCATCGTTGTTACATCAGGCATAAACATCATAGGAATGGAAGTAGGAACAAAGGTTAATTTCGTAATGGTAGGAATCCAGGTTGTAATTATCGTTGCATTCCTGATTTTCACAATCAAGGCAGTTACAGAAGGCCTTGGTGAAGGAACATTGGCATCATTCTCACCGTTCCACAACCCTAACATTGACTTCAGCTTCACAGTTGCCGGAGCCGCAGCAGCATGCTACTGCTTCCTGGGATTTGACGCTCTTACAACATTTACAGAAGATGCTATAGATCCGACCAAAAACATTCCGAGAGCAATAATCCTGACATTAGTAGTATGCGGTGCAATATTCGTTGTTGTAACATACTTCACTCATCTGGCACATCCATCATTCGAATATGCTAATCCGGACAACGCAGCATACGAAATCGCCAAGCAGGTAGCACCTTCAGCATTTGGCGCAATATTCATT
>JABUTC010000133.1 GCA_021442505.1 Mogibacterium sp. | reverse complement strand
AATATATCAAATTGGAAAGAACTAACGTTACAGCGCAAAATGAGGCCGATGAGGACGCATTATTCCTGTCACTGCAGGGTACCAGAATGACAACAAGAGCTATCAGAGACCTTGTTAAGAAATATACTTCAATTGCTCTAAGTACTTCACGAAAAGCCGGATACAGCCCGCATAAGCTTCGTGCTACGGCTGCAACGAGTCTCATCGGCAGGGGAAACTCTATTTTCGACGTACAGGCTCTTTTGGACCATGAGCAGGTTACGACAACTCAACTGTATGCTTCGCACAAGATGAACGTCAAAAGAGACCTTGTTAAAGATATGGAGTGGGAGCTTGAAAGAAAGGATGAAAAATAATTGTCTAATTTATACAGAGATTATTTAATTAAAGATTTTGGAATTAGCGAAGCTGCTTTAGATGCTGTTGATGAGGCTGAAAAGCAGCTCTTTTCCAATTTTGAATATGCAGACGATGTTACTTCAGTGTGTCAGCTCAAGGTACTGAAAGCACTTCAGGATAATCATTTGAATGCCACGCATTTTGACTGGAGCACCGGATACGGTTATGACGACCCGGGAAGAGAGGCCGTTGAAAAAGTATACGCTTCAGTTTTCCATACCGATGCTGCGCTGGTCAGACCTAATATTGTTAACGGCACACATGCAATTGCATCGACTCTTTATGGTATTTTAAAGCCCGGCGAGGAGCTGATCTACGCTACAGGAAGACCGTATGACACCCTTCACAATGTTATTGGCACAGTACCAACAGACAAATTTACAGGAACTTTGATTGAATACGGTATTTTATACAAAGAAGTGCCTCTTAATTCTGATATGGACGTTGACCTCGAAGGAATTCGTGCTGCAATCGGTCCTAATACCCGTGTGGTTGCTATGCAGCGTTCTACCGGATATGACTGGAGACCGGCTATATCTTTGGAAAGCATGCGTAAAGTAGTTGAACTTGTTAAATCAATTGATCCAGGCATTATTGTTATGGCGGACAACTGCTATGGCGAGTTTGTAGATACAATAGAGCCTACTGATTTTGGTGTAGATGTAATTGCAGGTTCACTGATTAAGAACCCAGGTGGTGGAATAGCCCTTTCAGGCGGTTATATTTGCGGTAGAGAGGATTTAATCGAAAGAATATCATACAGGCTCACTTGTCCTGGTATAGGCGCTGAATGCGGCCTTACTTACGGTCAGAACAGACACGTTCTGCAGGGATTGTTCCTCGCACCTAAGGTAGTAAATGCGGCTGTAAAAGGCGCCATGCTTTGCGGTGCCGTATATGACAAGCTGGGCTTTGAAGTAGTACCACGCGTGGGATCAAAACGCAGCGATATTATCCAGGCAATAAAATTTTCAAATCCGGATATTATGGTGCCTTTTTGCCAGGCCGTACAGGCTGCATCTCCAATAGATTCATATGTTACACCTATGCCATGGGATATGCCCGGTTATCAGGACCAGGTAGTTATGGCTGCAGGTGCATTCGTATCCGGATCATCAATAGAACTAAGTGCTGATGCTCCTTTAAGAGAACCTTATATTGCTTATTTCCAGGGCGGATTAACATCCGAGCATGCCATATACGGAGTTATCAAGAGTCTTGATAAGTTATATAAAGACGGGTTAGTCAG
>JABUTC010000132.1 GCA_021442505.1 Mogibacterium sp. | reverse complement strand
GTTCTGAATGGTGTCAAAATCCGCGTATTGATTGGCTATCAAACCATTTCCGCTCAGGATAATCTGTCCGCCCTCATTTCCGGCTGTCGAATTTCCGTAAATGCTGTTAACAATCTTTGAATCCGCAGCTGTGCTTGTGCACTCGAGGTCAACAGTTCCCTTGCCGTAACAGTACACTGCTGAATTAACAGCCCTGAAGCTCACGCTTGCCTTCAGGTTCGCATCGTTGTTTACATACACAGGCCTGTCTGAGCCTGCAACATATCCGCTCAAGCCCGTTTCGATAAGGGAAAGCGAGCCGCCGTTAATCTGAATAGTGCCTGTAGTATTCAGCATATATCTCAAAGCTGTCGCACCCGACACGCCGACATTCAGCTTATCGGTAGACGACGATGAATCTTTCTCGAAAACAATGTCCCCGGTTGCCTTGATTCCGTTCGACGGTCCGTCAGCGGCCATCGTAAGGGTGTTCGTTCCCTTGAGCTTAATTGTGATTCCGCCAATCGCCTCAATGTACGAGCCGTTGAATCCATCCAGGGTCAAAATCCCGCTCGACGCATCCCACGCCCATCCGCTTCCGCTCTGGTTGCTCGCAAGATCGGTAGAATTGTAATCAACTGTATTTCCGGCATTGTAAACGCTCTGTGCATTAATCGACAGTCCGCTTGTCACAGGCGCGTCCGCATAAGCCACCATACTTCCAAAAGGAATGGTCGCCAGCACCATCGCCGCCGAAAGCAAAAGCGTTAAACTTTTCTCCTTAATTCGCATGTTCATAGTGTTCCTCCCCTCAGGGCTAATCAATAGATACGATAATTTTACAGCAATCGCCCCCCCAATTTCCATACAAAAAAGCGAGCGTGTCCCCACGCCCGCTCCGCATACTTATTTATCTCGACATTATGTACTTAACCGTCTCCGGTGTTATCAGGGTTGGTCCGCCTAGTGTGATTGAATCGCCCGCGCTTGTGTAATTGGACACATAATCCTTTGCGATGGATCTGAGAGAAGCGGCATTATCCGTAAGGATCAGTGGTGCGCCGTTCTCAATTGCGAGCACGCTGCCAGAAAGGCCATCAGGGAAGTTCGATCCGAGTGCGAAGACTACCGTCTTCGTGCTGTCTTTGGAGAAGAACTCTTTTGCCACCGCAACCGATGTCTGGTAGCGATTGATTCCGGAGAGTCTCTTTGCCTCGAGCCCTGTCGCTGATTTGAGCTGCGACTTAATGCTGTCGCTGACTGCGCCGGTTCCGCCGATGATATACAGCTTGCCCGGAGTCAGTCCCTGCAGGAATGTTTTCTGGTCTGCTCTAAGCGAGCTGTCAACCAGAAGTATCGGTCTCTTTGCTGCCGATGCCGACAGGCTGTCTGCGAAATCGCTTCCGCAGCAGACAAGAATTTCTTCTGAACTAATCCCCGCCTCTTTTAGGATTCTGAGATTTGTATCATATCTGTTGCTGCCACCAAGTCTTATTACGTTGTTACCAGTGTATAAGGCAACAAGACCGTTCTCGAATTTTGTCGACACCACACCTGTGCCGCCGAGGATGTAAACTTTTCCCCCTGCTTTGAGATTATCCTTGATGTACTGTGTGATTGTCGCCTCGCTACTGTTGTCGACGAGGAGAAGCGGTGCGTTTTTCACATAGGCGAGGTATCCGCCGCTCAGCGCATCCGGGAAATCCGTGCCGCAGGCCACGACGAT
>JABUTC010000131.1 GCA_021442505.1 Mogibacterium sp. | reverse complement strand
GCTTTCCAGGCGAGCTCCTTAGCCACTCGGTCAATCCTCCATGCCGCTCGTATAATATAACAAATCTGGCGATTTCTTTCAAGTTAATTTCTGCGTACTGCCACAATCTTTTATATCTGCATTGGAAATCAGCGCGCTTGCATATTTATAATATGCCTTGTAGGTACTTCCTATAAGTGCAAAATCAAAAGTCCAAAAATCTCATACTTATTTGCCTGGTTTTTTGGAATAATCCTTCAAATTATCTGCTATCTGATAAGGCTGCGACCGTTAGGGTGCAATTAATATATCCACGATGCCAGTGCAAAACCTGATTTGCCGCTAATAATGCCGTCATAGCATCAAAAGCACTAATAATTATGCGTCGGCGCTGAACTATATTCATATATCATTCAGCATCAGGATTTACTCCAAAAAATACCCCTTAAAACTAGCATTTTTTTGGAGTTTTGTTATGGAACTGCCACACCACGCCCACGCCCGTGCCAAACCGGCACTATATCGCACCACCCCGCCGGCCGCCGTGTCAGACCACACGCCACCAGCCCCGCCACACAGTACCAAGCTGGGTCATGCCGCACAGCGCACCGCCGGCAATCTTATTTCACGCTCTCTTCTACAGCTGCCGGCATTTCCGGAATTTCGATTACGCCCCTGTGCCTGATTTCGCGCTTGTCCAGATCCTTCAGCGCCTTCGGCACGCGCACTCCTGTCTTTGCAGCAACTGCCTCAACGTATCTGAAACCGTTCTCTTCCTCCGGCAGGTCGAGAGCCTTTGCAACGCTTTCTGCGAATTTGTAGGCACTTGCCGTTGAGGCGATAAGTGTCGGAGTTTCGTCGCCCGTTTCGGCAACGTAGTCCTTGTAAACCTTGTAGCCTACTGCCGTGTGAGTGTCGATGAGATATTTTGCGTCGCGGTACATTGCACCGATAGTTTCGTTTGTTTCTTCTACAGAAGCCGTGCCGCCCCAGAATTTTTTCAGGCCGTCACGGATTGTCGGGCTGACTTCATAGCGCTTCTCATTATCCAGCGCGTCCATCAGACCGCGAATTTCATCGCCGTTGTTTCCTGCCAGGTGATACAGCAGTCTTTCCAGGTTGCTGGAAATCAGGATGTCCATCGACGGTGAGTTTGTCAGATAAAATTCTCTCTTAGTGCTGTAAACGCCAGTTTCGATGAAGTCCGTCAGCACGCGGTTTTTGTTTGAAGCGCAGATAAATTTGTTCACAGGAATCCCCATCTCACCGGCATAATATGCAGCCAGAATGTTTCCGAAGTTTCCCGTTGGAACGCAGATGTTAACAGGCTCGCCGGCCTTTACTACTCCGCGTTCAACCAACTTCAGGTAGCCCCATACATAATACGCAACCTGAGGAACCAGGCGGCCGATGTTTATAGAATTTGCACTGGAAAATTTGCATCCCATAGTTGCAAGCTTTTCCGCAAAAGCTTTATCGTTGAAAATCTTCTTTACACCTGTCTGGGCGTCGTCGAAATTTCCCTCGATTGCGAATACATGCGTGTTGTCGCCTTCCTGTGTAATCATCTGGCGTTCCTGAACCTCGCTCACGCCCTGGTTCGGGAAGAAGACGATAATCTCCGTTCCCGGCACATCAGCAAAACCCTCAAGTGCGGCTTTGCCCGTGTCGCCGGAGGTGGCTGTCAGGATGCAGATTTTCTTGTCCTCGTTTTCCTTTTTAGTGGCCGTTGTCAGCAGATAAGGCAAAATGCTCAG
>JABUTC010000130.1 GCA_021442505.1 Mogibacterium sp. | reverse complement strand
CAGGTTGAACGTCATTACAAGGATAAGAATTTTGCCGACAAGACAAGCAGATACTGGGGCAAGGTAACCGCACCGACTACAAGTAACACGCTCTCCTTCGAGGCAGCTGATCAGAAACTGGACGGCGGCACATATCCGCCACTCAACATGGACTATAAGTTCAATGATACTCTGGTAGTAAAGTACACACTGCACATCAAGGACAGCGAGTATTCTAAACTGGATAAGAATAAGATCAATGAGCTGTTTGCCAATGAAGCACTGATTACAGCAGATGGAACAACAACTGTTGTTTCTGACAAGGAAACCGCATATTATCCAATGGGCAATATGTCTAAGGAAGCAGCTCTTAAGAGCGGGGAGACTGATGTTGTTAAGTACATAATCGATCTTAACCCAAAGGCAATTCAGCTCAACAACGGCAACACAATCCAGCTTCAGGACAATTTCATAACCACGAATATGTCCCTGCAGACTGCAACGCTTAAGGTTGAAAAGGAAGATAAGAACAACCCTGGAACATGGATTAATGTAGGTACCTGCTGGAAATTCGCACAGGGCGGACAGCAGATTACATTTGACCTGGATGACGCAACACATTATCAGGTAACATACGAGGTTAAGGTAACTGAGTATGGTAAGTCCGTTAAGGTGATTAACGAGGCTCAGATAGCCGGCCAGAGCACTTCATCAATCCTTAGCAAGGAGGAGTTTGCTATCTCCAAGAGCTCCGGATCTGCATCAAGCAATCACGGACAGTTCACACTCTGGAAGAGTGACGTAGCAGACGGCACAGCTCTCGCAGGAGCAACATTTGAGCTTTACACAAAAAAGCAGAATGACACAGTTTTGAGCAAGACTATCACAGAAGGCGGACAAACATACTACTGTGCATCACTTCCGGGATCTAATGATCAGACACCTGCAACCTTTACCACTAACAGCCAGGGCTACGTCCTGATTGACCACACAGTACTGACGCTGTTACAATCGGATACATACTATCTGGTTGAAACAAACGCACCTAACGGCTACGACAAGCTGACCAACCCGATTCCGATTACATTCAATCCGAGCGCAACAACACCAATCGTAGGTCAGAGAGTAATGGATCAGGGCAGCATGTCAGTTGAGAACTCAAAGAGCGCAAGTATTTTGGGACAGATTGGTCTCGATGTACACAAGACTCTGAAGGGACGCGACTTCCGGCCAACTGATGCATTCACATTTACCGTAACTCCTAAGAATGGTGCACCTGCATTTGACTTCTCGTCAGTAACAATGACAGGTCTGACAGGATCCGCACCCGGAATGGCAACTTTCGGAAATGCCATCTTCAACAAGGCCGGCACTTACGAGTACACGGTTAAGGAGACTAAGGGTAACATCAAGGGAATCATTTACGATGAAACTGAATATACCGTAGTAATAAAAGCTACTGATGTCGGAAACAATAATTTGGTTATCACCAAGACAGTTATGGTTGGCAACAATGTTAAGACCGGCATGACGGACCCTGAGTTCACCAATACCTATGATGAGAACAATTCAAAGGGCGGCAAAGAGAAGAACAAGGACGACGGCGCAGACACAGGTGATTACAGCAATATGTCACTGTGGCTGATGCTCATGGGACTTGCTTCAGTATGCGGAGGAACAGTAATCTTCACAAGAAGAAAGAGAGAGGATCGCTAAAGATTACGGGGACTCGTTAGGACAATACAAATATTAGAATTA
>JABUTC010000012.1:14126-15688 GCA_021442505.1 Mogibacterium sp. | reverse complement strand
AGAGCTATCAAGAAGGGTACAGGAGAACTGGCAGGCGAGTCATATGAGGAACTGCAGTTCGAGGGATATGGTCCATCCGGAGTAGCAATCATCGTTGATGCTCTTACAGACAACAAGAACAGAACTACATCATTTGTTAAGTCTATTTTTGATAAAAACGGTGGTAACCTTGGAACACCTGGCTGTGTATCATATATGTTCTCAAGAAAAGGTGTCATCATAATTGAGAGAGAAGATGGCATGGAAGAAGATGACATTATGATGATTGCACTTGATGCAGGTGCTGAAGATATGGTAGTAAATGAAGATAGCTTCGAGGTTATTACGGAGCCTTCCGCATTCAATGATGTGCATGAAGCAATTAAGTCTGCCGGAATTGAAATTGTTGAAGCAGAAGTTGAACAGATTCCTTCGATGGAGGCAAATGTTGCACCTGAGGCTGTTAAATCACTTACTAAACTGATTAACGCGCTTGAGGATAACGATGATGTTCAGAAAGTTTACTATAACTGCGAACTCGATCTGGACTAGTTTTAAACAATTCTTATAATAGCATTAATTCCTGGAATATACGTTGAGTTGATATAATTGAACCTACACTTTTTGAACGGGATGTCAATCGATAGACATAATGAAAAGCCTCCTTCGAGTGGACTTCAGGACTCTATTGTAGGCAGTACCCACCCTTATCTTTGATAGGGCGTCAATTATGGGCTTGACGGTATCCCGGGATTTTTTTATCAATGATAATTAAGGAGCATATATGGGGAAGTTAGTATTAATAGATGGCAACAGTCTGCTGTTTAGAGCATATTTTGCTATGAGGCCTATGGTGACATCTTCCGGTGTTCATACACAGGGTGTTTTCGCATTTATAAATATGCTTAATAAAATTTACTCCGACCATAAGCCGGAATACCTTGCGGTTGCTTTCGACTTAAAGGATAAAACTTTTCGCCATGAGAAATACAGTGAGTATAAGGCAGGAAGACAGCAGACACCGATAGAACTGTTATCAGAAATTCCATATATGCACAAAGTACTGGAAGCAATGAACATTCCTATTTTTGAGTTGTCAGGTTACGAAGCTGATGATTTAATCGGGACTATTGCTGCAAAAGCATCTTTAGAGGGCATTGAAACTTTAATCATTTCAGGCGATAAGGACGAACTGCAATTGATTGATGAAAACACAAAAGTTCTTATCACTAAAAAAGGCCTCAGTGAGTTTGATATATATGATATAAAAGCAATGAAGGAAAGATATAATCTGACCCCATCTCAATTTATCGACTTAAAAGGCCTGATGGGTGACAGTTCCGATAATATTCCCGGCATTCCTGGTGTCGGTGAAAAGAAAGGAATTGCGCTTCTTGAAGAATACGGCTCTGTCGAGTCTGTTATAGAACATGCAGATGAAATCAAAGGCAAATTAGGCGAGAACGTAAGAAACAATATTGATAGTGCAGTATTGTCTAAATGGCTGGCAACAATAGATACAAATGCTCCAATTGATTTTAATTTGGATGATTTAAAGTGCAGAGAACCGGATTACAATAAGC
>JABUTC010000012.1:3484-13036 GCA_021442505.1 Mogibacterium sp. | reverse complement strand
CCAATTAGGGATGATTACGGCAGATTGATAAGGAAGGCATTTATAACTGAAAATAACTGTAGTTTTACAGGTGCTGACTATTCTCAGATTGAACTTAGGATAATGGCATCGCTAAGCGGTGATTCTATACTTATTAATGCTTTCAACGAGGGAAAAGATATTCATAAAGCAACAGCATCCAGAGTGTTCGATGTTCCTTTTGATAAGGTAACACCATTGCAGAGAACAAGAGCAAAAGCTGTAAATTTCGGCGTAATTTATGGAATGAGCGCACATGGTCTAAGTGAAAATCTTAAAATCAGCCGTGCAGAAGCTCAAAAATACATTAATGATTATTTTGAAACTCATTCAGCTGTGAAACAGTTTTTGGATAAAAGTGTCAAAGAAGGGGAAGAGAATCGTCAGGTTTGTACTTATTTTGGAAGAATCAGGCAGATTCCTGAATTTGAATCGCGCAAATTCAATGAGCGCGAACTTGCAAAACGACTGGCAATGAATACTCCTATTCAAGGAACAGCTGCCGATGTAATTAAGCTGGCAATGAATAAAGTGTATGCCGCATTAAATGACGATGGTCTTGAGTCGAAATTAATCCTTCAGATCCACGATGAATTAATAATTGAAGGGCCCGATAGTGAAGTTGATGCGGTTAAAAAAATATTAGATGATTGTATGAAGTCTGCCGCTAATTTCGCAGTTGAGCTAAGCGTTGACATACATACTGCAAAGTCCTGGTATGATTTAAAATAATTACTATGAAAAACATTGTTATTACAGGTGGAATAGGTTCAGGAAAATCTTCTGTATGTAAATATTTAGAAGATCATGGTTTTCGTGTCGTATATGCCGATAAAATGGCAAGAGAACTTACTTCTTCCGGAGGAAAGGCCATACCATATATCATTGATAATTTTGGCGTAGAATACATTAAACCCGACGGAAGCATGGACAGGAATAAGATCCGAGAGCTTGTTTATAATAACCCAAATGCCATGGAACTGCTTGAAAAAGGCACTACTTTAGTTGTAAAAAATCAAATCGATGATATTCGCAAGTCGGCAACAGAAAAAGGGGAGCATGTTCTTTTCTATGAAATACCATTGTTTTTTGAAAACGATAACAAAGACACTTATGATTCCTGCTGGCTTGTAACTGCAGATATTGAAACTCGTATATCAAGAGTTATTAAACGTGACAATCAAAGCAGGGAATATGTATTGAAAGTAATAAATAAACAAATGCCGGATGAAGAAAAAATAAAACTGGCAGATGAGGTTATTTATAATGAAGGTTCACTTTCGGCTCTGTACGAAAGGATTAATTACCTACTAGTTAAATATAAATTGATTAATCAATAATTATTAATTATTTTCNCTTGACATATTATTTAAATTTTCATAAAATAATCAAGCGACGTGTGGATGTGGCGGAATGGCAGACGCGCATGGTTGAGGGCCATGTGGGAGACCGTGAGGGTTCGAGTCCCTCCATCCACACCATTTTTTTTTAGGAAAAATGGTGTAAATCGTCTTACTGTCAATAAGCCGGTGTGGTGGAATTGGCAGACGCGCGGGATTCAAAATCCCGTGGTAGAAATACCGTATGGGTTCGACCCCCATCACCGGCACCATATAGTATAGGAGGAAAAATATGGCTACGTATTCAAGTTTAATTATTTTAGTAGTATTCATTGCTATTATGTACTTCTTAATGATTCGTCCTCAGAAAAAGAAGGAAAAAGAAGAAAAGGCAATGAGAGAAGCTCTTGCAGTAGGCGATGAGATAATGACAATTGGCGGAATTGTCGGCAAGGTTGCAAAAATTACCGACAAGACAGTTGTTATTTCAACAGCAAATGACAGAACAAAGATTGAGTTTATCAAGACTGCTGTCAGCCAGGTAATCAAGAAGAGTGGTGCTGCTCCGGCTAAGCCAAAGTCAGTTCTGGAAGAGGATGAAGAGCCGGCTTCAAAGGCTAAGAGAGACAAGAAGGTTACACCTAAAAAACTTACAAAGAAATCAGAAGATTCAGAGACAGATGCTGTTGCTGAGTCTGTAGTTGAAGCTCCTGCAGAAGTAGAAGCTGATAAGCCTGCTGAGGAATAATTAGTATATATAATTTTAATGATTTAAGCGACGCAAACGCGTCGCTTTTTTGTTGAAAATTCAAGGCGTTTATAGTATTATAGATTAGATTATTATTTGATGCGGTACTATGCGCATATCAATTATTTACAAGAGGTTTAATCAATGAGAAATAAGAAAAATATTATAGTAGTTGTGCTTGTCCTGATACTGTTAGTTGTATCTTGGTTTACTTCTATTTTTGGTATCGGAGGTAAAGTCGGCAATCTCTACGAGCAAATGAAATTTGGCCTTGATATCAATGGTGGTGTTTATGTTCTTCTTGAGGCCGAAACTGATGAAAAAGGCACAGAAAAAGCCAAAGTTATGGAGCAGACAAAGACTGTGCTTGAGAACAGAGTTAATGCCATGGGTGTTTCAGAAGCAAGTGTATCTATCGAAGGAGATAACCGTATTAGAGTAGAAATGCCAGGTGTTAAAGATGCCGAAGCTGCTATTAAGCAGATTGGTCGCACAGCTCAGCTTAAATTCCTTCTTGCTGACGGAACATTGGTAATGAGCGGTGATGAAGTGAAGAATGCAAGTTTAGCTACGGACTCCGACCATGGCGGCTATAAGATTACGATGGACTTCACAGGCAAGGGTGCTGATTTGTTTGGAGAAGGAACAGAAAAGGCCGCAAGCGGATCAGTTACACCTACATTAATGGACGAGAACGGAAATCTTGTTGATTCAACAGCAATTGTAATTATGCTGGACAACGATGTTGTATCAGCACCAACAGTAAGTCAGAAAATAAACAGCACCAGTTGTGAGATTTACAGAGGAAATGGTGGATTCCCTGAAGAAGAAGCGTCACAGCTCGCTGCATTAATCAGGGGAGGTGCACTTCCTGCAACTCTGACCGAAGTAAACTCATCAGTTGAAACAGCTACAATCGGCGCAAATGCGCTTTCAAAGAGCGTTATTGCAGGCTTTATCGGATTAGGAATCGTAATGATTATAATGCTTGCTGTTTTCGGTGTTCTCGGACTTATAGCTGACATAGCTTTAGCTTTATATGTGCAGCTTATTCTTTGGTTAATGGTTGCATTTGGTTCAGTTCTTACACTGCCTGGTATTGCAGGTATTATCCTTTCAGTAGGTATGGCAGTTGACTCAAATATCATTATTTTCACCAGAATAAGAGAGGAGATTACTAAGGGCAAATCAATAAGAGTAGCTGTTGATATGGGTTTCAAATCAGCTCTTTCGACAGTAATCGATGCACAAACTACAACACTGATTGCATCAATTGTTCTTTATCTCATTGGAACATCTTCTGTTAGAGGATTCGCTCTTACTCTCATGATAGGTACGATATGCAGCATTATTACTGCAGTATTTGTAACCCAGTCATTTGTAAATGTTCTGGCAGACAGCAAATTTGCAACGCTCAGAGCATTTGGAATGAAAGAGGATGGAACTCCAAACAGATCGTGGAAACATCATTTCAGTTTTATTAAAAATAGAAAAATTAGTTACACAATCAGTATTTGCGTAATCTGTGCCGGTCTCGTATTTGGATTATTCAAGGGATTCAATTATGGAATTGATTTTACCGGTGGAACAATGATGCAGATTGAAATGGGTCAGAAGGTTGATATTGAAGAGGTAAAGGATACTATCAAATCTTATGACCTTGAACCAACAATCGTATACGCAGGAAAAGATAATACTCAGATTGTAATAAGAACTATCAAAGCTCTTAAATCCAGCGAGAGATCGGAAGTAATAAATACTCTTGATCAAAAATACAATCTTAAAGACGATGCTGTTCTCGCTTCTGAAGAATTTGGACCAACCGTTGGTAAAGATTTGAGACATAACGCAGTTAAGTCAATTATCATTGCTGCATTATGTATGCTCGTTTACATAAGATTCAGATTTAAGACCTGGAAATTTGGATTAGCTGCTGTAGGAGGTCTTGCGCATGACGTTCTCTTTACACTTGCACTGTATGCAATATTCGGTTTTACCATAAACAATCCGTTTATAGCAGGTATTCTGACAGTAGTCGGATATTCAATAAATGACACAATTGTTGTATTTGACAGAATCAGAGAAAACACTAAGTTCTACAAGCGCAAGCAAAATGTCGAGTTAATTGATGACAGTGTTAATCAGACTATATCCAGATCAATTCTTACATCAGTTACAACAATAGCCGTAATGATTCCATTATTCTTTATGGTTTCTTCTGAAATCAGAGAGTTTCTGATTCCTTTGCTTATAGGTGTAATTGTAGGAACATATTCTTCAATTTTCCTCTGCAGCCCACTGCTGTATGACCTGACCAGAAAAGAAAGTCTTTCAAGGTATGAGGAGAATAAAGAAAAGAGCGATAAGGAAAGAATGAAAAAGAAAAAAGCTCAAAACAAAAGAGCAAATGATGGAATTGTAAAATAAAAATTTTTAAGGGTAAAAGGGAAATTTATGAGTAAGCTGCATGTTCTCACAACTGAACAATATATGAACGATATCATCACGATTAATCCAAAGTATGATGATACTGTTATTGTGAAAGCATATGAAATAGCTCATAGACTACACGAAGGACAATTTCGTAAAAGCGGTGAACCTTATATTATTCATCCTATTGCTGTTTCATTAATCCTGGCCGAATTCGGAATGGATAATGAGACCATCGTAGCAGGACTTTTACATGATGTAGTTGAAGATACTGAGTACACCAGAGAGGAGTTGGTCGAAGACTTTGATGAAAGAATAGCTCTTTTAGTTGACGGCGTTACAAAACTCGGAAATATTAAATACGGTTCAAAAGAAGAGATGCAGGCTGAGAACTTCAGGAAAATGTTTTTAGCTATGTCGAAGGATATAAGAGTTCTTATCATTAAACTTGCTGACAGACTTCACAATATGAGAACTCTTGAATATATGCCAACCAACAAAAGGGAAGAGAAAGCGCTGGAAACTCTGGAAATATATGCGCCTCTTGCCGGTCGTCTCGGTATTTACAGCATCAAATTCGAATTAGAAGACCTATCATTAAAATATCTTCATCCAATCGAATATAAAAATATTTCAGAACAGATTGCAAAGAAACAGGCATTGTATGAACAGAATCTGAATTCTCTTATTGATGAGATTTCTAAAGATCTGGATGAAGCCGGAATAAAGTACAGTGTAAAGGGCAGATCAAAACATATTTACAGTATTTATCGCAAGATGGTTATACAGAATAAGGAACTTGATGAAATTTTCGACCTTCTTGCGGTAAGAGTTCTGGTACAAAGTGTCAAGGATTGCTATGCAGTTCTCGGAATAGTTCACTCCGAATGGAGACCTATACCCGGCAGATTTAAAGATTACATAGCTATGCCTAAACCTAATATGTATCAATCTTTGCATACAACAGTAATAGGCGATAAGGGTGACCCGTTTGAAATCCAGATCAGAACCTATGAAATGCACAGGGTAGCTGAATATGGTATTGCTGCACATTGGAAATACAAAGAAGGAAAATCCGGTCAGGAAGATGACAGTGAGCAAAAATTAGCCTGGATGAGAGAAGCACTTGAATGGCAAAAGGAGGCTGATGACTCTGTCGAATTCCTCGAGACCATGAAGATGGATCTTTTTAACAACCAGGTATTTGTATTCACACCGAATGGCGATGTTGTAGAACTACCGTTCGAATCAACTCCACTTGATTTTGCGTTTAAAGTACACACAGATGTAGGTGTACGCTGTGTAGGTGCCAAGGTTAACGGAAAGATGGTCCAGAAGGACTATACGTTGAACAATGGTGACATTGTTGAGATTATAACTTCAGCAAATTCATCAGGTCCAAGCATGGACTGGCTGAATATCGTTAAAAGCTCACATGCGAGAAATAAAATAAGAGCATGGCTGCGCAAGGCAAATAAAGATGATGACCTGGATAGAGGTAAACAAAATATATCTTCGTATATAAAGAGAAAGGGTCTGGACCCAACACTAGTAGCAAAGAATGCATATATTCTTAAAGCTGTAAAAGAACTGGGATTTGATACTGTAAACGACCTTTATCTTAACGCCTCAAGAGGTGGCAACAACAACTCTAAAATTTGTCATAAGCTGATTGATTACTATAACGCTGAAAATCAAGCGAAAGATGATGACAAATTACAAAACTTAGAGATAAAGCAGAAGCCATCAGTAAATCGAGGTGCAGAAGGTTCTGATATAGGAATTGTTGTAAAGGGCACAGACAATCTGTTAATCAGAAGAGCGTCCTGTTGCAATCCTGTACCAGGCGACCCAATTGTAGGGTATATATCGAAAGGAAAAGGTATTAATGTCCACAGGGCAGATTGCTCTAACATTGTAAATATGAGCGAATCTGACAAAGCAAGATTAATTGAAGTTAATTGGGATACCCCAAAAGCCGGTTACACCTATATGGTAGACATTGTCCTGGAAGGCAATGATCGCAAGGGTATGTTCAGTGATATATCAAAGGCTTGTGATGACAATGATGTTACTTTGGCAGGAGTCAATATGAACCCTATTACCACAGGGGATGTTTATGTAACAATTACCGTTTCAATCGTAGATATGCATCAGTTACAAAGACTGATGATTTCATTAAGGCAGGTAGAGGGAATCACCAAAGCATATAGAGCTAAGAACAAATAATAAATATGAGCGTATTAATTAAAAGAATTCCAAAAGGTCCTTTGACCGAAAATACTTATGTAATATCTGACGAAATCAGCGGAGAAATTGCTGTTGTAGACCCTGGATATTTCGAAGAGAGCCTGATTGATTCCAATGTCAAATATATACTTTTGACTCATGGACACGGAGATCATATCTACGAAGTAATGAGGTATAAAGAGTCTTTTCCGGAAGCGCAGGTAGTTGCTTGCGAAGATGAAGAGGAACTGTTGTCACATGCTATGTTTAACGGTTCTTTGGGGATGAATAAAGAAATAACTGTTGACGCTGATTTATATCTTAAAGATGGCGATGAGTTATATCTTGGAGAATTTATTATTAAATGTATTGCCACGCCGGGACACAGCAGGGGTGGTATGTGCTATCTAGTTGACAATAATCTTTTCTCGGGTGATACACTGTTCAGACTCTCTGTTGGCAACACAGGTTTTCACGGCGGCAGCTGGGAAGTTCTTCAGGAGTCAATAAGAAACAAACTCTATGTCTTAGACGATGACGTTAAGGTATATCCGGGACATGGTTTCGAGACAAGTATAGGATTTGAAAAGGTAAATAACCCTTATGTACAGGTTTTATCTAAATAAAGTTGAAAATGATTATAACTATGCAGAGCTTTGCAGAGTATTCATGCAGGATGATGAATTTGAAACCATTGCTGTCAATTTTGACGCAAACTCAAAACTTTGTTTAGGAGAAAACAGCTTTCTGATAAATGCTTCAGGGAACAAAGAGCCTGATTATATAAAACTTGAATTGTACAGGCTTCTGGAATCTTTATGCGGATGCAGCAATGAATGGGGAACTCTAACCGGTGTTAAACCGTTGAAACTGGCATACAACATTTTTGAAAAAGAGTCGGACATCAATAAGGTTTCTGAAATTTTATCTGAAAGATATGCCGTTCATAATTCAAAGATAGAAATAATTATGGACATTATGCATTATCAGATGAGAAATGTATCCAGCCCAAACACTCATAATTTCTCGGTATATATCGGTATTCCTTTTTGCCCAACTATTTGTGCTTACTGCTCTTTTGCATCTGCGGTGGCAGTCGAATCTCATATTGAACAGTACCTGAACAACTTAATTAAAGAGATTAAGTATATGGGTTCGTTAATTGATTCAAACAGTTCAAACAGCAATCAGATTGAAAGCATATACATCGGTGGCGGTACACCAACTACACTAAATCCTTTGCAATTAGACAGATTGATTGAATCGTGCGAAAAGTATCTGCATGCAGATGCCGGCAAGATCGAATTTACCGTCGAAGCCGGCAGGCCGGATACAATTACAGCTGAAAAACTTGAAATACTTCAAAATCACGGTATCTCAAGAATCAGCATAAATCCTCAATCGATGAAGGACGACACTCTGAGTACAATCGGAAGAAAGCACACAGCTGAACAGATTATTAAGAGTTTTGAACTTGCAAATGAAAATAACATTCCAACAATTAACGCTGATTTGATTGCAGGCCTTCCCGGTGAATCCAATGAGGATTTTTGCGACAGTCTTAAAAAAGTAATTGAGCTTGGCGCGCAAAATATTACAATTCACACTCTGTCAGTAAAAAACGGTTCAGAACTAAGAGAAAAGGATCCCGAATATTTCAGACAAAATACAGATATGGTTAACGATATGCTTGAAAGTTCTAAAGAGATTCTTAAAAGCAACGGGTATGTTCCATATTACATATACAGACAGAAACATCAGATTGGAGCCAATGAGAATGTTGGATATTGTAAACCGGGAATGCATTCAATTTACAATATTCGAATTATGGAAGAGAAACAGACAATAATCGGGCTTGGTGCGGGAGCAATCGGAAAAGTCTATTATCCTGATGAAGACCGATTAGAAAGAATAGCGAACGTAAGCAATTACAAGGTTTATAACGAGCGTTTCGAAGAAATGCTCTTGAGAAAGAATAAATATTACGGAGGATAGGATGGCAATTAAGGCACCTAAAGGAACTAAAGATGTAATGCCGCAGGATTCGTACAAATGGAGATACATCGAATCTGAATGGGATAAAATATGTGCAGAATACGGTTTTGAAGAAATGCGCACTCCTACATTTGAAAGCACTGAACTGTTTTGCAGGGGAGTGGGAGATACAACTGATATAGTGCAGAAAGAAATGTACACTTTTGAGGATATGGGGCATAGAAGTATAACCCTAAAGCCGGAAGGTACTTCACCTGCTGTAAGAGCTTTTATTGAAAGTAATCAGTATGCTGAAACACAACCAAGTAAATACTATTACAACACTCCTTGTTTCAGATATGAGAAACCGCAGGCAGGCAGATTAAGAGAATTTCATCAGTTTGGAATTGAGAATTTTGGTACATCCGATATGTTGGCTGATGCCGAAGTAATTGCATTAGCTTCAGATTTTCTGGAAAGAATGGGAATACAGGATGTAGAACTTCATATTTCAAGTGTTGGCTGCAGATGCTGCAGACCTTTGCACAGAAAGGCACTTCAGGAATTTTTGCAGCCTAAATACGAAGAACTTTGTGAAACCTGCAAGGATAGATTTGACAAAAATCCAATGAGAATCCTCGATTGCAAGTCGCCTGTATGTAAAGAGTTGGTTCAGGGTGCACCAATGATGCTGGATTATCTATGTGATGACTGTAAAAAAAGTCTTGATGAACTTAAATCTCACCTGGATGCAATGGATATCAATTATATTGTTGATCCTTCAATCGTAAGAGGACTTGATTATTACACAAA
>JABUTC010000012.1:0-2953 GCA_021442505.1 Mogibacterium sp. | reverse complement strand
AAGTTGTATTGAACGGATGGGTTGCAAAAGCAAGAAGTCTCGGAAGCCTTGTATTTGTTGATTTGAGAGATAAGAGCGGTATTACCCAGATAACATTCAACGAGGACCTTGGAGATGAAATCCTTGATAAGGCAAAGTCTTTAAGAAGTGAATATGTTATCGGTATAAAAGGTACAGTAAACGAAAGAAGTTCGAAAAACCCGAAAATATCGACCGGTGACATTGAGGTTTTCGCCGAGGAGCTTGTCATCTATTCAGAAGCTATGACTCCACCAATCTATGTAAAAGATGATGATAATGTTGATGAAAACCTAAGGCTTAAGTACAGATATCTCGATCTCAGAAAGAACAAGATGCAGCGCAACCTTACTTTCAGACACAGAGTTGTTAAGTGCGCCAGAGATTACTACGATGAGAACGGTTTTACCGAGGTTGAAACACCGATTCTTATCAAATCTACACCAGAAGGTGCCAGAGACTATATAGTTCCGAGCAGAGTTAAGAACGGTTCTTTCTATGCGCTTCCTCAGTCACCACAGCTTTTTAAACAGCTCTTAATGGTATCGGGAACCGATAGATATGTGCAAATCGCTAAATGCTTCAGAGATGAAGACTTAAGAGCGGACAGACAGCCGGAGTTTACACAGATAGACCTGGAGATGTCCTTTGCTGATGAGGATACAGTAATCGAAGTTCAGGAAGGCTTCCTTAAAAGAGTAATGAAGGAAGTAAAGGGCATAGATATCCAGACACCTTTCCCTAGGTTAACTTGGACTGAAGCTATGGAAAGATATGGTTCGGATAAGCCTGATACGAGATTTGATATTGAGTTGATTAAGCTGAACGATGTTGTTTCAGACTGCAACTTTGAAGTTTTTACTAAAGCGCTTGCTGAGGGCGGTGATGTAAGAGGAATCTGTGTTCCGGGTGGTGCCGCCGAGTTCTCAAGAAAGAAGATTGATAAACTTGTTGAAG
Source organism: Mogibacterium sp. (assembly GCA_021442505.1). Classification (GTDB taxonomy): domain Bacteria; phylum Bacillota; class Clostridia; order Peptostreptococcales; family Anaerovoracaceae; genus Crickella. The sequence goes on along the minus strand of JABUTC010000012.1, from coordinate 1,978 downwards.
AGGCAAAGCATTACGGTGCAAAGGGTCTTGTATGGATTAAGGATGAAGAATCAGGTATCACTTCTTCTGTAAGTAAATATTTCACAGAAGAAGAACTTGCCAATATTCTAGGTAAATGCAATGCTTCAAAAGGTGACATTGTTTTCATCGTTAGCGATAAGTCCAAAGTGGTATTTGATACGCTTGGTTTCCTTAGAAGAAAAGTCGCTGGAATGCTTGGACTGCTAGACGACAATGATTTCAAATTCCTCTGGGTTGTCGATTTTCCAATGTTTGAGGAAGATGAAGAAGGCAATATAAAGGCTATGCATCATCCTTTTACTCAGCCTAAACTTGACGAACTGTACAAGTTGGATAACGGTCAGATTCTCGACCTTAAAGCAAATGCTTATGACATAGTCCTAAACGGTGTTGAACTGGGTGGTGGAAGCGTAAGAATTCACGACAGAGAACTGCAGGCAAAAATGTTCAATGTCCTTGGCCTAAGCGACGAGGAATGTCAGGAGAAATTCGGTTTCTTAATTGAGGCTTTCAAGTATGGAGCACCTCCACATGCCGGACTGGCTTATGGACTTGATCGTCTGGTTATGCTTCTTCTTGGAGAAAAGAGCATCAGAGAAGTTATTGCTTTTCCTAAGAATGCAAATGCCGAATGTCCGGTTTGCGAGGCGCCTGCACCTGTGGAAGAAGAACAGTTAAACGAGCTGGGCATTGCAATTTCATTAAACAATTAAAATAATGAACAAAAATTACAGATACGGAATATTCGGAGGCTCTTTTGATCCGATTCATATAGGCCATCTAAGATTGGCACTTGCAGCAGCTGACGAACTCAATCTTGACAAACTGATACTTATGCCAAACTATATATCTCCGTTTAAACAGGGCGAAGATGTCACTTCTGCATATGACAGAATAGAAATGGCTAAGACTTATGAATCCTATTGCAGTGCATTCGAAGTTTCGAATTTCGAAGCCAGTAAAGAAGGGCCTTCATACACTTTTGAAACCCTGGAATACTTCAATAACAATTATGAAGGAGAACTGTATTTTGTGCTTGGCTATGATTCAATTATGACTCTAGACACATGGTACAGAGGCGAAGATATTATTCGTAAATATCCTTTGATAACCGGAAGACGTCCGGGAACTGAAGACGCTGAAGGTACTAACAAGATTGATTCTTACAGGAAACTGTTTAATGCAAGAATTCATGTTCTGAATATTGAGCCTTTTGATGCATCTTCTACAGAAATAAGACAGCTCATTCGCAACAACGAGAGCACCGACGGACTTTTAACAACCGAAGTGCAAAATTATATTAAAGAAAATGATTTGTACAAATAAAGATAAGCTTGAAGCTTTTATGCTTCACAATCTTAAAGAAAAGAGATACAGGCACAGTCTGGGCGTTGAAAAAATGTCGACATTTTTGGCGGAGTGCTACGGCATTGATGCCGATAAGGCGTCTTTCGCCGGAAGATATCACGATATAGCAAAATGCTTTAGCGATGAATTTCTTAACCGCTTAATAAGAGAATTTGCTATTAGTGACGAGTATATGAACAACCAGGCACTTGCTCATTCAAAAGTTGCCGAAGCACTTCTTAAATATGAGTTTAATGTCGAAGATGAAGATGTTCTGGCTGCAGTTTCGGGACATACAACAGGTCGAAAGGGGATGTCTCTGCTCGAAGAAATTGTTTATGTTTCGGATGCTATTGAGGAAAACAGGGATTATCCCGAATTAAAAACCCTTCAAAATCAGGCTAAAACCGATTTAGACGGTGCGTGTTTGTTTATTATGGATTACACAATAGACTTGGTACAAAAGAAAGGCCGATGTTTAGATAAAGATACAATCGAGGCAAGAGAATATATTAATGACAGAATTTCAAGGAGAGAATATGACTAGTAAAGAAATAAAGAAAATTGAGTGGATAGGATAGGGAAGGTGTTCTTATGAGATATTGCATTA
>JABUTC010000129.1:1808-3080 GCA_021442505.1 Mogibacterium sp. | reverse complement strand
CCGCCGTATTTCGTAAACGAATTACACTTCTCGATAAAAACTGCAAACAAATCGCTTTTGCTTAATGGGTATTCTTTTTTAATATACGCAACCAAGCTAACACTCATGCCACTCGCACCCATATACGGCGGATTGGTTACCACCACTTCATACTTCTGAGCGAGTGTCTTGGCAACCTTAATGAGAGGTACTAACTCGTTAATTACAGTGCCTGCGAAAAGGTTAATATCGTTTTCAACTTCAGCAATGCGAGCTTCAATAACAACAAAATCTACCATACTTACGTTCAGTATGGATCCGTATTCTTTGGCATCTGTTAGTTCTGTAAGCAGTGTATTTATATCTGCTGTTAGCTTCTCATCTCCGTTGCAGAAATAATTGACTGCTTCTTTATTTATCCCATTGCTCTCTACGATTGCGTAAACGCTAGGCTGCAAACCTCTGTTAAGGAATCTCTTGTCATACTGACAGGCCTTCATCATTATCGCAAAGTATGAGAGCTGTGCAGCTCTGTCATCGATGTCAAGACCATAAAGGTTATTCTGCACGATGCTGGCAACCGCATCTCTTGGTGAATAGCCGTATGACTCGTATATCTGGACAAGAACATCAAACATATATGCCAGTATATGACCTGATCCCATACATGGGTCTATGCATTTAATATCTTCCGGATTGAGAAGGGCGTATTCTTTTCTTATCTCTGCAAGCTGCTTCTGAACTTCCGGTTCCTGCTCAGCTTCTTCAAGGAAATACTTCCACTTCTTTTTTATATCTTCGTCAGGATGGCCCTCAACCCACAGTCTTCCTAGTGAATTTTCCACCATGTAACGTACAATCCAGTCAGGTGTGAAAAGCTGTGTTGCTGCCGGAATGTTTTCCTTCGTGATTTTTACATTCTTTTTAAGAGCAGCGAAGACTTCATCCTTTTTCTCAGAGTTGTAGTACTGATACAGCCATCCGATAATCTGTACAGCGTCCTTCCAGTCATCTTCAGGAATAAGGGTTATCATTTGTTCTATAACAGAGCCTTCTCTAAGAAGATTGTCAGGGCAGAGAAGTTCTGAATAGTCTTCTATCTTCTGGAACATTCCGGGAAGAACACTATTAAGTGCATTGCACTGAACAATAAGCAAATACTTATACAGTTCTTCCTGCTTATTGGCCTCTTTAAGTTCATACACCTTATTTATATCAAGACCTTCAAGATCCATATGAATTGCTTCTGTCAAAATCTGAGGGTTGAAGGTATTGGCTTCATCCGTGAATACA
>JABUTC010000129.1:0-1775 GCA_021442505.1 Mogibacterium sp. | reverse complement strand
TCCATAAAACGCAAAGCAATAAAACGGTTAAACCAGGTATAGGCAATTTCCTCCATAACCTGGCTATAACCCTTCCTGTTTATCTGCTCAACTAGCGCACGCCTTTGGTTTTGCTCGATATCTGAAAGGACAACCCCATTAACGCTTCCTGAATCAACAGTTTTTATTTCCTCTTCAGATATTCCGTACTGCAATGCCTTCTGAGCTACGCGAGAAATCAATTCACGGCGTGCCCATACTGCATATTTTTTGATTGCTGTTTTATCCATTATTTCAAGTTCCTAGTTTATCTTGATTCCGTCTACACCCTTCAAGTAATCCTTCATTTGAGTTCTTATCTTATCAAGGTAGGCATCTATTTCCGCATCGCTCTTAAGAGTCTTTGCAGGAAACATTGCCTGACGGGGTACGGCTTTAATAATTTCCTTCTTTGCAGGTTCCGACGTCGCACTAGGCGGGTTGACTGCCTTATCTATATAATCCAGTGTGTCATCCTTATATTGCCACATAGGCGGAACTTTACCGTCTAATATTGCAATGCATTTTTCGTTGGCGATTTCATTTTTCCACTGATCATATTTTGTGTCTGCTTTATCTGAATAGTTCTTCGCTTCCGCATTATTTCCGGCAGCAGTATGTATAGCTTCCATACACTGGCGAACTATCTCAAGAAGTTCCTTGCGTTTTTTCTCCACCATAGCATCATGCGATGTTTTTACTGTTGCCATGAGGCCATTTAAGTCAGGGATTTTCTTATAATTATAAGGTCCGGTCTGCGGAACATTGATGATAAGCCTAATTTTGTTGAGTGCGTTGTTTGCCTCATCATCTTTACTATTTCTTCTAACCAATCCAACTTGATATACAAGTTCAGGAAATAATTCTTGAACTTTACAAGAAGGCGTTTTAACCCAATGAACAATTTGGGTTTAAACTACCACTTTACAAGGGTGTAGGTGAGATATGGCTCGTCCATGTTCACCAGCACCAGTTTATCGGAAGATTTCAAGGCGATGTTGAAGCGATTGGGCACTTCGATGTCGCCTTCTTCTATGCCCGTAAATCCGCAGCCTTTCCAGGGCTGCCAGCGTTTGTCGGGAAATGAGATGATGAGAGTTTTCGCCTCCTGGTTTTGCTCCCAGTTGCCATAGGCGCAGTCCATATAGTCCTCGCCGTCGCGCTTGGTGAGTCGGGCGGTGGTGGACTGGAAGGCGAGGAAAAAGGCGTGGTCGTCAGTGGCTCGGTAGAAATCGGAGCCGTTGGGGAATGTCATCGACTCGATTTTCCACTCGCCATACAAGATGTCGCTGGGGCCGTTGTTTTTTGTGCAAGCGCTGAGCAATAGCGCGATGCAAGCGAAAATTGGTATTATATATTTGAGCCGCATACTGTCAAGAGTTTAAAACATTAGTCGTCCTTTATAGGCCACTCCAATCAGGAATCCGGTGTTGTTGCCCACGATAGAGCCGCGGTCGAACGCGATTTGGGCTTTGATGTTCAGTCCATCGGTTTTCAGCGGCTTGTAGTTTGCCTCAACCAGCAGGGCTGTGTTTCGCTTGATGTCGATATTCGGCACAAAAACCGTGCCCCATGATTTGCGATACTGGAATATGAGCCTGTAGTCCAGATGTTTGCCGATATAGCCTTTGATTCCGGCATGGATGCCGCGCATTCGGGTGTCGCGCATGGAGAGGTTGCCGCTCTGGTTGTAGATGGGAGAGGTTACCATAGATGAGCCGATGCAGAATCCGTAGGAAGAATAGCTTGTGAAGGCG
>JABUTC010000128.1 GCA_021442505.1 Mogibacterium sp. | reverse complement strand
ATTTCCTTGTTTTGTTTTGCCCTCTCATATTCAATATACAGATCGTCCATAAAAAGTGGACCTATCACCTTATATATATTCGCTGTGCTGGTGTAATTGTAAGACACGGAATTATCTGAAGGCACTACAATAGACTGGATCATAGCCCCTAAAACTTCTGGTTCAACATTCTCCCAATCGGCAGAACATATATCCAATATAATATTCCTAGCGGATACACCCATCTCTAATTCATCGATGTCTAGGTGCAGAAAACCTTTTCCTATGGATGTTTTTATAGTCAAGAATTCGCCTTCAAGTCCAATAAGTTCCTCGCATATCCGCCTCAAGACCTTGCTGATATTCTTTCCGTCTCTCTCTGAGAAGCGTTCCATCCACGAATGCATACTGCCCTTCGGAATTATTGAAAAGCTATCTGCAAGTACGCAAAAAACCAAATCAATAATAAAAGCCTCGATATGCTCTTCTTTTCCAGCATTAATCACAAGAAGTTCATTGTATAGTCTGGCTATTTTTTCTCCAATTTTAATGTTGGCATTTTCCCGATCATGTAGTACATTTCTTTCCAGCCCCATCAATGGATAGAAAAAATCACAATCCTTATATAAATTTTCACGTTCGGTATATAGCCAATCACCATTTTGCGTATCGTAAGCTAATATATGTTCCCTATTCACCAACATGATTATTCGGTACGACTGATTCTTCACCAAGACCCGTTGAGCATAATCATAGTATGTATATAGGTTCTCATTTAGAGTATATGACACAAGTAACTTATTCCCGATTTTTATAGGCGAATCTGCAGCAACACCTTCTGTTAATCGCATCCTTACCAATGTTGCCTTTGGAATATCATAGGCAAGCAAAAAACCCACAATGTAATCAGTTTCATTTTCAGCAAGTTCTAATGCTTTTATTTTTTCTTGAAGATGCTCATATGTGGTCATTTTATCTCAATCCTTATTCATGTACTCTTTCAGACATCGTGCAACAAACTCCGCAAGTTTTACAGGAACAGCATTTCCTATTGTCTGTTCTATTTCGGTCTTGTTTCCTTCAAAAACAAAATCATCTGGAAAGGTTTGTATAAAGCTGCGTTCTTTAGAAGTCAAACTTCTAACACCCTCTGTAATATCTGCTTTGTCTGCATGATGTCTTTTGTATCCTTCTGGTATAGGTCTATTTACCCCTCTTATAGTTGCGCTAGGCTCATAAACACTAAATACAGCCCTTCTATTGTAACTGCGGGGATGCATGTAATAAAACTCTGTGCCCAATGAATCCCCCAGATAGTCAAATACTGTCATTTGTTCATCAGACAAATTCGCATCTATGATGTCGTTCAAGAAACCATCTTCATCGTTCAAATGTCCAATCATAAAAAATCTATTTCTCTTTTGCGGAACCCCGCACCTTGAAGCATCCAGTACTCTGGTTGTTATACCGTATCCAGCATTTTTTATAATCTGCTTAGCTTTAGGCAATACTGGCATTCTTTCGATATTATATACATTTTCCATTACAAACCCTTCCGGTTTAACGAGCGATACAATTTCTGCAAACCTTATTGTTAAATTCGCCCTTTCCCCCATATTTCTATTCCCTGCAATAGAAAAATCCTGACATGGAGGACCGCCAATTATGACATTGGGTTTTGTACTATTAATGTAATCTAACGACTCCTCCTCATTTAAATCCTTTTGATATAATATAACTATAAGAAATTAAAAAGTAGAGTGCTGTCAACACTCTACTAATATACAATCCTAGTTGTTTAGGCAACTGGTA
>JABUTC010000127.1 GCA_021442505.1 Mogibacterium sp. | reverse complement strand
CAGCTAAGTCTTTTCTTAAGTTTCGGTGTAGTCGTATCCTTGAGTGCCTCTTCCCTGTTTCGCATCATAGCCGGGGACGCGCTAAAACCGGCTGCCTCAACAGCCCTGATTACAGCCTCTTCGCTAACATTGCCCTCAACAGACATCGAATTTGTCAAGAGACTTACCGCACAACTCTTAACGCCGGGCAGCTCCGACACAGCCTTTTCAACCTTGGCAGAGCAGGCCGCACACGCCATACCTTTTACCGAATAATGATTCATTTGGATTTCCTTTTATATACAAATACTTCCTCAGCTATTATCATTCATAACATGATTTATGAAAATATTATTATCGGAGGAGGCGCGGCCGGGCTCATGCTCGCGGCACTCCTTCCGACCAAAAACGGAATAATTCTCGAGGGCACAAAGTCGCCCGGCACCAAACTTCTCATGAGCGGTGGCGGTCGCTGCAACATCACACACGATGGCCCGGTAAAAGAACTCGCCGCTTCCTACAACACTTCGGGCGGCTCGATTCGTGGTGCTCTGAACCGCCACAGCAATATCGAGCTGTGTTCATGGCTTGAGGCTTGCGGTATGCCGCTTGTCACTGAAGCGGACGGAAGGATTTTCCCCGCGTCCGGAAAGGCCTCGGACGTGCTTGATCTGCTTCTTTCTAAAGCACGAGACAACGGATGGAGCATCCTCACCGAAGAAAAGGTTCGCAGAATTAAAACTGACGCCCGACCTTATTGTGTTGCGACAGAAGATAAAGAATTCCTCTGCAGGAATCTCATCATCGCAAGCGGCGGAACAACCTATCCGCACACAGGCTCCGACGGCAGTATGTTTAAAATTATGAAGCGGGATCTCGGTCTCGAAATTGCTGACCCTAAATCCGCGCTTGCTCCGCTTACAGTCAGAGATTATCCTTATTCGGAACTCGCCGGAGTCAGCCTGAATGATGTTGAAGTTCGCACTGGCGAGAGCCGCAAAGCGCCTCGAAGCAGGGGTGCTCTTCTGTTTGCACACAACGAACTGACAGGACCGGCAATTCTCAATATATCAAGGCACGTAGAAGCGGGTTCGAAAATCAGCATCAACTATATTCCGGAAGTGGATAATCCTCTCGGTCTGCTCGTAGATGCATTCGGCAAGAGCAGAGCCGGCTACGACACGATAGTCGCTGAGTGCTTCGGGCTCCCAAAGCGTTTTGCAGCCTGCATAGTTGAAAGAGCAAAAGAAAAAGCCACCGCAACCCGCGATGGCATATCCCTTAAAAATATTGTTGAAACTCTGAGTGCCGACAGCTTCACCGTCGAAAGCCGAAGCCCGCGCGGCATGGTAAGCGCCGGAGGCGTACTTTTGGCAGAAGTCGACAGCAAAAGCTTCGAGCTTGTGAAGCATCCCGGAATCTATGTTATCGGGGAGGCTCTGGATGTTGACGGCATCACCGGAGGATACAACCTTCAGTTTGCCTACTCCTCAGCCGCTTCAGCTGCAGCATCCTTCTTGAGCGCCGCCTCGACATAGTCGAACTGAACAAGCACGGATTTTAACGAGGTTCCGCCTGCCGAGATTCTTCTCTCAACGCATTTTCTGACATCGAGAGCCTCGTAAACATCCTCATCAATCAGCTCACTCATCGACTTGTAGGTCTCAAGCGAAAGTGTCTCGAGCACCTCGCCCGTAGCGATGCAGCATGCAACAGCCTGACCCGCAAGCTTGTAAGCGTCACGGAACGGCATGCCTTTTACCGTGAGGTAATCGGCGAGGTCTGTCGCATTGATGTAACCCTTCTTAACAGCCTCGAGCATAGCATCCGCATTA
>JABUTC010000126.1 GCA_021442505.1 Mogibacterium sp. | reverse complement strand
CCTCTATCTGGGTCATCTTCTCTTTGTCCCGAGATTACCTTAGTTTCTACATCTTCTACTGTTTACACACATTTTTTACTACAATCAGGAACTTCAAAAATATTTTTTAAACTTTTTTCATTTCAGGGGATTGCAAAACGCTGTTTTCGTGACATACGGGTGAGAGTCACAAAGCTCTCATTCCTATGATCATTGAAAACAGAATACACATTCATCAGGTACCTTCTTGTATCTGCGAGCACTCACCGGTTGCGCCATGACCCCGTAAGGGAGAGCGATAATGTTTTCCGGATAAATGCAGCGTAGCAACTGCACGTGCAAAGACCAGATATTCAAGGACAATGATACTCCCGTCCAGTCACAGCCCCGCAGAAGCGGGATCACGCAATGAGGGCGGCTCGGTGAGAACCACGGAGAGGGACGAACCCTGTGAGGAGGATTGCTGGCCTCCGCCTGATTGATTCCTGTAAATCCCAGGGTGTCGTGGACAAATACGGATTGATAACGAATATAACGGGCGCAAATTGCTGCGCCCTTTTTTACATATCAATAACCCTGAAATGAAAGCAATGAGCATTCAGAAATGAGAGGAACATATGAAAGAAGAAATAAAGAAGGTAAAACGCGGAGAAGTATATTTCGCTAATCTGCCGGACAGCAGGAATGGTAGCATCCAAGCGGGAAAGCGGCCTGTCGTGGTTGTTCAGACAGAACAGCTCAACAGACATTCGCCTACTGTAATCGTATCGATTATTACCAGCAGCATTAAGAAGACGGATCAGAGCACACATGTCGTACTGCCAATGATTCACGGCCTTCCTAAAAAGTCTATGGTCGAAGCTGAGCAGACAACGACAATATCCAAAGACATGCTCACAACCAAGATGTGCGAGCTGGACGAATCAACAATGAAGCTGGTGGACAAGGCTTTATGTGCTGCCCTGCTCGGAAATCGCAGAGGAAGACGAATCCGAAGAAAATAATAGAATGTGCGAATTTCAAAATCGCACATTTGCATGTTTGTTTTCCATGGTTTATGGTGTATGAAATATAATCTCATGCACTAAGCAAGGAGGTGCAAACCATGGGAAACAAACTTAAACTGGCCCTCAGTTACGATGAAGTGCGCGTGCTTGTCTTTGCACTGAACGAACTGAGAAATGAACTTATAGCCGAAAACAGATACACGGACGCCGTAGATGATCTCTTGATTAAACTTATGGTCTGATATAAGGTGCCCTTCTTCATGTTGAAATTTACATGCCGCATTCACAAAGAGTGCGGTTTTTTTATTTCAAGAAAAGCCCATGAGGCAGAAAGGCGGTAATAATGAAGAATAATAAAAGAGTAATCAAAGTAAAATTAAACGTTAAACCAAGTGATGCCGAACATGGCAGCGAGTTCGGAAAGGAGAACCACGTAAACCATTGCTTTAAGGCTGTGGAGATTGCTGTTACAAACTTCGAAACACTGGAAACTATTATGCAGTCCAGGGAGGAAGCACGTAGAATTGCCAGTGATATGGAGTTTATGTATATCGTTGGAGACAGCAGTGATGCACTGGAAGTGCTCAGAGTAGCCTTCTGTGCAGCAGGCCTGATATGCGGGGTATGCGCTGTAGATTATATACTTGACGAAGGTCATGATAATCCTCAGCTGATGGACATTTTTGTAGAAGCCTTTTTCGAAAGCGAGTTGATTGATACGCTGCTAGAGGAAAGCCGCATGGAAGAGTAAGGAGGCCGATATGGACAAATGTAAGACGATTGCTATATGCAATCAGAAAGGCGGCGTAGGCAAAACCACCACAGCAAGAAACCT
>JABUTC010000125.1 GCA_021442505.1 Mogibacterium sp. | reverse complement strand
CTACACCACGGCGGTTCATTTGTTGTCGTAAATGTTTTAAATATGACACTAGAATAAATAGTGGACACTAAATTTGTGAAAATCCTTCTGTGATGTGAGATAATATTAATATCACATGAGGGATTAAAATGCCAAAGAAGTATTCAGATGAATTTAAGCAGGATGCATTAAGATATGTGAAGGAGCATCCGGATCTCGACAAGCGGGTTTGTGCCGAATATCTGGGAGTACCGTATGACACTCTCTATGGATGGTACAAAAAAGACCGCAGGGAAAGCAACGATGCGAATGAGTCAAGTTACTCGGGAATGTCAGATCTTGAGAAAGAAAACATGCGCCTGCGCAGAGAACTCAGAGACACGCAGGATGCTCTTGATGTATTAAAAAAAGCTATCAGCATTCTGGGAGAATAACAGAGAGAGTTTTTCAGGCAGTCAAGGACACTGTCGAAAGCTTACCGAAGGGACGCAAATTCTCTGTTAAAGGGGTGCTGAAAAAACTAGGCGTCTCAACAAGCGGGTACTACAATTGGTTGAAGCATGAACCATCTGAGCAGGAGCAACGTCGAAACAGAATCAAAAGTATGATTCTGGACATATACAAGAAAAGTCATAATATTTATGGAGCGCCGAAGATAACAGAGATTCTCCATAAAAAAGGCGAGAAAATATCTGAACGGACAGTAACCGAGTATATGCATCAGTTGCACATAAAGGCTTGTTATATAAAACATCATACCATCACAACAATCAGCCGAGATTTTTCAGATAAGCTAAAGAATCTTCTGAACAGGGACTTTAATCCGGACAAGCCTAATGCAGTCTGGTGTACAGATATTACATATATTTGGACTGAGGAAGGGTTCGTATATCTGTCCTGCATAATGGATCTGTATTCAAGAAGGATTATGGCATGGGAACTTTCCAGAACGCTGGAAACAGCTGCAGTTATCAGAGCAATAGAAAAAGCACTCTTCAATGCCGGAGGAGCAACACCCAAAATAATCCATACAGATAGAGGGGTTCAATATACATCTGAAGAGTACAGGAAGTTCGCAGAAGAAATATTACTAAGCTATTCAGGGAAAGGTAATCCATGGGACAATGCATGCATAGAATCGTTCCATGCCCTAATCAAAAGAGAATGGCTTAACCGATTTAGAATCAGAGATTACGAACATGCGTATAATCTAGTATTTGAATACATAGATACTTTTTACAATACCACAAGAATACATAGCCATTGTGACTATCTGTCGCCGCTTAATTATGAGAAAAAGTATTACGATACAATTAAGAATAAATTAAATAAGGCGGCAGCCTAAGCTGCCGTCAACACAGAAGGATTTTTGACAAAACGAGTGTCCGAAATCTTGACAGAGGACCACCAAAGACACTTCTGTACCTTCAAAATCATCTTCCCCTTACGTGTGTATTTTACTTTAACAACTTCTCAATATTTACATCAGTATTTGTTTTTATCCTGATGACATAGTTGTTATTTTTCTTCTCAATTGTTCCCTTTCCGTCAGCTGCAACGATGGCAATGTCAATTATGTTATAGATTTCTTTTGTATCTGGATTCAATCTGCAATCACACAGAATCTCTTTGTCCTCAATAGAAACAGAATTCTCGTTCTTAATCAACTCACTGATAGAAATCCCATTTATATTCACCATATCAAAGCAGTCCTCAATCCTTGTGATTGTTCCGGTTTTTATGAGATTGTCAGCATTTTGTATATGTATACTATCAAGTTCAGTAGACACACTAGTCCTTCCGACGTCTCCATCTTGAGCAAAGACTTCAATCATTGAATCATAGTTCAAATCATTTTCGCCACCAATTACAGTTATG
>JABUTC010000124.1 GCA_021442505.1 Mogibacterium sp. | reverse complement strand
TCAACTGTATTTTTCCATAATTTTTCAACATTCCTTGGAAGAGCCGGGATATATCTGGAGGACCTGTTTGTTATGCCTGAATATCGTGGACACGGTTATGGAAAAGCAACCTTAAAGAAACTGGCTGAAATAGCCGTTGAAAGAAACTGCGGACGCCTGGAGTGGGCCTGCCTTGACTGGAATAAGCCGAGCATCGATTTTTACCTTTCACTTGGAGCGGTTCAGATGGATGAATGGACAACATACCGTATGACAGGTGAGGTATTGGAGAAAATGGCAAAATAACAGCACGGGCAAAAACTCAAGTCCCACTTGATACAAAATACAACTGGCATTCTATTCAAAGTTTGCCGGTTGTTTTTTATTATTTAAGTGCGGGGAGGACGTCAAAGTCCGTTAAATGGGACATGCCGTGTAATACAATAATTATGGGGATTAGGCGATTACACGATTACATGTTCAAAAAACCGTTAAGGTATAAGTAGTATATAATCACAGGCAAGGAGGGTTATATTATGGAACTATTAAATGGAAAGACGATATACGAGAAGAGAAAAGAACTGAAGCTTTCACAGGAGAAGCTTGCTGAGATGGTGGGAGTAAGCCCGCAGACAATCAGCAACTGGGAGACAGGAAGCACGAGCATCAAGCCCGTAAACATTCCGGCGCTCGCTGAGGCGCTCGGATTAACAATGGTTGACCTTGTTTCCGGAGATGCTACAGGAATTATCACCGGCATATCTAAGAAGTATATTATCGAAAAGGCAATCGCATATGCAGCGAGATGTCACGCAGGTCAGCCGAGAAAAGGCAGCAATCTGCCATACATTTTCCATCCGCTCGAGGTGTTGAGACTTCTCAAGGAGTGGGGTGCCGATGAAAATCTTATGGCAGCAGGTGTGCTTCACGACACAGTAGAGGACTCCGATGCAACACTTGATGATATTGAGAAGAATTTCGGCAGGGATGTAAGAGACCTTGTTGCGAGCCATACAGAAAACAAGGATCTCCCTTGGGAAGACAGAAAACAGCACGCCATCGACGAGGCTAAAGCCGGAGATCTGCGCGTGAAAATGCTGGTTTTGGCAGACCTCACAGCCAATCTGCAGGACATACTCAGTGACCTTAAGGAAGATGCCGGGAATGATTACTGGAGCAAGTTCAAGAGGGGCGAAGATGATCAGGCCTGGTACTATGGTGAGATGCTGGAGCATTTTGACGATTTGGAGGACGTCGGTGAAAAGTTCGAAAGCGCCGTTGACAGAACATGTAATATGTACATGCAGATTTTCGGTTTCAGCGTACACAAACTGAAGGTTATTTACAAAGCCCCAAAAGAGCTTGCAAAGATTATTAAGGTAAAGAATCTTTCTGAAATAAATAAACTCGTTGGCAATGTTGATGCGCTTGGGAATGGACTGCCAAGCGCAGGTGCAGATATTCGATGCGGAATCGGAAATGGCATGGATATTTTTATGTATGAATGTGCATGTTGTCCGGACTCTGAGTTTATGGCAAATAATGAGGAAAATATCTGGTCACATGATGGTTTGCGTATGATTTTCGGACCGATTATCATTGCAGGATATGATAACAACGAGGTTGCTAACATGGGTGCTGTGTCTCTCACTGATGAGCAGATTAGACAGGCATATCAATATCTCGCAGAATGCGGAAGCATATCATAGGTCGACTGACTTTTCAAAATCGCAGAAGCAAGCTCCGAGCGGGGCTTGCTTTTTTCTGTGCGTAAAGTGCGGGCATGGGGTATAATTAATATGATGTGCATATAGCTGTGCATACAGGGGGAAAAGAATGGCAATTAACACGATTAGGAAGAGAAATAATAAAAGAAATAAAAGAAGCAGCA
>JABUTC010000123.1 GCA_021442505.1 Mogibacterium sp. | reverse complement strand
GTGATTAACTTGACTTCACCAACATTATTAGCCGAAGCAATAATGTCGTCAACAGCACCGCTTATTTCATCCGATTTAAGAGCTTTAATAGTGTTTTCGAGTTCTTTGTTCTCAGAAAGAATCTGTGCTGCCCTTCTTGAAATATCCGAAGTCTTAGTCTTAAGTACAGCTGCTGTTTCATTAATCAGGCTTTCTTTTTCACCTAAATATGAAACAACTGCAGTTCCGGTGATAGCTTCTATTCTTCTGACACCGGAAGCAACACCATACTCGCTGGTAATCTTTACTGCTCCAATCTTTCCTGTGTTATCAAGATGTGTGCCACCACAGAATTCAACACTATAGTCTCCCATGCTGACTACTCTTACAATGTCTCCATACTTTTCGCCAAACAATGCCATAGCGCCAAGTTTCTTGGCATCTTCAATAGGCATTTCCTGCATTTGTACAGGTAAGAATAGATCAATCTTTTCATTTACAATATCTTCAACAGCCTTAATCTCAGCAGAAGTCATAGCCTGAAAATGATTGAAGTCAAACCTGAGATACTTATCATCAACATAAGAACCGGCTTGCATTACATGGTCACCAAGAACATCTCTTAAAGCCTGTTGGATAAGGTGAGTTGCACTATGGCCTCTTGCAATTCTATGTCTTCTTGCAGAATCAATGCATGCCTCAACTTTATCTCCAACCTTCAGACGCATAGCAACTCCGGAATCCTCGGAATCAATAATATGCAGGAATATACCGTTTTCTTTCTCAACTTCGACAACCTTAATCTTATCGTTATCAGTAATAATGAATCCTTCATCATAAAGCTGTCCGCCGCTTGTAGCATAGAAAGGAGTCTTGTCAAGAATTATAAATTTACGGTCTTTGTCATAATCCCCTACATAGAGAACTTCGGCAATGCTAACCTCATCAAAGTATCCTGTGAAAATGGTATGCTGGAGATTGCTGTACTCTGACGCATCTCTCCATGCCTCTTCATCAGTAGAACGTTTTCCTGCCCTAGCGAGGTCCTTCTGCTGCTGCATATGAACATTGAAGCCGTCCATATCGATTTCCTTACCGTTTTCCTCGAGAATCTCTTCTGTAACCTCAAACGGGAATCCATATGTATCGTATAATTTAAAAACTTTCTCTCCATCGAGAACAGTCTCTCCGGAAGCATCCATCTCTGAAATATAATCTTCAAGGATACTCATTCCTTTATCGAGAGTTTTAGCAAACTTCTCTTCTTCTATACGAATAATCTTCTTAATGTAGTCCTGTTTCTCAACAAGTTCCGTATATGCACCGCCGGAAACCTCAATAACTTTATCAGCCTCTTTTGACAGGAAATTAGGATCAGTAATTCCTAGAAGTCTTCCATGTCTAGCAGCTCGTCTTATTAGTCTTCTAAGAATATATCCCCTTCCCTCATTACTTGGAAGAACACCATCTCCAATCATAAATACCATTGATCTTAAATGATCGGTGATGATTCTAACACTGACATCAACCTTATGGTCTCCTGTCTGATAACTTACTCCGGCAAGAGATGTAATTGAATCTCTTATATGTCTGACAGTATCTACAGTAGGAATTACCACATCTGCATCTGATACTTTATTACTATCTATATCAGTATTTGGTACTTTTGATTTCCATGTAAGGAATTTTCCTTCTTTCATTGAAACATAATAATCAATCATTTGGAAACTAGGATCATTTGGAAATTCTATATCAGGAGTTAACTCTCTTAATTTTTTATCATTACAAAGTATTAATGATTTTTCTGTTTTTTCAGCATTACCTATCATTAGATTCTTATATCCGATACTTTCAAGTTCCATCTGCATATTAGATGCTAATCCAGTAACTCTAGTAC
>JABUTC010000122.1 GCA_021442505.1 Mogibacterium sp. | reverse complement strand
TGTCAGCATGTTTTACTGCTTCTATCTGGCGCCTTTTGTATGGTGTGGAAATCAGACCAGACCAAAAAAACAATTTGTCAATCAAATTGTTTGCATTCTCTATATCCAGTACATCCATGTCGTACCCGGAATTGCGCAATGCATCTATCTGGCTGTTTATTTTCTTACCGATTCCAGATGATTCATCAGATAAGTTTTGTCCAACGCAAAAGTATATTCCCTTCACCGCTTTTCCTCTTTCATTACTTTTTGTTCTTCTTTGCCTTTGTTGCTGCATGAAATGCATAACTTGTAAAATACAGACCGCTTTTAACTAATCCAAATCCACAATATGATCTGTAATTTTTCCAATGCAGTTTAGCTACTTTTTTCTTGCTGGATGTCAGAGATGAGTTAGTAACTCTATATTGAGCCAAAATCTCCGGTAAACCGTATGCCACGTATCCTCTTTTTAATATTTCGTGCCATGCCATACTGTCTTCTGCATGGGATATCAGCGGCATTCTGAAGTCGCCTACCTGTTCACGATTAACAACAACCGTTAAGCATCCGATCAATGTATTTCTAAGTATCTCATTGGCGCGCATCGTTTTTTTCGAAGAAACATACTTGCCTGTTTTTTCTCCCTTTTCATCTATGATTTCATAGCTTGTAAATGAAAAGGCTGCATTTTTCTCTTCCATGAATTCAATCTGCTTTTCAAGTTTATCCGGAAGCCACATATCATCTGCATCCAAGAATGCTATGTACGCACCTTCCGCTCTTTCTATGGCGTAATTTCTTGCCTTAGCAACTCCACCGTTCTGAGGTAAATTCAGCAACTTGATTCTGCTGTCTTCTGAAGCATACTTTTCAACTATTTGTGCCGTATCATCGTTTGAACAATCATTTGCAACAAGCATTTCCCAGTTCTGATATGTTTGTGCAATAACTGATTCAATTGCCGCTTCAATATACCCATGAGCATTATATGCCGGCGTTATTATTGATACCAGTTTATTGCTCGTACAGATTTTTTTCTTCATTTTTCCGGTTCCGCCTTCCACGACAGAATCGTCCTGAGCAACCTTGCTTACTGTTCCCATAAAGCATTTCATATCAAAAGCCAGACTCTGCTTTTCTACATATTCTCCATCAAGACGAGCCTTTTCTTCTATTTCAATTTCATCTCTTCCGTTTATCTGGGCCCATCCGGTCAGTCCCGGTTTAATCTCATTTACTCCGTATTTTTCTCTTTCGGAAATAAGCAAATCCTGATTCCACAGCGCAGGTCTCGGACCTATCACAGACATATTACCAATAAATATGTCCCATATTTGCGGAAGTTCATCTATACTGTGTGCTCTGATAAACTTCCCGACACGCGTTATATACTGATCAGGATTATCGAGTTTATGAGTCGGAACATCACGTGGCGTTGCCATTTTCATGCTACGAAACTTATGTATCTGGAAAAATTCTTTGTTTTTTCCCATACGTTTCTGAGTGAAAAACACCGGACCCGGATCATCAATTTTAATAGCAATTGCCGTTCCCAGATAAATTGGCGATAACACAACAAGTCCACCAAAAGACAGGATTATATCCAGAACTCGTTTGCCATACTTTGTGTAGAAGTTGTCTTTAACTACAGCATCACCGACCGATTCTAAATGCCCTTTCACACCATCAGCATTCTCTTTATCTCTGTCGTCCTGCACGAATATAACCCTTTTGCCTTCCATAGGATTTTTCTCTTCAGGTTTGTCGTCATATACGCTTTCACCCTTCTTACTTAATGCAATTGCACTTAATCCTGCGAATCCTGCTCCTAAAGCAACAGATGAGGCTATAAGAATTTTCTTTATTTCCATGTGTCTATCTCTTTCTGAAATTCTTTCACTGCGTCACTTACCTGATA
>JABUTC010000121.1 GCA_021442505.1 Mogibacterium sp. | reverse complement strand
TGCTTGAAGAATGATGGAGTCAACTTCAGATTCTTGAATCAGAATGATTATGAATTAATGCTCAAATGGTTATCGAAACCTCTCGTGGCAGAGTTCTACGGCGGAAGAGACAAGGAGTATACACTGGATTATATTAAGAGCCACTATTCCGAACCCCGGGACGATGAAACATTCAGACTAATCATAAAGTACGGCGACAGGGCTGTCGGATATGGACAGATATACAAATTGTATGATGAATTATACGAAGATTATCACTATCCGAAGACAGGTGAAATCGTATATGGAATGGAGCTGTTTATCGGTGAACCGCAATCATGGAATATGGGGATCGGCACCGAATTCATCAGGCAGACACTTGCGTGGCTTAAAGACCATAGGAGCGTCGATGCAGTAATACTTGCCCCTCACAGCAATAATCTGAGAGCTATCAGATGTTTTGAAAAGGCCGGTTTCAGGAAAACAAAGGACTTACCTGAGCACGAACTCCACGAGGGACGCTATGAAGACTGCGTTCTGATGGAATATAGGTATGATGAGAGATAAGCACGACAACTTGGAATATATGGAGGAGAATAATGGGCAGGTTTTCAGGTTTTTCAAGGCAAGAAGCATCCGGGCAAGCAGCAAAGATTGCAACTGATGCCCTTTGGACACAAGAGAACGGAACAAATGCCTACAAGCTTGCCGGAATAATATTCATCGGATGTGGCATCGTGTGGGGCATAATATCTCTAATCCCCATCATGGTCGGTGAGCCTGTCAGCAGGTGCATGTGGATGTGGATTGTTGCTGCTGTTCAGCTTGTCGCAGGGAGTATTCTTGTTATTCTTAGCAATAAGTCAAAAGCGTTTCAGAAATGGGCAAACAGGGACTTTGAGAAAGATAAAAAGAAGTATTTTAAATAATACTGAATAAAGAAGAAAAGGCTGATTATAAAAATGATGGGATTCATTTATGTTGCATTGGGAGGCGCAATAGGCGCAATGTTTAGGTATTCAATCGGATTTCTTCCATTCAAGGGAGCATTTCCTTTGATAACGCTTCTGATTAATATTCTTGGAGCATTTGCAATAGGTCTGGTTGCGGGTATGGCTGAAAACAGAGAGGTATCGCCCGGCATGATTCTGTTCTTGAAGACCGGTGTTTGTGGAGGGTTTACAACTTTTTCAACCTTCTCACTTGAGTCATACAATCTGATTGTATCGGATAAACCTCTCCTGGCCGGCACCTATATTATTTTAAGCGTGACACTTTGTTTACTTGGCATATTCTGCGGCCTGGCAGTCACCAGGAGAGCATAGAATTAAACTCGGTCAGGCAACTCCCAATTTGTCGAGCTAACACACTGAACCAGGAGGTGCCATATGAGCGGATTATGGACGAAGATTATAGAGAAAAGAGAAGAGATTAAAGAGAAGAGACACATCTCGAAATTTCCCCAAGATCGCGGGCACAACAAT
The DNA here is from genome assembly GCA_021442505.1 of Mogibacterium sp. Classification (GTDB taxonomy): domain Bacteria; phylum Bacillota; class Clostridia; order Peptostreptococcales; family Anaerovoracaceae; genus Crickella. Next base: position 458 of record JABUTC010000121.1, on the reverse strand, counting down.
GACAAGGTGCTGAGACAGTTTCGGGATAAGCTGGAGGATCCGTCTGTATCAGATGATGAGATGATTGCTCTGTTCGATTCATTTCCTTTTAACGTAAACGAAACAGGCTGCATATTAATGTTCTATCCGGAAGATAACATTCGTGGGATGAAGGTCGCAGAGCACATTATTAAGAGCAAAATCAATCCTTCCAACGTCGAGGATTACTATGCCGCATTTGTAAGCTACTGGGGCGTTGAACACGATGGGTATGTCATTAAGTTTGAGCAGGGAAAGCACTGGGGAAGCACAGCGGCAATTTATGAAATGCTGCTTGCTATAAAAAATGGAGGCTCCAATAAGATAGCTCCCGATTCACCGGAAAACAAACGGGCTACGAATAATATTTTGGAAGAAAAGTGCTTGAAGAATGATGGAGTCAACTTCAGATTCTTGAATCAGAATGATTATGAATTAAT
>JABUTC010000120.1 GCA_021442505.1 Mogibacterium sp. | reverse complement strand
CTTTACTGTTTTCTCCGCCTGGCAAGCAAAGATTATATGTCCCATTCACTTTCCAGTCCGAATGAAATCCATTTTCTGTTAGCTTTGTATCTTTGAAAGAGCTGCCTATTGATCTTTCCGGAACTGCAACTATAACTTTCTTAACAGAACCTGTCCTTAATTTAGCAAGAGCGATGAACATCAATGCCCTGGATTTTCCAGATGCAGGCGGAGCCTTAAGCAATAGATATTGTGCATTACGTGCGGCATATGCCTTTTCTTGCATTTCACGCATACCCATTTGATTAATCTTGGTACTATTTCCGTTAGCCTCATACTCTACGTTTATAATATTATCATTCATTTAATGACTCCCTTTTATCTCTTCATAAAGCTGAAAAAGTGTATCTAAACGTGCTTGATCAGAATAGAATTTCCCATAACATTGTTCAACATCTTCATCTAGTATCATGTGTGCAGCTTTAAGTGATTCCGGCATTGTATCGTAATTATACATCTCTGCAAGTGTCATTTCCGAGTAATTCTCTCTCTCCATTATTACTCCCATCGCTGCTTCACTAATACATTTTTTTTGGTCTTCCGATAACGCAGGAACGGGAAATGTATTATACCCAAGAACATTAGAATATCTTGGACGAGTTTCTAACCCTCCACATACAGTACAAGCCCAAATATGATGCATTTTCGATGACAGCAAGCCAAAAACCCAAGGTTCAGCATCATATATAGCAAAGGCAAGATTTGTAACCACGACATTCTTTCCTACATATCCAATCTGAAAATAGCCTCTGTTTTCTCCTGTAACAGCTGGCACCACTAAAGTATATTTTTGTGGCATGTATCTTTCTCTAAACTGGTGCGGCCTATCGGCTAGTCTTCGTGACGATGGACTATCAAGCCTGTATTGTCTAGTTAATTCTATCCTCTCTTCTATAAATGGTATCTCTAATGCAAACTGTAAATCTTCATCATCTACCCAAAGGCACCATCTTTCTTTTCGCTTAACAAACTCATCAGAGCCCACTGCCCTTCTTAAGATTCTTATTGCCTCAGGATGCAAACTCAGAATCTCATCTTTTTCAGCCGCATCTAAGAACAGGGTATGTTCTCCATTAGGACAACATTCCGCAGCCATATTCCCCTTTCTCATTTTAGGCATCCATGCACAAATGGGTGTTCTTTCCTCTTGAACAATTGTACTTCCTTTATGTAAGTACGGACTAATATTATCAGCATCATAAACTTTATCAGCATCATAAATAGTTTTTCGATGCGTATTTCTTTTGTCCCTGCATCCTAAAACCACTACAGTTACCGCAATATTATTTCTTCCTTCATTTTTCCATTTAAACCGCGTATACGCAAATGATATACATATACCTTTTCTAAATAAAGTCGGCCACAGATCCGGAACATGCTTGCCTTGTGTCAATGAATTTGTTGTAACAAATGCAAATCCGCCATCAGTTCCTGCAATATACACCGAAGCAAGGTACATCCAAGCAGTTGCAAGGTCAAGATCCCCCAATCTAATTTCACTCTCATTAGCAAAGACTCGGTTAAATGACGCAAGTAATTCCTTTTCCTGTCTCAATGGTCTGGCGCCTAAATAGGTTGGATTTCCTATAATGTAAACGGTACTTCCATCTTTAGGACAAACTTCATCCCAATTGACGTCAAGAGGAAATGCATTCACAATATTATCGCAGTACTTGTTAATCAGTTTGCCATCCCCATATTTACAATATGTGAATGCCATCCCAATTTTTGTCATATCTGCAGCAATCCTCTTCTTTTCTATGCCGTAAAACTGATTTAAGCTAACATATTCCTTATCTTCAACACAGCCACCTATTTCACGAATCGAATTTTTAATGTTCTTCTCAAGTGTTTTCAACTCTCTAAGTGTCACCATAAGAAAAT
>JABUTC010000011.1:15168-25387 GCA_021442505.1 Mogibacterium sp. | reverse complement strand
AACAGCTCCATGTTGCCCGTTCCCTTGAACTCCTCGTAGATAACATCGTCCATGCGGCTTCCCGTTTCAACGAGAGCTGTCGCAAGTATCGTAACGCTTCCGCCCTCTTCGATGTTTCTGGCTGTTCCGAAAAACTTCTTAGGCGGGTGCAGTGCACTCGGGTCGAGTCCTCCCGAAAGGGTTCTGCCCGATGCAGGAACTTCCATATTGTATGCTCTTGCAAGTCTTGTGATGCTGTCGAGCAGAATCACAACGTCCCTGCCGCTTTCCGCGAGTCTCTTCGCTCTTTCGATTACCATCGAAGCTACCTTGACATGATGCGAAGCCTGCTCGTCGAAAGTCGAATAGATTACCTCTGAGCGCTTCAGCGAACGCTTCATGTCGGTAACTTCCTCAGGTCTCTCGTCAACAAGCAGCACGATGAGCTCAATATCCGGATAATTGTCCTCTATGCTTGCAGCAATCTTCTTGAGAAGAACGGTTTTACCGGCCTTTGGCTGAGCGACGATAAGTCCTCTCTGTCCTCTTCCGATAGGCGCAACCAGATCCATAACTCTAGTCGACAGATCGATGCTCGAGTGCTCAAGCACAATCCGCTGATCCGGGAAAATCGGTGTCAGCGCGTCGAAGTGTTTCCTGTGCTTCGCCTTCATAGGATCCTCGCCGTTTACGCTTTTCACATAGAGAAGCGCACCGAAACGCTCGCCCTGATGCGGCTTGCGGGTAACGCCGAAGATTTTATCGCCTGTACGAAGACCGAAGCGACGAATCTGAGTCGGCGCAACATATATGTCCTTGTCGGAAGTGAGGAAGTTGTTGAATCTGAGGAAGCCGAAACCGCCCTCGGCAATCTCGAGTATTCCCTCGACCTCGGGTCTTTCCTCAGCCGGCTCTGCAGCATCAGCGCTCGGTGATTCGACTAACTCCTCGCCGCCTTCCTCATTTTCAATAACCGCCGCATCAAGCGCATCCTGCTCTGCAGCCGCTATCTGTTCTTCAATAAGATTGTTCTTTTCTTCTGACATCTGAATCTCCTGCTGTTTTACAGCTCTTCCTGAGCACCAATCGTACTCAAAATTGTATTGTCCTTAGTATCTATCTGCGATACCTCAAGCTTCTCCACTACATCCGGATCGATTTCCTCCGTAAGTCCAAGCAGTGTCGGGCTCAGGTAAACCGTCTTCAGCACCTTGCCGTCCAGACTGACCGTACTGTGCTCGGTGAAATTCTCTCCACGCAGGAAGTAGTTGTCTCCAATCTTTACTATCTCCTGAACCTTGATGGTCTTGTGTCCCATCCTGATGTTCGTCTTAATGTAAGGATTAGTTCCTGCGAAAACAAAGTTCTTTCCGTATATCATGTCGTATGCGAGGGCCTTCAGCTTATCCTGGTAAGCCGAGTCTGACTTGTCGGCCGTCTGCTGGAAGTCGAAAATTACTCCCTCATGCGCAAGTCCCGCATTCTTCAGGAGAATTGCACCTGTCTCGTATGCCGCAAGATCCTGATCTTTTTTCGCAAGGCCCATGTTGTCCCAGATTACATAGTGCGTCTTATAGAGGTCCTGACATACGTAGTCTTTTTCCTTAACATCGAGAGCCGGGATGTGGTCTCCGTAGATGAGCATAATTGTCGGCTCGCCTCTCTCGTTGATTTCATTGATGAGGTCGCCGATAAAAGTATCCATCTCATGGCACTCGTTCAGGTAGTACTCGTACTTCCACTTCGTCTCTTCGTTATCACATGTTACCGTCGTATACGGCGTCTTGAAAACCTGCTCGGTCGGATAGCTTCCGTGTCCCTCTACCGAGATGATGTGGAGGAAGTCTCTCGACTCGGTCTCGTCCATGATTCCCACAATATCTGAAATCATGACTTTGTCCTTGCACCAGTTCGTCGGAGTCTTCTCGATATTGTTCATATATTCGACAGAAGTGTAGCTGTCGAATCCGAAGTCCGCATATACCTCATTTCTGTTGTAGAAGAGCGCGCGGTGGTCGTGAAGCGCGTTTGCCGCAAAGCCGTGTCTCTTCAGAACATAAGCGAGATTTTCGAGGGTCTGCTCTCTGAGTTTGCCCTTGTACGGATATTCACCCGGTCCGAAGAATTTTGCACTGATTCCAGTCAGCACCTCAAACTCCGTGTTCGCAGTTCCCGCTCCGCAGGCCGGCACAGTAAACCAGCCGGATGTGTAGTTGTTCATCAGCTCTGTGAATACCGGTGTCGGATCTTTATCAACCGAAATGTTCGTGTAATCTGAAGCCGTAGTGAAGGACTCCATCTGTAGCACGATAATGTTCGGATAGTTTTCGCTGTCGTTCTTCTGCTCGAGTATGGTATCTGTTCCGCTCTTTGTGTCCTCCTTGAGGATGCTGTCAATAAGCTCCTCGGAGTAGCCGTCCGGTTTCTTGATTCCCGTGTTCAGCGATGTGTTTATGAAACAGTAAGGGAAACCGTAATCGTTATACGCATAGTTGAGGTTTCCGAAGAAGGTGCTGAGCACACCAATCTTTATAAGTCCAAATGTTGCAATAAGCGTCACTGCAGCAGAAATTGCTATCGCCGCAATACTCTTCTTGTAATTGATGTTTATCCACTTGTCGCTTCTCAGGAAAACGAGAACCAGCAGCGCCACTATCAGGCAGACTGCCACAGTAGCAAGCGTAATCTGCCACTTCGCGAAGTACGTAGTCAGCAGCGTCAGTCCATCTCCGAGGTTCTGAAGATCGTACAGGGTAAAAGGTGTCATTCTCTTCAGCAGGATTCCACCGTTTACAATGCCCAGGCTGATCCATACCAGCGAAATGATTATCCAGGCGAAACGTCTTCTCTTGAAGAGCAGCGCTATTGTCATCGTTGTGAAAATAATCGCTGTGTTGTACAGGAAGACTACAGGTTTCTGAATCAGGAACAGCAGTCCGTCGAAAGGACCGTTCGTAATTCGTGCGAATTCCTCTATGAACAGATATATAAAGAACGCGTAGACAAGCATAAGGAGAACATACTTCGCCTCATGCAGGTCCCCGTCAAAATACTTCGGCTTGCGCTTCGGAAATTTGCGATTGAAAAACTCCCTTCCTTTTGCCAGAAGGTCTTTAATCTTTTCCCATATTTTCAATAACAGCGCTTTAATCTTATCCAGCATTTATAACCTTTCGTTTGCGAGCTCCTTTTTGAGTGCCCCTGCAAGATCTGCAAATTCCTGCATCGTCAGGCTCTCAGCTCTTCTGTTTGTCTCTATTCCCGCGGCATTAAGTGCCTTTTCTATACTTGCCTTTTCAAACCCCTCTAATGTTGTCAGCGAATTGAGCAGAGTCTTTCTCCTCTGTATGAATCCGGCCTTAATCGTCTTGAAGTAAAAATCCTCGTCGTCCACCTTCACTGCCGGCTCGTCGAGCAGGTCCATCCTCAGCACCACAGAGTCAACCTTCGGCGCCGGGTAAAAACATTCGCTTCCCGCCTCGACAACCTTACAGACATCCGCGCGATAGTGTACCGCGTAGGTGATGGCTCCCGAAAGCTTGCTTCCCGGTTCTGCCAGAAGTCGGTCCCCGACCTCCTTCTGCATCATCGCCGTAATGCTTTTCGCTCCGGTGTTCGCCTCGAGCAGTGTCATAATAATCGGAGTTGTAATGTAGTATGGAAGGTTTCCGACTATCCGGACTTCCGAAAGCCCGTATTCCTTAAGATTGCTCTCTATGATTTCAGGCAGATTAACCTCCAGAATGTCGCCGTGGATAATCTCCACATTCTCCGCACTGAAGAATTTAACCCTGAGCAGTTTAACAAGTCTCTCGTCAAGCTCGACAGCGACAACCCGGCCCGCACTTTCAGCGAGCCTGTCCGTCAGCGCACCTTCGCCCGGACCGATTTCAATCACCAGTGTCTCTTCGGTGATATCGCTTCCCTCGACGATGGCATCTATAACACCTTCGTCAATCAGGAAGTTCTGCCCGAGTGCCTTCGCCGGTCTCACGTGCGAGCTTCCGGCCTTCGACCTCGAGCCCTTATTCACTTTTGACTTCTTTGCTGCTTTACCCATTCAACTGCTTCTTCAAGTTCCACGATGCCGATTCCGAAACCGTTCAGCTTCCTCAGCATCGCCTTGCTGTTACATCTTCCGATTCCGAGCCTGTCGGAAACGGCTTCTCTTATCTCGGAGGCACCCTCTATCCCGGTAAGCCCGAGTCTGACAAGCTCCTCCATCTCTATTTTTTCTCCTGCGCTTTCCTTCGTCGCATGTGCCGACTCAATCGCCTCAAGCACATCCATGGGTGTCGCATTCTCGACGCCTATGTCGTCGCCCTTGATTGCTTTTTGCCGCGGAAGGTAGGCCTGCTTCGCACGGGGAAAACGCTCCGTCAGCCTGCGCCGGATTTCCTCCCCGGAGAAGTCCGGGTCCGTCAGTATGATTATGCCGCGCTCGTTGTAGGCCTTCTCGATGAGGCCCCAGGTCTCGGCCGTAATGCCGAAACCGTGCGTTGCGAGTATCAGCGTATCAACCGCCTGCTCGACAACGGTCACATCGTCTCGACCTTCGACAACGATTGCCTCTCGAATGCTACTTCTTTTCATCCTTGGCATTCTCCTCATCACCGAAGGTGAACATTATCTCGTCCGGATTCATCAGCTTCAGCTGCTTTCTTGCAAGCTCCTCGATGTAGTTCGCATCGTCAACCTTCTCGAGAGTCTTTTTCAGTTTGTCTCTCTCTGCAATGAGCTGTGCCTGCTCCTTAACGAGTCTGTTATGCTCGATTTTAAGAGAAACGATATTTTTGACGTAGGTAAAAGTAAGCAGGCCAATAATCAGGCAGGCAATCAGTATCGTGCGCTTCTTGCGTGTCGACATGTGCTGCCGTTTTTTCTTTTCCTGTTTTCGCTCTGAAGGGGTCTTGTATGTGCGTTCCCTTTTGCTTCCTGCCATTTTTTTCCTTCTTTAAAAATCCTAGTAGAGTCCGAGTGTCGGGCCCGGATCAAGCGACTCTCCGTTCTTTCTAATCTCGAAGTGGAGGTGAGGTCCGGTACTTCTTCCCGTATTTCCTACTGCGGCAATCTCCTGACCCTTGTATACCTTTTCTCCAACACTTACATACAGATTGCTGCAGTGACCGTATCTGGTCTTGTAACCGTTTCCGTGATCGATATCGATACAGAGACCGTATCCTCCGTACCATCCTGAAACTACTACAGTTCCTCCGTCAGATGCATAGATAGGTACACCTACAGATGACGCGAAGTCGATTCCCTCGTGGGTTGTACCCCATCTGTATCCATAGTCGGAAGAGATTACGTAGGTTCTAATAGGCATTCCGAAGATTCCGGTCGGAGCAGTCTTAGGCTTGTCTGCTGTACCAACGAGGATAATTCTGTCCTTCTTGTCCTGAATAATGTCGCAGCTCTTAAGGTCTCTCTCTACTACAACTCCGCCAACCTTGGTGATTTTTCCGGTGATATTCTGTCTTCCTTCCTGACCTTCCTGCTTAACTTCTGTGTCTCCCTTGTACATCGAATCCGTTTCCTGCTTAATCTCTTCGAAAGGAATAATCTCAAGCATCGTTCCTTCCTCTACGAGCTCAACCTGCATAGGTGCGTTCTGGTACTTGATTTTTACCTTGTCTCCGACTTCAACTTTCTCCAGAGCCTTGTCATCAGAAGGATTTACGATTGACTCCTTTTCAACGCCGAAAGACTTCGCTATTGAATTTAGAGTCTCGCCGTTATTTACAATGTGGTAGAGATCGAAGTTTGCTCCCTGAACGAGCTGTTCTTTTGCCGCGATCTCTGTCTTAACTCCTGTCAGGTTTACTGAAATCGGTGCTGTAGACAGTTCTCCGACATACTTCCTGGAAATAACCTTCATTCCTTCGTCCGGAACTGTGAGCTCGCTGTAAGCCCTTTCCGCAACACGGCTTGCCGCTTCCTCGCTGTTTACAACAGTAAGGAGCTTGCCGTCCTGAAATAAGCCGACAGCTTCAATTTCGATATCTGTCATATACGCCAGCTTATTTACAACTTCGTCCGAACTGTCAACGCTCTTGTTAAGCGAAGTAACTCTTCTGAAGGTAATGTTCTCTTTCGTTGTTTCTGCAACTGCCACCGTTTCTTCGGCGGTTTTGGTATCCTCTGCTTTTGTATCTTCTGTCTTTGCTTCTTCGCCCTTTGCCGAGGTCTCTTCTTCTGTTGCAGCAGCCTTTTCCTCATTGCTTGCCGCCTTCTTCTTGAAGAATGCTGTTCCCGAAAGTGTTGTATCCTTTGCCTGGAAAGTAATCTTCATGCCGTTTGTCTCCGAAAGCTGCTCGCTCGCAACAGAAAGCACGTCAGTTACTTTGCTCTGCTTGTCTACGTATCCGAGAACTCTTCCGTTGTACGCATATTCGTAAACGATGCAGTAGTTAAAGACTATGAGCATCGCACAGGAAACAAGGGCAATTCCGAGGATAGAATTTGCAATTCTCTTTCTCGAGTTCCTGTATCTGAGAACGATCTTGACGTACTCTTCATTAAGGCTCGTCCACATGTTGTACAGTATGTCTGCAACCTTATCCTGGAACTTGTCGTAGCACTCTATTACGAATGCCAGGAATACGCCCAGCGCACCGACGAACTCCACTCCGCCCTCGATGTGCGTAATCGGGTGAAAAGCACCGTGCTTTTTACCGGTGAAAAGTATCTGCTTGCGCGCTTTCTTCGGCTTCGACGGCGTAGCCTTTGCTACTGTCTTCTTTGCCTTCTTTTTCTTGCTGTCCGGCGCAGGCTCAACAGCCTTGAACTTTTCAACCGTCTTCTCGGCCTTGACCTCGACCTTAACCGGCTCCGGTCTTGGTTCAGGAACTACAGGAGCCGGAGTCTCCGGTTCAACAGGATTCTCCACCTTAACAGGCTCCGGCTTGACCTCGCTTACGAGTTCATCAATGCTCTTGTCCGCATCCAAATTATTCTCGGCAAGGAATCTGGCAAAAGCCCTCTCCATTGCTTCCTGCCTTTTCTGAGCTTCCGTCTTGACAGGTTCAGCCTTAACCGGCTCTGCCTTAACAGGCTCCGGTTTTGCCGGTGCTTTGACAGGCTCCGGCTTAACTTTTTCAACTTTAACCGGTTCGGCCTGTACCGCCTTTGGTGCCTCTGCCTTGACAGGTTCCGGCTTTGGCGCAGGCTTGACAGTCTGCTGCTTTGGCGCAGGCTTAACCGACGCAAGCTTATCCTGTATCGCCTTAGCCGGCTTTTGCTTCGGCTTCGGTGTCTCCCTGACAACTCGCTCTTCTTTTTTATTGTCCGCATCGAAGTCACTTTTCTCTAAGTATCTCGCGTATGCTCTCTCTAGTGCGTCTTTCCTTCTCTTATCCACCTAAAAGCCTCTTCGGCACGTGCGGCTCTGCACGCGCAAATTCTTCCTTCATCTGTCGTGCCGCTGTCCTTACAGGTCGGGCACATATATTTAATCTCGAGGTAATCCTCGTCGTATCCGTATTCAGTGAGCAGCCTGACTTTTTCCTTCTCAGCCGCTCTCTTCTTTTCTCTGACTGCTTCGCGCTTTTCCTTGTTGCCTATATTCTTGGCAGCATCGATAATCTCGAAATTCAGATCGTTGATTGCCGAATATACAATCTGCATCTTCGGAATTTCTCTGCAGACTTCTTCGATTCTCGCATCCTGAAGTCGCAAAGCCTCTTCCCTCAGGTATGTATAGTAGTCCTCAAGCACCTGCTTGCTGACCATAGCCTTCTGCCCGTCGGCCGCTGCTGCATTTTCGCTCGAGGCTCCTGTCATAACAGCAGTGTTGATGCCGCCCTGCTGGTAAAGCCTGTTCTCGAGGACCTTGTTGACATACCTCAGCGAACGCTCTCTCTGGCCTGCGGTCTTTTTACAGGAGTCGAGAACCTCGGCCAGGCTGTAGCCCCATTCGTCGAACCAGCGGTCCATCAGCTCTTTGTCCGATGGCGCCGGCAGTCTGTTGAAGCCCATCTCTTTGAAAATCGCCTGGTAGAAGCTCTGCCTCTTTTTCAGTTTCTCCTCCATTTCCTTAACCTGAGCAATCGACGTGTAACCTTCTCCTGCCCACCGGGTTGCAACCTTGCAAATATAATCGATGTTTCCTTTCTCAATATCCACGCAGTATCTGATTGCGTAGGAGAAAACCTCCGGGCTGACCTCGTAAACATAGATGCAGTCTTTAATCTTATTAATCTCGTGCGACGAAACCGTCTTACCTGTCGCCGCCTCGTACTCAGCGAAAATTTTTCTCAGGACTTCGTCGCCCAGTTTCGTGCCGCCGGCCTGCTCCGGCTCAGCCTCCTTCGGCTCCTCGGCTGACACGTGTCCGTACATAGCCTGCGTCAGGCGGGTGAACTCGACCTCAACGCAGCCTTCCTGGTTTGTCGGAACGAATTTCACCAGGCCCTTGCGGCCCCAGTATTCAAAAGCCTCGATNNNNCTTTTTTCAGTCATGCCGAGCGTGCGAGCCATCATCCTGATGTCGGTCGACTGCTCGTTCTGCTCGCACATCAGGGCAAAAAGATAAACCTTAACATAATCCCCGTCCGCCTGCGGCAGGAATTCGTTAATGAACAGGTTCTCCACTCTTGTGTCGTAGAGAAACAGATCTCTTTTCTTTTCTTGTCTGATGCCCTTGATAATCACCCTTTGCTCCTTGTCTTACTGAAGGTTTTACTAAAGCTCTTCTATAGTGCTCGATGCGAGGTTGCCGAACTTGGTGTACTTGCCAACCCACGCCAGCGTGCACTTTCCTCTCGGTCCGTTTCTGTGCTTCGAAATATATACGTCGCAGGTGTTCGCCGTATTCGCATTGATATTTGCCGGACTGCTCGCATTGTCGTAATACTCATCCCTGTGAAGGAACATAACAACGTCCGCATCCTGCTCGATGGAACCGGACTCTCGAAGGTCCGAAAGCTTCGGCACGGTGTCCGATCTTTTTTCCGTAGCTCTTGAAAGCTGCGACAGTACGAGAACTGCGCAGTCGAGTTCCTTTGCCAGAATCTTGAGGCCTCTTGTGATAGCCGCAATTTCCTGAACTCTCTCGCCCGGTCTGTAACCGAGGCTCATCAGCTGCAGATAGTCGACAACGATGAGGTCGAGTCCGGCCTCGGCTTTTCTCCTTCTGCACTTGTTCTTCATCTCGTTGAGAGTAAGCGCAGATGTCTCATCGACAGTCAGTCTCATATCGCCAAAACTGTCCTGTGCGTTGCTCAGTGCCTCCCAGTCGCTGCTGTCGAGATTTCCCTTGAGCATGCGCTCGAGCTCAACGTTCGCAGTTGCCGACAGAAGTCTCGAACCGAGCGAAACATCCGACATCTCCATACTGAAAACCATAACCGAATGGCCGGCCTCAGCCGCGTGCTGTGCGATGTTAAGGGCAAAAGAAGTTTTACCCATAGCCGGACGTGCCGCAAGAATGATGAGGTCCGATTTCTTCAGACCGCCAAGAACCTTGTCGACATCTCTGAAGCCCGTCGTAATTCCCGGAAGCTGACCCTTGTTCTCCTCGAGCTTCTGGAACAGCTTGAAGTTGTCCTCGAGAATCTCGTTGATTGGACGATAAGGTCTCTTCTGGCTCTTCTGAGCGATTTCGAAAATCCTCTGCTCGGCCGCGTTAAGTATCTCGGCAGGTTCCATGCCGCCCTTGTACACGCTGCTCTTGATTGCATCCGCCTCTTTGATGAGCTGTCTCATCCTCGACTTTGCGAGCACGATTTCCGCATAGTACTTGGCGTTCGACGAAACGATTGCGTTGTCAACCAGCCTCGACAGATATGTGACACCTCCGCAAAGCGTATCGATTTTTTTCTCCTTAAGAGCAGAGTAAGTCGTCATGAGATCGACGCCGATGTCTTTTCTGTTCAGGTCAAGAATTGCGGCATAAATCTCCTGGTTGTGCTTCTCGTAAAAATCCTCTTTGCGCAGAATCTCGCTTACGTCGGCGAGAGCGTCGGCATCCTTCATAATCGAACCGAGTACCGCCATCTCCGCATCGGCATCCATAGGCGGCATCAGCACGTTAGGATTGGCTGCTGTCTCTTCGGTATTTACATTTGTGTTAATTACTTCATCCATTATTTTGAACCTTCAACCTTGAGCTCAACCATAGCGCTGACCTCTGTGTAAAGCTTAACTTCAACCTTGCAGATTCCTGTCTCCTTGATTGGCTTGTCGAGCACAATCTTCTTCTTGTCGATCTCCTCGCCTGTCTGCTCCTTGATAGCATCCG
>JABUTC010000011.1:12267-14598 GCA_021442505.1 Mogibacterium sp. | reverse complement strand
AAGCTCGTCCGCAACCTGCGCGTTTATAATCTGAGCGTCGGCTGTGTAGCAATCGGTCGTAGCAAAAGCGATTCCCTGCGCGGTATACTCCGCGTTTGCGACAGCCTTCGCCTTCGCCTGGAACGACATAATCTCGGTCTGGAAAAAGCTTTTTACCCGACCCGTGTCAGCACCGGCTCTCTTGAGCCATGCCGCCGCCTCGAAGGTGCGCACTCCGGACCTGATTGAGTAGCTGTTCGTGTCTACCATGATGCCGGCCAGCAGCGCCTCCGCGTCCAGCTTGCTGATAATCTTTTTCTGCGAAAAGTGCTGAAGCACTTCCGTGATGAGCTCACTCGACGACGATGCGTACGACTCAACGTACTCGATGTCCGTCGCCGTAATCGAATCATCCGCCTTTCTGTGGTGGTCTATTACTACAATCTTCTTGCAGAGATTCAGGAGCTCCGGACACTCGACGATGCCCGGCCTGTTTGTGTCGACCACGAATAGAAGTGTCTTGTCATCAACCATGTCGATGGCCTTGCTTCTCTTGATGATCTTGTATTCCTCAGTCTCCTCAACAGCGTTGTAAATCGTATCGAGCGCTTCGTTGTGCTCCTCAAGAACAATGGCAACATCCTTGTCCATGAACTCGCACATTCTGTATGCGCCGAGCGCCGAACCGAAGCTGTCCATATCCGGCCATCTGTGACCCATAACGAGAACATTCGAGCTCTCGCTTATAAGGCGCTTGATTGCGTGTGCGATAACGCGGGCCTTGCCGCGGTTGTTTTTCTCCGGTGACTGCAGAGTTCCGCCGTAGTGGAAGGTCTGCTCGTCGTCCTTGTAAACTGCCTGGTCCCCTCCACGTCCGAGTGCAAGCTCCCTTGCAGCCTCCGCAAGATCCCTCGTCTCGTTCAGCGAAATCTTCGAACTGCCGACACCGATACTCAGGCTGATTGGGAAATCCGCCTTCGACTCAATCTGTCTGACCTCGTCGAGCACTGAGAAATCGTCCTCAATCATCTGTCTCGTCGTTCTGCTGTCGGTCAGGATTACATACGAATCCTCGTCCGTGCTGAGAATCGGGGCATCATACTCGTCCGCCCATCTTCTTACAGTGCGGTCAACCTCCGCCGGAACCGTCATTCTGCTCTCGGTCTCGATGCTCGAAAGGAGCTCGTCATAATTGTCTATCGTAACCAGAACTACAACCGGTCTGCTGTCCTCGTAGAGTTTGCGGTACTTCTCACGCTTTGTGATTTCGACGAAGTAGACGGTAATCTCCTCTTGTCCTGCCTTCTCCTCAGGAATGGCAAGCTTGAAAACCTTCTCGTTTCTGCTTACTGTAATCTCCTCGTCGCTGCCGATTGTGCTCCTGAGATCGTCAAACTTAATTCCCGTCAGGGTGAAAAAGTTTGCTCCCACAATGTCGCTGTAAACGATGACCTCACCCATGAGCTCATTCGCGTCAACGACCTTGCCGTCTTTTCCTACCACGCAGGTAGGAATTGGCATATTCTGAATAATCCCTTTTTCTTCTGAATTCATTTCTTTTTAATTTGCACTCCGTGCGTTTCTTTAAAAACCCCGCCTGATTGCTTCAATCAGTCTGTTAAGTTCCTCGAGACTGTAGTACTCGAGTTCGAGCTTACCGACCTTGCCGTCGCCCGTGATGTTCACCTTCGTTCCGGTGAGCGTTCTCAGTTCTTCCTCAACGGCCAGAATCTCGCTGCTCTTTTCGCCCTTGCCGCTCGTCTTTCTCTTCTTGCGTGCCGGCGTTGCTTCATCCTTCGCCTTGTCCGCAAGCTTCTCGGTCGCTCTTACCGAAAGTCCCTCTTTGACGATTTTGTTGCAGAGTTCAATCTGCTTCTTCTCGTCAGCGATGTTTATAAGGGTTCTTCCGTGTGCCGCCGAAATCCTGCCGTCGCTGATGCAGTCCTGAATCTCCTGCGGCAGCTTGAGAAGTCTGATCGAGTTGGTGATGTATGCACGGCTCTTTCCTACGGACGCTGAAACCTGCTCCTGGGTAAAACCGTATTTCTTCGTCATCGCCTGCAGTCCTGCCGCCTCTTCAATTGCGTCGAGGTCTTCTCTCTGCATGTTCTCGATGATTGCCACGATTGCGTTCTGCTTCTCGTCGAAGTTCCTTACGATACAAGGAATCATCTTGAGGCCGATGAGTCTTGATGCTCTCCATCTTCTCTCGCCGGCAACAAGCTCGTAACCGTTCGTGCTGTCCCTTACGATAACCGGCTGGATAAGTCCGTTTGCCTTAATCGAATCAGCAAGTTCCTGGAGCTTCTCCTCGTCGAACTTCTTTCTCGGCTGAGCTGAGTTCGGCTTAAT
>JABUTC010000011.1:7471-9929 GCA_021442505.1 Mogibacterium sp. | reverse complement strand
TCTTTTCGAGCTTATGCAGCTTCTCGACTTCCTGTAACTGCTTGCCGATATAGCCCTCGTATTTTACCATGACCTCTACTTCGAAAGCCTCTCGGCCTGTAAGCACAGGTCTCGTCTCATCATCTATCTCCGCAAGAGCCTCGTAGCTAATCTCCGGTCTCTTGAGAATTTCGTAGAGCGTGCTGTTCTCTTCGCTCGCCTTACTTCCGTGCGCCTCGAGAAAATCCGCAAGCTTTGCAATTCCAACTCTTTTTCCCTTAAGACGAGTTATCTCATCATCGACATTTTTCTTCTTGCGAAGGTATCTCTGATATCTTTCCTCACTGACCGAACCCATTTTATATCCAATCTCGGTAAGTCTTCTGTCGGCATTGTCCTGTCTGAGGAGCAGCCTGTACTCAGCCCTCGACGTCATGATTCTGTAAGGCTCGTTGGTTCCCTTGGTCACAAGGTCGTCTATAAGAACTCCGATGTAGGCCTGCTCTCTTCCGAGAACGAGCGGCTCAATTTCTTTAATCGAAGCTGTCGCATTGATTCCGGCAATGAGTCCCTGTGCCGCAGCCTCCTCATAACCGGAGCTTCCATTGAACTGACCCGCACAGAAAAAGCCTGCCAGAACCTTGCTCTCCAGTGTCGGCTTCAGCGACAGCGAGTCGATGCAATCATACTCGATTGCATAGGCCGGCATAACTATCTCTGCATTCTCAAGACCCGGGATGCTCGCATAGAATTCGTGCTGCACATCCTCCGGCAGACTCGACGACATACCCTGTATATACATCAGATCCGTGTCCAGACCCTCAGGTTCGACAAAGAGCTGGTGTCTTTCTCTGTCTTTGAATCGCGATACTTTGTCCTCGATAGACGGACAGTAGCGAGGGCCGACTCCGACTATGTTACCCGAGTACATCGCTGATTTTTCAATGTTTTGAAGGATTATCTCGTGCGTTTTGCTGTTCGTATACGACAGCCAGCACGAAACCTGATCGACATCCCACTCAACATCCTCGTTCATGAAAGAGAACGAAGTGATTTTCTCATCCCCGGTCTGCTCCTTCATCGCATCGTAATTGAGCGTGTCCCTTCTCATTCTCGCTGGAGTTCCCGTCTTGAACCTCCGCACCGAAAAACCGAGTTCCTTCAGATGCTCCGACAGCTCCGTCGCAGGCAGCAGTCCCGCAGGTCCGCTCACCCTGACATCGTCCCCGATAAAAATCTTTCCGCCAAGGAATGTTCCCGTGCACGCAACGACAGCCTTCGCGCTATAGTACTCGCGAGCGACAACTCCTTTTACCCGGGCATCCTCAACGAGCAGATCCGTCACCTCCGCCTCGATGAGATCGAGATTTTCGGTGGCCTCAATCGTCTTGAGCATCTCGCGATGGTACTTGTGCTTGTCGGCCTGCGCCCTGAGCGAATGCACCGCCGGGCCCTTGGATGTGTTCAGCATCTTGCTCTGGATAAAAGACTTGTCGATGTTGATGCCCATTTCGCCGCCGAGCGCATCGACCTCGAAAACCAGGTGCCCTTTTCCCGTGCCTCCAATCGACGGGTTGCAGGGCATCATCGCAACCGACTCAATGTCCGTGCAGAAAATCGCCGTCCGCATTCCCATACGCGCACTAACAAGACCGGCCTCGCAGCCGGCATGTCCCGCTCCGATGACAATCACATCGTAGCTTTTCGCTATTTGGTTTTCGCTAATCTCAGAAAATTTCATTATTTGCCTAAACAGAACTTCGAAAATACCGTATCCAAAATTTCGTCCGATGCCGTTTCGCCGGTAATGCTGCCGAGCTCGTCATACGCATAGTGCACATTGAGCTCAGTGATTTCGAGCGCTTCGCCTTCCTCGAGCAGGTAAATCGCCTGCTCCAGATTATCCGCCGCCGACTCGAGCGCAGCTATATGTCTCTCAGAAGTCACAATCGTGCGCTCCCTGTTAACCGCACCTTTTATATTGTAAGTTTCAGAAATCGCATCGCTGACCAGCGCCGCCCCCTCGAGCACGCCAAGTCCAACAAGCGAGGTCCTGAGGATTTTCGCCTTTGGAAGTTTTTCGGCAATCTGCTTCTCTGCCAAAATACTCCCCTGGTCCTTCTTGTTAAGCACGACAATGATGCGGTCGCTCGGCATGCCGATGCTAGCGCCAGTTCCGCCAACGCCGGCCCCGGTTCCTCCAACGCCTCTCGCAAGAAGGTCAAGCACCGCCTCGTCCTCTTCGTCGAGCTCGCAGCTTCCGTCCAAAACCACAACCGCCATGTCCGCTTTTACCAGCGCATCGCGGGTTCTCTCGATACCGAGCTTTTCAACGACATCATCGGTCTCCCTGATTCCTGCCGTATCGATCAAAGTCATCGGAACTCCGTCGATGTTTGCAATTTCCTCGACCGTGTCCCTTGTCGTTCCCGGCACATCGGTCACAATCACGCGCCCCTCGCCGAGCAGCGCATTCATG
>JABUTC010000011.1:1762-4468 GCA_021442505.1 Mogibacterium sp. | reverse complement strand
GGATGACATTTTAAAATTCTTTTCACTCCCAGGTATGTTCCCTTAATCGGGCCGTACTTCTTCAGAGCCTGAATGAAGTATGTGCTGCATGTAGGATAGAACCTGCATGTCGGCGGGAACAGCGGGGAGATGAAAATCTGATATCCCCTGATCAAGGCAATCATTATTTTGCTTAAGATTGTACCGAAGAATTTAATAATAGTTCGCATGTCCGTTATTCAAAAAGTCCTGCAGCTCTCATCGCTCCAAACATAGCGCGCTGCACCTCATCACATTTAGTTCCGTTAATAGTGTTTCTCGCAACAAAGATTACATCGTAACCCGGAACAATCTTTTTGTTCATTGTCCTGTAGGCTTCTCTCATCAGGCGCCTTGCTCTGTTTCTCTGAACGCTGTTTCCAACTTTTTTACTCGAAACAAAAGCAGTCCTGGAGTAATCTCTGTTGTTTCTTCTGTATAAAACAACTACGTATTTGCTGCCGTGCGACTTTCCACGATTGTAAACTCCGGTAAAATCACTCTGCTTTCTTAATGTGAATTTATAAGTCTTTCTCATTCACGGTGCTTTCTATATTATGCAGTAATTAAGCTGTGAGCTTCTTTCTGCCTCTTGCTCTTCTTCTCTTAAGAACCTTTCTTCCGTTAGCTGTTGACATTCTCTTTCTGAAACCGTGCTCCTTAAGGCGCTGTCTCTTCTTTGGCTGATATGTTCTTTTCATTTTTTAACTCCTTCCGAATATAATGACAGTCATTATAAAATCAATAAAATGTGTGCCTTCTAAATTCCATAGGCACATACGCTGAAATATTATATTTGAGATACGGTCTAAAGTCAACGAATATAAGGACTAAAGACGCACAATAGGGTACCAAAAAAACACATAAATATTTTGAAAAAATTTAATGCACAATATATAGATTTGCCGCAGAGTTATTAACAACTTTTTCAACAGGCTGTTAATAACTTTCTTTTTGTTTTGTCAAAGATTTGTAATTTTAAGGCTTTCGGCTTGTTAATAACTGTGCAAAGAATTGTTAACTTCGTGTTGATAACTTTTCAAATTTGATATTTTATGACAACAATATATTGTGTCTCAAACAACTATATGGTGTGTCCGGCTGCATTGATAAAAAACGGCTTTTTTTGTAAAATGAGTGCACTAACACAATATATTTTGCAGAGGTAAAGAATTGGACGTAAATAAGTTATGGGAGGGATTCCATTCCTCTGTAAAAGCAAGCACAAATGAGAGTAGTTACTCTGCTTTTTTTTCCGAAAAATCGCTCTCTCTTCACAAGTTCGATGAAGAAATGAGCATTGTCTATCTCGCAACAGACATAGACTTCAACGTGAAATTCCTAACAGATAACTACCTGCCTCAGTTAGAGGATATCTTTCAGAAGCTTGTCGGCAAGAAGGTAAAAGTAATAATCAAGCTGAAGAAAGATTACGAAGAGAAGAAACCTGTAAAGACCAGCACTTATGTTGCAGGTAAGGAGAAACTTTTCAACCCAAAGTATAATTTCCAGAACTTCATCGTAGGCGATTGCAACAAGTACGCATACGCTGCTTCTGTTGCAGTATCCGAAATGCCTGGAGAAACATACAATCCTCTGTTTATCTACGGAGGATCAGGCCTTGGTAAAACACACCTCATGCAGGCGATTGGTGTGCAAATTTCCAGGAACAAGCCTGATGCGAAGGTTCTCTATGTCTCTTCAGAGATGTTCACAGATGAATTTATTAAGGCAACCCAGGAAGGAACCCTTAAGAAATTCAACAATAAGTACAGAAAACTTGATGTCCTTCTAATCGATGACATCCAATTTCTTGCGGGTAAAGAAAGAACGCAGGAAGAATTTTTCTATACATTTGAATATCTCTACAATAATAATAAGCAAATCGTAATCACCGGCGATTGTCCACCAAGCAGTCTTAAGGATCTTGATGAAAGACTCAGAACAAGATTCAGTTGGAACATGATCGCCGATATTCAGGTACCTGATTATGAGACAAGAGTAGCAATTCTTAGAAACCTTGCAGAAAAATCAAACCTTGAAATAAATGATGCTGTTTACAAAACAATTTGTCTCATAGCTGAGCAGGTTACGGATAATATCAGAGAACTTGAAGGTGCATTTAACAGAATCCTTGGTTTTTCAAACCTTATGGGAGAAGAAATCACTCCGGATTATGCAAAAATTATTCTCAAAGATATCATCAGCGATAACGAGCAGGCTATAGAACCGGAGAGAATTAAAAGAGCAGTAGCTTCATATTACAAAATCAAGGTTGCAGATATTGAATCTCCGAAGAGAAATGCAGAAATAAATCTTCCAAGACAGGTTGCAATGTACATCTGCCGCAAGAACACTGAGATTTCATTCCCTGATATAGGAAAGATTTTCGGAGGAAGACATCATTCGACAGTAATGCATGCATGTAATGCAATAGAAGATAAGCTGAAATATGATGACGCTCTGGCTGAAGATATAGCTGCAATCGAAAATGAAATAATAATCAAGAAGAAGTAGAAGAAAGAAATCAACAGGCTTAAAAAGTTTTGCACATCAATCCACAGAGTTATGTCGCGGTTTTCCACAGACAAAAATCCTTGAAATCCTTGCAATAACCGGATTGTGTGAGTTATGCATATTATCAACAGGACCTATTACTACTACTATATAAATATATAATAATAAAAA
>JABUTC010000011.1:0-1696 GCA_021442505.1 Mogibacterium sp. | reverse complement strand
TTTCCCATTCAGTTCCGGCAAGAACAACTTCACCTATTCTTGAGGGAATATTAGTGGAAGTATCAGACAACCAGCTCAAGCTGACAGCAACCGACACAATCATTACAATCGAAACAATCATCTCAGCAGAATGTAATGAAAAAGGATCTTTCGTTGTACCTGCAAAGCTTTTCAGCAGCATCGTAGCAAAGCTTCCTGAGGAAGATATCATGCTCGACGCCGGCGAAAATAAAATTGCAATAAAGTGCGGTGGTTCCAACACATCACTTCTTTGTATGTCGGCGGACGAGTTTCCTAAGATAAGAATTGATGAGGGTAATAATGAAATTATGCTTTCGAAGGAAAGTGTAAAGAAGCTCATAAAGAAGACGGCATTCTCGGCATCGACCGACGACTTCAATGGAATTTTGACCGGAGTACTGCTTGAGATTAAAGACGGCAATATGAAGATGGTTGCTGCAGATCCTTTTAGAATTGCATCATATAATGTTGAGGTTGCAAATGATGAGGATGTAAGTGTAATTATTCCTGCAAAGCTCGCTTCAGATGTTGCAAAGATTATCAGCGATGAGGGTGAAGATAATATTTCGCTGGAAGTAGTAGATAAGAAGGTAGTATTCAAGTTCGATAACAATAAGGTAATTATCAATACTTTCTCCGGAAAGTATATTGGTTATGAGAGAGTTCTCAATATGGAGGGAGCTATCAATGTAAGAGTTCAGAGAACAGAGCTTCTTAAGAGCATTGACAGAGCTTCGCTTCTTACTTCGATTCAGAATAACAACCTCATCAAGTTCAATGTTGAGAATGAATATATGATTATAAAATCTCTGAGCGAAGAGGGTAATATTGAGGAAAAGGTTGAAATTATAAAGGATGGAGATGACATTCTCATCGGACTCAACTCAAAGTATGTAAAGGATGTACTTTCGGTAATTGAAGATGAAGAGATTTTCATCAACTTCAAGGATTCAACTTCTCCATGTATCATCAAGCCGCTTAAGGGAAATAAGTACAAGTACGTAGTACTGCCAATCAGAATTAATTAGTAATAAATTTAAGAAATTAATTAAATCTGTATATCTGGAAATTTAATGAAAGTAAAAAAAATTAAACTGCAGAATTTCAGAAATTATGATAATGAGGAGCTGGATTTTAATGATTCCAGAAACATTGTTATAGGTGAAAATGCTCAGGGTAAGACAAACCTCGCAGAAGCAGTTTATATATGTTCTTTTGGCAGGAGTTTCAGAACAAACAATTCCGGCGAACTAGTAAGTTTCGGACATGAGCATGGAAGTATAGAAGCTCTTATCGAAAGCCAGGAAATAGAGAAAAAATTAGAAATAATATTAAATAGCAACGGCAAGAAAATGATAAGCAAGGACGGAAAGGCGCTTCGCAATATGTCCGAGCTTCTTAATAATATTGTGGTTGTTATTTTTTCGCCTGAAGATTTAAGACTCATCAAAGATAATCCGGAAAAGAGAAGAAATTTCATTAACAGAGATATATCTCAAATCAGACCGGGATATTATGAGCAGTTCAGAAGATACAATGAAGCGCTGAAGCATAAGAATTCGATTCTGAAGGATGCCAGAAATCAGTTTGATGAAGCAACTTTGAATGTATATGATATGCAGCTCGCAACTTCCGGCTTCGAACTTATTAAATATAGAAGAGAATTACATGAAAA
>JABUTC010000119.1 GCA_021442505.1 Mogibacterium sp. | reverse complement strand
TCGTACTTTTTGCCGTACTCCGTATCCTTGTTGTCCTCGAGGATTTTCATCAGAAGCTCTTCGTTATATTTCATAGGCTCCTGTGACATCTGCTGAAACTCGGCATATGCCTGCTGGCCGCTCATCACCTTATAGTAATTGGCTTTTCCCGTCATTGACAGATTTTCCATATTAACAGTCATAATTCTATTCTCCTTGTTCAATCGTCAGTATAGTATCGAAGCCTGTAGCTTCGAATACGTCCATAACCATCTGACTCGGGTTCTTAACAACCATGCTGCCGCCCTCTGCATTCATCTTTTTCTGCAAAGACAGGAGTACACGCAGACCGGCGCTGGACATGTAGCGAAGTTTTGTAAGATCCATTATGATTTCCGATACGCCGTCCATTTTCTCCTGCAGCATATTATCGAATTCCACTGCATTGGAAGAATCCAGACGCCCTTCTATGTACGCCGTCATGGTGCCGTTTTCCGTAGTTACATTTGCATTCATCTCTCTTAAGCTCCTCTCTATAAAAAACTCCAACACATTATATTATATCACATATTTTCACAAAAGGTCTTTACTTCATCGTTTAACTGCTGCAATGCACATCCCCATATAAAGAGGCAATGTAATTTTCTTTTCGACAACGCCTGCATTCTGAGAAGTCAATTTGTATCCTACACTTATGCTGTCCCTCTTGAGGATCTCATTCAGGGACCGACTCGCTCCTTTTTTCGCCTTGACTTCTACAGGAACAACCTTAGCATCCCTTTCCGTTAAAAACTCAATTTCAAGTGTTGAGTCCTCTCTTTTGTAATAGTATAGCTTATTGCCGGCCTTATACAGCAGGTCTGCAATAGCGCTCTCGTATATTCCTCCTTTAGCAGGTCCTTCAAGCGTATCTGTAAGTATCGCCTGTTTCATTTGAAAGCCGAACATTGCAGTAAACAATCCTATATCACTCAGGTAAATCCTGAACTGGTCAGGCTTCTTGTATGCTATCAATGGGAATGACGGTGCAGAAACGTTATATGAAGCCACAGCCATTCCGGCTTCCAGCAACCAGTCTATGCTGCTCTCAAATTTTCTGGCGGTTCCTTTTTTCTCGACAACAGAATACTGAAATTTATGGTTTTCTTTACTGAGTTGTGCCGGAATTGACATATAGCAGTTTCTTGCTTTTATTCTATCCGAATTGTTTGCATATTTGGCGATATCATCCTGATAATCTCTGAGAATTCTGTCTTGTACATTCTGTACCTGTTGATAATCCTTTGTTTCTATATATGCGTTGACAACATCAGGCATTCCCCCAACTGCAAGATATTCCTTAAAGCGCTTTAGCATGGCGTAATGAACGGCGTCGGGAATTACCTCTTCTCCTGATATATGTCTTCCCATTCCTTCTATTAAATCGGATGGAACGCCCACCGCCCACAGGAATTCTTCAAAATCCAAAGGATACATATCAACCTGAATCTCATATCCTACCGGTATTGAAACAATATCTTTATAATCTATTCCGAGCAGTGATCCGGAAGCCACTACATCAAAACGATTGTCCTCAGCCCAGAACTTCAGTGATGTCCTCGCATTAGGGCAATCCTGTATTTCGTCAAGAAACAGAAGTGTCTTCCCCGGCACAAAATTCACATTTCCCATCAGTAATTTGACGCCTTGAATCATAGTGTCAACATCAAGATTGCCATTAAAAGCATTTTTAAGTTCCGGCTTACTGATGAAATTAATCTCTATGAAATTCTCATAATTGGCTTTTCCGAACTCTCTTATAATAAAGGTCTTACCGCATTGTCTTACCCCCTTAACCAGAAGACATTTTTTATCCTTCGTATTCTTCCACATTTCAAGGGTATCCATAAACTTTCTTTTCAGCATATATGCCTCCCAGTTTCCTATTAATACACAAATAATACAACATCCTCATAAAATATGCAACGTATACAC
>JABUTC010000118.1 GCA_021442505.1 Mogibacterium sp. | reverse complement strand
AAGCTCGTAGAGCAAGCCAGTTCTCAAAGCGTTAGGGAGACCTATCCTTGCGATTGGCAGGAAAACTTTCGAAAGAACAAGAGACGCGCAGTTGTGCGTCTCTTTTCATATGTAGGAGAAAGTTTTCCTGACAGAGCAATGGAAGGTCCCCCGCCAAGAGTGCAGCGCTTTAGCGCGTGGCACTCTACGGCGGCGTTCACTTCGCTTAAAAGAAGGTCAGAGGCGCATCGGAAAAATCCGGTGCGTCTTTTGTTATGTTATGGGATGCGGCGGAGGCTGCCGCTGCAAAGGCGGGGACTGCCGCTGAAAAGGCGGGGGCTGCCGATCCTGACACGTGAATTCACTCAGTGTTTCAGGGCAGATAAGCTCATCCCGAGAAGAGGGATCGGTGGGAAACAGGTTTTAAAAATCATAAATAGAAATTTAAACATTGCCCGGCCGACAAGTAATCTGACGTTTAAGGGTTATCTTGCAAAGGTGAATACTACATAGTTTGCCTCGAGAACAATCGCCGCAAGAGATATAACCAGGCGTTTTTCTATTTCCCAAAACAGAAAAAATATTGATTTTGGGAAATAGAAACGCTACAATATGTGTAAACTATTATCGAAGGAAATGGTGAGGAACAGGGAATGAAGCTGATTGAACGAACTGAATACCTGAACAAATTGCTATCTGTCATGGGGACACCTGACATTAAGGTAATCACAGGTGTACGCCGAAGTGGCAAGTCAAAGCTGCTTGAGGCATTCAGAGACCATATCCAAAAAACGAATCCGAATGCCAACATCATTCATATCAACTTCAATATGCCTGAATATGATGCGTACCTGAGCTATCGCCCTCTGTACGATTTCGTCAATTCCCAATATCAGCAGGGAAGGGATAATATTGTTCTGATTGATGAGGTTCAAATGTGCCGGGATTTTGAAAAGGCTATCAACGGGCTCCATGCATCAGAGAAATATGAAATTTACATTACCGGATCCAATGCCTTTCTGCTCAGCTCGGATCTGGCTACCCTGTTCACCGGGCGAACCTTTGAAATCAGCATATTCCCTTTTTCTTTTGCGGAATATATGAAATACTTCGGGTATACAGATTCTTATTCAGCCTTCGAAACATACCTTACCGAAGGCGGTATGGCCGGTTCCTATCTCTATAAAAATCGGGGTGACAAGTTTAACTATCTGTCCGATGTTTATAGCACACTCATCGTCCGGGATATCCGGCAGAAGTATAAGATCCGAAATGTTGAACTGTTGGACCGCATAGCGGACTTCATGATGGATAACATAGCAAACCTGGTTTCTGCCCGCAGCATCGCAGACACATTGACCGGAAATAAAGACAAAATCAACCACAAAACAGTCGGAAGCTATCTACAGTATCTCTGCAATGCGTTTGCCTTCTATCGCATTCGCCGCTATGACATTCACGGCAAGAAGTATCTGACTACAAATGACAAGTACTATC
This sequence comes from Mogibacterium sp., assembly GCA_021442505.1. Lineage (GTDB taxonomy): Bacteria > Bacillota > Clostridia > Peptostreptococcales > Anaerovoracaceae > Crickella. The sequence goes on along the minus strand of JABUTC010000118.1, from coordinate 522 downwards.
TCAGTGACCACGGCTTCCGATATGCAAAGCTTGGTACCAAGAATATGGATTACGGCAGGGTCATGGAGAATATAGTGGCTTTGGAATTGCTTCGACGCGGGTACGAGGTGTATGTCGGTGTACTGTATAAAAAGGAAATTGATTTTGTTGCCATCAAGCGCAGCGAGAAAATCTATATTCAGGTCTCCGACAACATCAGTGATGAAAAAACCTTCACCCGTGAGGTATCACCGCTGCTGGCGATTCGTGACGCCTGCCCTAAAATGCTGATTGCCAATACCCGACATGAGGAATATCAGTACGAGGGTATAAGAATTGTTGATATTTCCAAGTGGCTGCTGGAATAAATAAAACCCACATATTCCAAGGGTTTGCACGCGCGTGCTTTCGTGCTGTGCACGAAAATCACTTCGCTTATAAGAAGGCCAGAGGCGCATCGGAAAAATCCGGTGCGCCTTTTAATTCGACTAACGAGTTAAGACGAGTTACTTCGTCTTCACGCTCTTTTTCGCGCTCCATGGG
>JABUTC010000117.1 GCA_021442505.1 Mogibacterium sp. | reverse complement strand
CTCCAACTGTTTACCATCTGCCGGGGTAAGGATAGTCATATTTGGAATCATAGATAAATATGAAAGATCAAATTGACCATGATGGGTTTCGCCATCAGCGCCCACCAAGCCTGCCCTGTCTAATGCAAAAACAACATGCAGGTTCTGCAGACAGATATCTTCAATAAGAAAATCTATTGCTCTCTGTAGAAAACTTGAATAAATAGCAACAACGGGAACGTAGCCGTTCTTTGCCAGACCGGCAGCAAAAACAGTTGCGTGTTCTTCTGCTATACCGACGTCGAAGTATCTGTTAGGAAAACTTTCGTAAAATGGACCAAGCCCGGTCGCAGTGCCCATTGCAGCGGCTATGGCTACTACTTTTTCGTTTCTTTCAGCTATGCGTGTAACACACTCGCCAAACACTTTTGAGTAACTTGGGCTGTTGGATTTCGATAATAAATTACCGTCAAGTTTATTAAAAGGAGCAATTCCATGAAACTTTCTAGGATATTTTTCGGCCCATTCATAACCTTTTCCTTTTTTTGTTATTACATGAATGATTACCGGCCCGTTAATTCTGTTTGCGGCTTCAAATGCATCGCACAACAGTTCGATATCATAGCCGTCAAAAGGACCTAAATACTTAACGCCCAAATCCTCAAAAATATGACCGGTGTCTCCAAGAACCGAATGCTTGATCTTTTCTTTTGTCGTTGAAATTCCTTCTGTTAAAGAATCTCCGACAACAGGAACTTTCTTTAAAGCAGTTCTTATATATGACTTGGCATCCATATATTTTTCAGAAGCTCGGATCTGACTCAGATATGTTGAAACACCTCCAACATTTCTGGATATGGACATGCCATTATCATTCAGAATGATCTTCATATTACGACCGCTTGCACCAAGATTATTCAAGGCTTCATAAGCAACACCGCCTGTCATGGAGCCGTCACCTATCACTGCAACAACCTCATAGTTTTCGCCGCTTAAATCTCTTGCGGTTGCAAGTCCAAGAGCCGCACTAATCGACGTGCTGCTATGACCGGTCTCATATATATCATGTTCACTTTCGCGGCATTTAGGAAAACCGCTAAGTCCTTTATATTGACGAAGAGAGTCGAACTTATCAGCTCTGCCGGTCAGAATCTTGTGCACGTATGATTGATGACCTACGTCATAGATAATTTTATCTGTAGGACTGTTGTAGACTCTGTGAAGAGCAACTGTAAGTTCTACAACACCGAGGTTTGAAGCAAGATGACCACCTGAGTTGGAAACCTTGTCAACAAGAAACTCGCGAATATCTGCACATAAAAAATTCAGCTCATCAAAAGACGCGGTCTTAACAATATTTAAAAGATTATCCTTTTCAATATCATAATTCATTTTGTTATGCCTCTCTGGATTCGAGTTTTACAACAAGATCGGTAAAAAAGTCAGCTTCGCTGCCATATTTTGAAAGTGTCAAAATGGCTTCATTTGTCAGCTCTCTGAGTTTTGCTTTTGCAGCGTCCATACCGTGCACGCAAACATAACTGCATTTACCCGCATCCTGGTCTTTTCTAAGCCTTTTACCCATAGACTTCTCATCACCCTCTTCATCGAGAATGTCGTCTGAAATCTGAAAGGCTTTTCCGAGATTTGCTGCATATATCTCAAAATCCTTTACAACTTCATTGCCTGCTCCTGCAATTTGAAGTCCTGCAATTACAGGTGCTGAAAGAAGTCTGCCTGTTTTATTTGCTTCAATGAAATCAACGAGTTCGGCATCTGCGTCACCGTACTGATTCTCAACATCTGCAACCTGACCGGCCACCATTCCCTGTACTCCTGCACTTTTAATTATTGTATTAAGCGCATTGATATGATTTTTAAGTTTATCAGTGTCATTTAAATACTTTGTAAGCTCTTCACTCATAATCTGAGCTGCCGTATTTAAAAGACCGTCTCCTGCAAGTATGGCCATATCCTCGCCAAACACTTTGTGATTTGTAGGTATTCCCCTTCTTAAATCATCAT
>JABUTC010000116.1 GCA_021442505.1 Mogibacterium sp. | reverse complement strand
AAAGATGCAGAATCTGTTTTATCCAAATTAGGGATTCCTATGTCTGTTGCAGTTGATATGTTTTTGAATCAGGTTGTTTTATCCGGAGGAATACCGTTTTCGGTTACGTTGCCCAAAGCACCTGTTAGTCTGGATGCATCTCAAATGACAGAAGCTGAGATGCATGCCAAAATCATGAAAGGATATCATTCCTATAAAGAAGGCAAAACACAGAATGCTGCAGCTGCATTTAGTAAATTCAGGGAGAACAATTTCCAATGAATCGATATGCGGTACGTATTACAGATGATGCTCTGGCTGATATGGAGAATATATATAATTATATAACTTATAAGTTGTTGGCTCCAGAGAATGCCAGAGGTCAGTATGATCGCATTGCTGATGCGATTTTGAAATTGGATTCGTTCCCGGAACGATTTCGAATATTTGATGCTGAGCCGGAACATTCTCTTGGAATTAGAAGAATGGTTGTAGACAACTATCTGGTTTGTTATGTTGTTAATCTGAACGTAGTCACAGTCATTGCAGTGTTATACGGTGCGTCGGATGTACACTCTCGATTAGAAGAGAGAAACAAATGCTGAGTTGTAAACCGAGATGCTTGTTTGAAAATTTAAAAGTAAATATTTGTAAACGAAACGCCAGTTTTGTACACCAGATGCCAGTTTTGTAAATGAGATGCGGCTTTTGTAAACGAAATGCGATCTGTTCAAACCGTCATCTTCCGAGTATGATAATTTTTACAGACATGCCAAAGGGAGGTCAACTCCCTCTCGATTTTTTTTGTAATCGGAGAATCCACCCCATATTTTCGGAATTTATAGGATTGTTGGCGGCACTGTTTTAGTTTTATTTTTTGAGAAGAGCTGGTTTTAAAATGATGTTATTGGCTGCAACCAATGAACATCCAAGTTTATGTAAAACTTCTTCTCCATAATAAAAGCTGAACGCTTCGTATGGGCTACGGTTGTTCAGCTTTTTTCTTTTATAAGAATTAATATGATTCATCATTAAGTTAATATCTTCTTGTGTCATTTCATTGAATGTTTTTCCTTTTGGAATAACTCTACGAATCAATTCATGATTTACCTCAATTGCACCTTTTTGATAAGGACTACCAGCATCACAGTAAAATACCTTCGTACGTAGTTGTTTTAATTTCTCTGTACTGTATTCTATCGCTTTAGGATTAGAGAATTCACTACCATTATCAGTAAGAATAACCGGAAATAGTTTTTTGAAAAGATCTTTCCCAAGAGTTTTATATAGAGTTTCAAATATATCTATTACTGATTTAGATGTATTGGCTTCTCTGAGAAATGCCAACATAAAACTCGACTCTACAAAGTGAATTGTAAGTAGACATTTTCCACCTTTAGTTCCAATAACGGAATCCATCTGCACGACAGCTGTGTCAGGATTTTTATCAATAAATGCATTAAATGCCTCATAATTACGGCCGATGCGACAGCCTTTGTCTATTTTAAATTCTGGCTTTTTATAACGCTCGCGAAATCTAACTTTCCTTGGAAGATCAATGTTCCTTACATCAAAAAGACAGGCATCGATGTAATTGTATATAGTTTTCTCGCTACACATTAGTTCCTCTTTATTATTTACATAGATTTGATGAATTGACTGTCCATTCTGAACTAAAGTAGAAATTATTTTATTAAGTCTAGATACTTCATTTTCTGATACACACAATCCACTTCTGGACTGTGATATGGATTCGTGAGCTTTCATATGAGCGTGCTCCGCATCGTAGATGTTTTTTAGAAGACTACATTTACCAATTGTTTCACAACTATTGCAAACGTAAGGAACTCTAAACTTAGCCGTACATACTTCTTCTATGAAGTCACAACAGTTCGAATTGCAAGATGGACAAATCTTACAATAAACATCGGACTTCCTCGTGCAATCTTTACCGCATACATCTTTCCTTCTGCAGTTAGATCGCTTCTTACATGGTCTTATGTCAATATCTTGGACACAAAAAGTCAAACTTTTTTATGCTACAC
>JABUTC010000115.1 GCA_021442505.1 Mogibacterium sp. | reverse complement strand
CCGAGCCTTCCCTTAGGAAGCGCCACATTGAGCATCCTTCTCTCAGCATCACGCTCAGCGATAATCTTCTCGATTTCTTCCACATCGCTATCAAATGTGTCTACACGCTCGAGCACATCCATATTGATAGCGAAACCGATTCCGCTCGCTTTTCTCTTCATCTTGCGAAGCAGTTTGTCATACTGTCCGCCCGAAAGAACCTCTCCCGGAATTCCTTCAACGAATCCTTTGAAAATGATTCCGTTATAGTAACTCATGTCGCCAACTTCCGAGAAGTCGATAATGATTTTTGCTCTGACTTCATCAGGAAGTGCGTTTATTATACGGCGAAAATCTTCCGCTTCTTCTTCAACGCCGTACTTCTTTGCGTACGTCGGGAGATAGTCGAGAATTTCGTCAGCTTTTCCGTAGAGTCCGATCAGTTCTATGATTGCCTTAGCGGATTCGTCACTTATTTCTCCGGCCCTGAAGATATCCTTAATGCCGTGAATGTTCTTGTCCTCTATGCATTTGAGGATTTTGTCAAGCACCTTGCCGGACTCTGTGGCCTCGGAAAGAATCTTCGACAGAATGTCGAGGTTCGATACATCAAGAACCGCATCGCTTTTGCAGACTCCCATGCTCAGAACCGCCATCTCAAGCATCTCGGTGATTTCCTCAATGCCGACATCACCAATGCACTCAGCGCCGACCTGCATAATTTCTTTAAAAGAATCCGTGCTCTTTGCAACTCTGTAGACACTCTCGTTGTAATAGAGCTTCTGCACCGAGGTTTCAATATAGTCCTCACCGGCACTGCCGTTTGCGTTGTTTGTGTTTTTTATAATAGAAAGCGTAACGTCCGGTTTCAGAGCCATGAGCTTTCCGTTTGTGTCGGTAAAAGTGATTACCTTGTCGGAAAGCAGGAAGTCTCTGTTCTTGCCGTAAAGATCGTACTCCTCAAACTTGCTCATCTTATACGGAACATATCCTCTTTCCGCATATATAAGTCTGAGTTCGAAAATCATTCTCTCTCTGCTGCTTAACACGTCATTGTATCTGAAATCCATTTGCATCTCCTTATCCCATGAATTTGATTTCTGTAAAAAGGCACAAGCATCCCTTGTGCGCTTTATCACTTTATCACTTTAATGCACTAAAGTCAAATCTTCTTTCGTACTTTTATCCGTACAAAGCCATTGTAAAAGGAGGCTTCTAAGCCCCCTTTCTTCATCCTTTCCAACAGGTCTATTTCTTAAGCTTAAACTGCATATATACAGGATTGTGATCCGACCACTCGAATGCCAGATCTATGCAGTCGGCTTTAATAACCTCAATATTGTCCGATACGATAAATGCATCGTTTGTAATAAGGAAGGATACTCCTTTCTCATACGGAATATTTGAATCTCTGCAGCTCGCTACAGGATTATTCAAATCCACAGGTTTAGCAACCTTGAAATGCTCAGGCAGCTTGTCCTCCTTGAAAGGTGTTGCCCAGTTCCTTTCGCTCTTATTGTCTGTACAAGGGAAAATCTCCGCTGAGTTTCCGAGCATGTCCTTGTTAAAATCTCCCGAACAGATTATATAGTTTCCTTTGCTGTATTCCTCTGTAATCTGGGCGTACAGCATATCGAGCTGCTGGTCGGCAATCGTAGGGTCCGTTGTGTACGCCGAAAGATGCAGATTGATAAGTACTAACTCCTTGCCGTTGTCAGTGTTGAATTTCACAACATCATAGCAGCGGTCAAGGTCTATGAACCTGCCCAGATCCTGCTGTATCGGCAGACTCCTTCTGAGACTCGACTGCATCTCGAACTTTGACATTGTCAGAAGTCCGGAATTTGATATGCCGTGCGGCTCCAGTATCGGATAGAAAAGATAAGGCGATTCGAAGTTTATGGCAAAGGTGCCGGACCTGTCTTTAAATGCGTCAAACACCATCTGCCTCTCGTCCACGTGATACGACCTTGTTGAATCAAAGTCGACCTCCTGGAGAGCAACGAAGTCAGCATCTATCTCTGCCGTCTCTTTTATCATTGCGTTCATTGCCTCAATGGG
>JABUTC010000114.1 GCA_021442505.1 Mogibacterium sp. | reverse complement strand
GTATGAGCATCCGCTTGACGTGCGGGAGGTCACAGGTTCAAGTCCTGTATCGTCCACCATAAACCTCGTAGTCGCAAGACTGCGGGGTTTTTGTTTTGACCTAAATGGAGAAAGCGCGCAAACAAGGTCGACCCGATTGTGCTATCGGTCGACCTTGTTTTGCTTCCAGGGATACGATATACTCTGACCATCAGCTGATAACGAAACACCAAGGAGGAAAATGGTATGGCGAAGCAAAAGACTTATGAGCTCCCTGACGGGCGCAAGGCACGGCTTGACATACCTGAAAGAACCTTCTTCTCCATTACCGACTTCTTTACGAATTATCTGCAGCAGATTGGGACTTTTTCGGGCTATGTGCTGTGCGAGATGGACGAAGACTGGGAAGATGTCGACTGCACCGACAAGTCCTGGGCGAAGCGTGTTGTGAAGAATACAGTGAGTGTATAAATCTCCCTGCGTACCGTCTGTATGGAATGGTAGAGCATGCTCCAATCTGCCTAGAAAGTGATGAAGGGAAACAGTTCAGAGAGCAGGCCATTAAGGACATGAATGAAAAATTTGGAACTTCCTTCTTTTATGGCCTCGGAACGGACTACGACTGGCTGGAGGAGATTCTGGCAGACTACATGGTTCGGTGAGCCAGGTCAATAAGAAACAAGGAAGCCTGTCGGCATTGTGGACCGAACCGTGAAAAACGGACAATAGACAAAACGCCCCCTATGTAGGAAAATAGACTACATAGGGGGCGTTACTATGACAAAGCAAAAACTGCGAGATAATGAAGCAATTATCATAGCAATGAGGGAAGCCGGAAAGAGTCGGCGAGAAATAGCGGAAGAATTGGGATTAACGAAAGAGCAGATAAAGAACTGGGTAAATCGGTACAACAGAAGGATAGAGAAGCAGGCAAAAGGAATACCAACTCTACCAACAGGACGCCCACGAAAAGATTACGAGCTTACGGAAGAAAACAAGGTAGAGTATTACAAGCGGCAGATAAGATTGGCCAAAAGTGAGAATAAACGCTTAAAGATGGAAAACGAACTTATGCGGGATTTTCTCTCGCTTACCGGAAAGGAGTGAGGGCCAGCGTCAAGTATAAGGTTATCTACCGTCATCGGGAGAAGTACGGTATCAGCGAAATGTGCCGTTTCTTCGACGTTTCCCGCAGCGGGTACTACGATTACGTCCGTCGCATGGATGTTCCCGCAAAGGATCTGCCGTTGGCCGAGAAAATCAGAGAATGCCAGACAGAGTGCAGGAACACCTATGGTTACCGACGAGTGCATATCTGGTTAGAGCGGAACGGCATACATTGCAATCCCAAAACGGTACTTCGGGTAATGAATAAGTACAATCTGTTGTCCGTTATCCGCAGAAAACGGTATGTAAAGTACGGAGAAGCTCTGCACCGCTATCCCAACCTGCTGAACAGAAACTTCACGGCGGAACACCCAAACCAGAAATGGGCAACGGATATCTCTTACATTCGCACCGGGCAGGGATTCCTCTATCTTTCCATCATCCGTGATCTGTACGACAACAGTATTGTGGCCTACAACACCGGTTCGAAGCAGAACATCAATCTGGTGTTGAACACGATCAAAGCTGCCAGGAGAAAGGAAAAGGTCACTGCAGAGTTGCAGCTCCACAGTGACCAGGGCTTTCAATACACATCGCAAGCATATTTCAAGCTGACTCAACGATACGGCATAACTCCGTCGATGTCAAGACGCGGTAACCCTTATGACAACGCGTTGGCTGAAAACTTCTTCTCCATTCTCAAAACAGAGTGCATCTACCGCACTAAGATCGCCACGCTGGCAGAAGCGAGAGAGCTAATCGACGATTTCATCTTCTTCTACAACAACCAGCGTATCCAGACCAAAACAAAACTGACGCCTCTGGAATTGAGACGCCAGTATGTTGCTTAAAATTTCATATCCCTACACAGGGGGCTTTTTTGTGCTGTCCGTATAATCTGGGGCGGTCCACCGGGGAGGCTTCTTTTATTCATCTTCTTATATCTTGCTTCACCTGAGTTAGAATTTCAG
>JABUTC010000113.1 GCA_021442505.1 Mogibacterium sp. | reverse complement strand
GGAACTCCTCAATTACCGCCGGGTCAAGGTCGTCAAAGCCGAGAATGCGACAAATAGGCATGCCTTCTTCGAAAGTCGGTGCTACATGTTCTGTGTATTCACCGCCAGGGAAAATTCCTTCTGCCATGTCGCCCATAATTCCACCGTGCTCAAGGCCGTAGTATGAGAAAGAAAGATTTTCCATAACCGACATCATCGCACCGGCGCCTGAATAGATTGAAAGACCATAGTTGTGCTTAGTGATTTTATCTACATCGAAGAGATGTCTCGCGTTGTCGAGCGGATAGTGGAAAAGCCTGAAGCCCAGGTTTCTCGACAGCTCAATCATAGCCTTGTACTCGTCGCTGTAAACCTGGCTAAAAGAAACGTTAACGATATTCTTATATCCCATCGATTTTGCGACATAGTTAATCATTCTGCAGTCAAGACCGCCGGACAGGTCCACGATTGATGTGTAGCCGTATTCAGCGTCCTTGTCGAACTCGCGCTTTATCGCTCTGCGATACAGGAAGTCGATGTGCTCGATGTACTCCTGCTCGGTCATATTGATAGTTTTGGTGTTGTCAAATTTATGGTAGTAGTGCTTCTCGAGCGAGTCTGCAAGCTTAAAACACTCGCCGGGCATCGCTCTTTTTACATTCTTTGCATAGGTCGTCGAGTCGAGCATGTAGCCGAAAGTGCACATGTACAGAACAGCCTGCTCGTCGAGCGAAACCTCGGCACCAACAGCCCTCAGAACATGAAGAATCCACTCGAAATTGTTTCCGAAAATTTTCTTATCCGTGCTGTAGAACAGTCCTCCGTCAGCAGTCTGGTTCGTGAACGCGAACAGTTCCTCGCTCTCCTTATCAAGAACACAACCGGTGAAGCAGCCTCTCAGCGAACCTGGCAACAAGTCCCCGCCCTCGGCATAAAGTTTTTGAACGACATCCTTGAACTCGCAGCCGTACTCCTCTTCGAGTTCAACTCTGTTCAGCACAACACCGTCGATGAGGTAGAAGTATTTCTCCGTCTCGAGGAAAACGACATCCTTAGGGAAGCGCCGGTTGTTATTCATAATAAAAGTATATTTTCCGATTTTAGACAGCTGCGTATTTTCAATGCAGGCAGCGTCCATATTCGAAAGATTCTCAGTTGTTGCTATCCAACCAAACATTTTTATCCCTCCTCTACTTCATCATCCAGCTTGTTAATTATATAGAAGTAGTAAATTGCAAAAGCTATTCCTGAAAGCGCCGATACCAGCAAGGTCGTCCATGCGGCACCGATTGCACCCATCTTGAGTACCAGCACATAATTGCTTCCTATGTTGACAATCGTTGCAGTCAACGAAGCAAAGAAATTAAACCTGATTCTACGCTGTGTCACCAGTAGATTTCCGAAAATTGTCCTCAGGGTTCCTGTGAAAAAGTATCCCATCGCCGAAACGCGGAATATGCTGACTGCCGTAAGGTACTGTTTTCCGAAAATTATCGATATTATCTGTGGCGCAAAAGCTATCAGGAACAAAGTTACAAGGGCATTGAATATCGCCATTCCGCCGAGAAGCAGCCATGTGTTTTTCTTAAGCCACTTCTTGTTCTTGTTGTTCATCGAGAAATACGGGTATACGTATATAATCAACGAGGCCGGAATAAATACCAAAGCCGTTGGAATAACAATCGCAACCTTGTAGTCCGCAACTACATCTGCGCCGCCCATTATTTCGCTGATGCAGAGTATGTCGAACAGATACAGCAGTTCTGATAAGCCGTTGTTGCACATAGATACAACTGACATTCTGTACATAAACGACTTTTCGATTCCTTTGCTGTTTGGCGCGGTAAAAAATATCGGTGCTTTCAACCAGCGCTGTGTAATCAGTGCCGTTGTAAATGCTGCAATGTAACGGCCGAGTATGAGGCCTTTTATTCCGCCGAGGAACGCGCCCGTCACTGAGAAAACAACAACGAAGAACGCACCCATTGTGTTCGAGTATGCGAAGGACTGGTTGTTCAGCCTGCTTCGGAAGTATATCTTCTGGAACTCGTTGATGATTTCAGCAAACGGTATGAATGCCAGCAGAAG
>JABUTC010000112.1:3254-5372 GCA_021442505.1 Mogibacterium sp. | reverse complement strand
ATCCGGCTTTCACTTAACTAAGCGTTTTCTGCCAGACAAAACTTACGCCCTTCTCACTGTCATTCGGATTGTCAAGAAGTGCAGGATTAGCTCTGCCCGCTCTTACAGTATTAAGGTTCTCCTTGAGAATCTCATAAGTCTTCTCTATTCTCTCTTCAAGAGTTTTCTTGCTGTGTGACATAATCTTTCCTCCGATTGTTACTGTATCAGTGTTCCGACGTTCTCGCCGTTAACAACTCTCATAAGATTGCCCTCTTCTGCCAGGGCGAAAACATATATCTTAGTCCCGTTATCTTTACAAAGTGTAGCAGCTGTCAAGTCCATAACCTTAAGATCCTTCTCTATGATATCCATATAGGTAAGTTCTTCGAATCTCTCAGCATCCGGATATTCTTTAGGATCAGCTGAATATACAGCGTCGATATTCTTCGCAAGCAGAAGCACATCTGCACCAATCTCTGCAGCCCTGAGTGCTGCAGTTGTATCTGTGGTGAAAAACGGGCTTCCTGTTCCTCCTCCGAAGATTACAACCTTCCCTTCATCGAGATAGTCGAGCGCTTTTCTTCTCGCATAACCTTCAGCCATATCTCTGATTTCAATCGCAGTCATAACCTTTGCCTCACAGCCGATTGAAAGCAGTGAATCCTGAAGTGCGAGCGCATTCATAACTGTTGCCAGCATCCCCATGTAGTCTGCCGTCGGTCTGTCGATGCTTTTCCCCGTTCTTCCACGGAAAAAATTACCTCCGCCGACTACAATGCCAACCTGCACTCCCATGTCGCGAATCTCTTTGATTTGAGCCGCTGTCTTTAGCGTCATATCAGGATTAACACCAAATTTGTCGTCTCCTGCAAGTGCTTCGCCGCTTAATTTAATAAGAACTCTTTTGTACTTGATAGCCATATCTGCACCCTACAAAGCCTTTGTTATAATCTCTTCAGTCAACTTAGCGATAAACTCGTCAACCGGCATAGTTCCGAGTTCACCTTCCTTGATTGATCTTACTGAAACTGTATTGTCCTCAGCTTCTCTCTCTCCAAGAACGCAGATGTATGAATCTCTTTCGTTTCTTGCTGCTCTTATCTTGTATCCGATCTTCTCGTTTCTTGTATCAAGCTCGACTCTGATTCCTGCCTCAAGAATCTTTGCTGCAAGTTCTTCGGCATATGGAACAGTTGCGTCTGTTACTGTGCAGAGCTTAACCTGAACAGGTGCGAGCCAGAGTGGGAACTTTCCTGCAAAATGCTCGATAAGGATTCCAATGAATCTCTCAACTGAGCCTAATGCTGCTCTGTGAATCATAAGAGGTCTGTGCTTCTCACCGTCAGGTCCGATGTATGTTAAATCAAAGTTCTGAGGCATCTGCATATCAAGCTGAATTGTACCGCACTGCCATGTTCTGCCAATGGAATCCTCAAGGTGGAAGTCAAGCTTAGGTCCATAGAATGCTCCATCACCCTCATTTATTACATATGGTGCTCCGATTGACTCAATAGCATCCTTGAGTGCAGCTTCTGCTGTATCCCACTCTTCCTTTGTTCCCATTGAATTTTCAGGTCTTGTTGAAAGCTCAATGTGATATGGAAGGTTGAACAGCTTGTACAGGTCATCGTAGAGCTGAATTACTTTAGTAACCTCGTCCCTTGTCTGCTCCGGAAGCATAAAGATATGAGCATCGTCCTGTACGAACGTTCTTACTCTCATAAGTCCGTGAAGAGTTCCTGAAAGTTCGTGTCTGTGAACCTGACCAAGTTCTGCATATCTTACAGGGAGTTCCTTATATGACCAGAGTTTTCTCTTGTAAGCAAGGATTGAGCCCGGGCAGTTCATTGGCTTTACGGCATATGCTTCTTCATCAATTTCTGTGAAGTACATATTATCCTTGTAATGATCCCAGTGTCCTGATGTTCTCCAAAGCTGCTCGTTGAGAATAAGAGGTGTCTTAATCTCGTCATAACCTCTTACGTAATGCTGTTCCTTCCAGAAAGTCTCCAGCTCATTTCTGATAATCATTCCCTTAGGCATAAAGAACGGGAATCCAGGACCTTCGTCGCAAATCATGAAAAGATCCATTTCTTTTCCAATCTTACGATGGTCTCTCTTCTTAGCCTCTTCATC
>JABUTC010000112.1:0-1907 GCA_021442505.1 Mogibacterium sp. | reverse complement strand
AGCACTTTGCAGGTTTTTAATATAATCGCTCCAACGATTCTTCCAATCTCCGGTGACTCTACCGGGAAAGTCTTGTCGGCACGCTTACCTTTTACCTTAAAAGTCTTTATCCCCTCTTCCTCTATGATTCTCATCATAAATTCCGAAGCGGCTTTTCCAATTTCATCAATATCCTTAGGGGCCTCTACGGCAGGGCTTACAGAAGCTACACCGAAAACCTTCGAGCACTTCTTGACAACTTCCTGCATAGGAACTCTCGAATCTATACGAACAAGCATCAATCCGTTCTTCCAATGTGCCTCTGTTCCCTCGTAGCAGTTAATAACAGCCTTCACTCTTTCGAGAAGGATTCTCTCAAAATAAGGTCTGTTCATGCCCTTCAGCGCAACCTCACCGCAACGAACTATATAGAGGTTCTTTTCCATTTCACTCATTTTGCAGTATGTCTCCTATCTAAAACTTCCCAGCTTCCTGAATTTCGTAACAGCCTTCTTTGTTTTATCTATTACTTCATCCATCTCATCAATTGTGTTGAATTCTGAAAAGCTGAATCTTATCGCACCTTCAATTTCCTTATGCGTTAATGACATTGCCTGAAGTACATGGCTGTCACCGGTCTTGTGCGAGTGGCAGGCAGAGCCTGTCGATACATAAATCTTGTCCTGTTCTAAAGTATGAAGCAGCACTTCGCCCCTTGTTCCAAGGAAAGACATATTGAGAACCGAAGGACAGCGCTTGCCGTAATCATACAGGTTAAAACCGAGTTCTTCAGGGCCGTTGAGCATCACGTCATCTATCTCACTTTTAAGGCCTCTATAAAGATAATCATTTACCTTTGCAACATGCTCCATTCTTTTAAACATATCTTCATGGCTCATCCTGCATGCAAGTCCGAAACCTGCTATACCTGGCACATTCTCTGTGCTCGATCTGTAACCGCTCTCCTGTCCACCTCCGGTTATGAATGCCGGGAGCTGCAGTTCTTTGTTCATATAGAGAAAGCCCATTCCCTTAGGTCCGTGAATCTTGTGCGCACTTGCCGAAATAAGGTCAAAAGCAGTGTCGTCCATCGGAAGTTTTCCAAACGCCTGAACTGCGTCAGTATGAAAGACTGTTCTGCATCCGTTCTGCTTTCTGAATTCCTGCACAATCTTACAAATAGGCGCAACTGCCTCAATCGTTCCTACCTCGTTGTTAACAGTCATAACTGAAACGAGTATCGTCTTATCATCTAATGCCGCTTTAACAAGCTGCGGCTCTACATATCCGTCAACATCTGCGTCGAGGTATACTACCTCAAAACCATCATCCTCGAGTCTTCTGCACGTCTCAAGAATTGCCGGATGTTCGACCTTTGTTGTTATTATCTTATTTCCGCGTCTTCTGAGTTTTCTGCAAACAGAATGAAGTGCCATATTGTCAGCCTCTGTTCCGCTTGAAGTGAATATTACCGTGCCGTTGCCAAACAAAGTATCTTCAATCTCTCTTCTGGCATTGAAAAGAGCATTTCCTGCTTCAAAGCCGAAATTATGCAGAGATGACGGATTGCCGTAATTGTCTTTGGCAATTCTGTACATCAGCTCAGTAACTTCATCATATTGTCTTGTTGTTGCACTATTGTCTAAATAAATCATTATCGTAAGTTCCTATAAAAAGGCTCCCCTTTGCAAGGGGAGCCAAATCATTATTTAGCGTACTCTGTAGCTCTTGTCTCTCTAACTACATTAACCTTGATCTGTCCCGGATATTCGAGTTCTGCCTCAATCTTCTTCGCTATTTCTCTAGCCAGCATTGGAATCTCATCGTCCTTAACCTGATTTGGTTTAACTGCAACTAGAATCTCACGACCGGCCTGAATAGCATATGATTTCTCAACGCCTTTGGTTGTATTAGCGATGTTCTCAAGG
>JABUTC010000111.1 GCA_021442505.1 Mogibacterium sp. | reverse complement strand
CCAAGCAATTTTTCAATAGACATATCGTATGGCAATCCGCCATCATTCCATATTTCAATCCTGTCATCCCATACCTTCATCTGAATGTGAACACCGGTATAGTCTTTATGAATAATCGCATTAAAAATAGCTTCTCTAAGTGCATCCTCAGGAACTTCTAAATTTTCTATTCGTTGGAGACCTTCATAATGAATTGGAGAAATCAAATATTTCGATTTCAACAATTCTATAACCCTATCTGCCATTCTTATCAGGTCACATTCCACGCTATCCTGGAAAATCAAATCCGTATCGTCTTTTCTAAATCTTCCAATTCTAAAATATGGTGCTGATACGAACTTCTCAGGTTGCTTTCCAAATAAAAGTAACGCAGCTTTCTTTAACTTTCCTTCTTCATTTATCAAGTTCAGATTTTCTAACACTACCTGAACATCGTCAGAAACAGCTTCTTTTGCCATCCTTTTATTAGCAACTGCCATCTTCTGAAAATACGCTACGGCTTCTGGATTAATATCATCAATCGTTGCTCTATCATCGACCATATCATCCCAAGTCATACCTAGCTTCTTCAAAAGGAAATCTTGTAACGCCTGTCCTTTTAATTCTTGTTTTGTACTTCCTGAACGGTAATGATACACACCCTTATAAGCGATTGGCATGTTTGATTTAGGAACAACAATCTCAATATAATCCATACCATTCTTCTCTTGAAGATTAACATCTGCGACAATACCAAGTAAGGTCACTATTTTATTTGGAATATCTTCTAGCAATGATTTAATATTCTTGAGGCCAACTGGCTCACCATTGTCATTGATACCTATATTTAAGACGCCACCCTGAGCATTAGCGAACCCGCATATCCACTTCAGATATTCATCTCTCCATGATTCTTTCCACTCTATATTTTGACTTTCAGCCATAAACTTTCCTGCCTTTCAATCATTCCTCGCTGCAAAATTTAAAAATACACACCTGTCAACTCAACGTATTTCAAAACTTTTCATGAATACCCTTATATTTTATTTCTGTACCTTACTGAGCAAACATACCGTCTCGACGTGTTTCGTGCCGGGAAAATTATCAAATGGTTTCACTGACACCACTTCATATCCGTAGTACTGCATATAATACAGATTCTCGACAAGTGTCTTTGGATTGCATGAGATGTACACGATCTGGTCCACGCCGTAGCCGATGATCTTGTCCAGGGCGTCGGTCTTGATGCCTACCCGCGGAGGATCCACCACGATAACCTCCGGCTTGTCGTCGATGGAATCGAGGACCTTGAAGCAGTCCCCTGCTATGAATCTGCAGTTGTCCAGGCCGTTCAGGGCGGCAGCCTCTCTGGCGGCTTCCACGGCTTCTTCCACGATTTCCACGCCGATGACCTCCCGCGCCTTTTTCGCCAGCACCTGAGTGATGGTGCCCGTTCCGCAGTAAAGGTCGAAGGCCTTCTTATCCGCAAAATCATCAATCAGGTTTATGGCATACGTGTAGAGATTCTCCACGGCGTCCACGTTCGTCTGGAAAAAGGAAAACGCGCTTACTCTGAACTTAAGCCCCATTATCTCTTCGTTGTAATAATCGCGGCCGCTGAGCACCTTAAGCTCGTCGCAGTAAACGGCATCTGCCAGCCTGTCGTTTATCGTGCGCAAAATCCCCACAACCTCGTTCTCGAGAGGCAGCTTGCCGATCATCTTTACGAAGCCTTCCTCGTCGAAGCCTTCCTCCGAGGTTGTGCATATGTTTACGAGAAGCTCACCCGTACGGACGCCGCGACGCACTATCAGGTGGCGCATGAGTCCGGTATGCTTCCGCTTGTGATAATGGCTGTAGCCTCTTTCACTCACAAAATCCAGTACGCCACGCAGTATTTTGTTGAAATCGTCATGCACGAGCTGACACTCGTCCACCGTAACGATGGACATGAATCGACCCTTCTGGTGCATGCCGAGAGTCGTAGGACCGTCCTTCACCATGTCGCCGAAGGTGTACTCCATCTTGTTTCTGTATTCGTATCTCGACGGAGCCGGCTGTATAGGCAGAAGTTCTCCGTATTTTATCTCCTTGCTGTCGAGCAAAGCCTTTACCTCTCCGAATTTATTGGCCAGCTGCTCCTCATATGGAACGCCCTGA
>JABUTC010000110.1 GCA_021442505.1 Mogibacterium sp. | reverse complement strand
TGGCGATGG
The DNA here is from genome assembly GCA_021442505.1 of Mogibacterium sp. Classification (GTDB taxonomy): domain Bacteria; phylum Bacillota; class Clostridia; order Peptostreptococcales; family Anaerovoracaceae; genus Crickella. The sequence continues at coordinate 2,150 of JABUTC010000110.1, read as the reverse complement.
ATGTATTCAAAGCCGAGGTTGATTACCGTCTTCTGGCCCGGAGCCGGCAGGCCGAAGCCTAAGGAGAGTCCCCAGTCCTTGACCTGGTTTTCGCCGTCAGCGAGGTATGGCTGTAAAATGGCTACGCCTGCGTTCATGGCTTTTGCCGCCACGAGGACCTCAGGCACGAACACCTCGTCGTTTTTGAAAAGCTCTCCGATGATTCCCATGCCGGCCAGCAGGGCTTCGTCGAGGATCTGCTGTGCAGGAATCCCCTCTTCGAGAGCCTGCGGTACAAGCTGCTTGACCTGCTTGGACTTGCCTTTCTGCAGAGCCGTTGAAATCTCGTTTAAAATATCGCTCATCTTCTCTCTCCTTTGTTGCTTTTTTGTTTCTTTCCTATTATAAAAGCAAGTGCGGTAAATGTCAAAGCAAACGGCAGTCCAAAATGTTGATTTTTCAACGCTTTGGTGCTACCATCAAAGCAAGCGTAAAACAGAATTTATAAGATATTCAAGGTATTTAAGGAGGTACGGTATGGCATATATTCCTCAGCTCAAGGTTCTGAGCGATGCCCAGGTTGCAAAACTGCATGAGAAAGGCGTTGAGATTCTCCAGCGATTCGGGATGCAGGTCGAGGACCCTGAGATTCGCACTATGCTCGTAGATGCGGGCAACAGGTGCGAGGGAGACAGAATTTATTTCGACCCTGATTTTATCCAGAAGGTTATCGAGAATAATCAGCACCCGATCCTTCTTAAATCGCCTAAGGGTTCGGCGGTTGAGCTCGCTATGGGCAAAACGCTGACGCACTCGACGGGCGGTGCGCCTTGGATGGTTGACGGTGTTACGGGCAAAAGGAGAAATGCTCTCAGTCAGGACCTCGTGGACTGCATCAAGCTCATGAATCAGCTTCCTAATCTCGACCTTCCGTGCGCTCTTGTTTACCCGGACGACGTTGCGCCGAATATCACGCAGTTCGTGCAGACGGCTATGATGCTCGAGCACTCCAGCAAGCCGATCGACGGCCCGGGAATATCGACTGCGATTAACGGAAAATACATTGCGGAGCTTTTCAAACTCTATGGACATACGGAGGACAACCCTATCGGTATGGCGCACATTTCGCCGGAGTCGCCGCTGATGCTGCCAAAAGAAATTACCGATACTATGCGCCACATTGTCGGTGCGGGAATTCCGGTCAGTGCGCTGTCCGCTCCTATGGGTGGCCTGACCGCACCTCTGACGGTACTTGGAACCGTTGCGCAGTGCCACGCTGAGATTTTGGCATTCGCTGCCGTCGCTTATCTGATCAACCCGAAGACAGCGATTATTTATGCATCGCGCTGTTTCTTTGCAAATATGAAAACCGGCGAGTCGATTCTCGGACTTCCGGAGACGGGCTACTCGTCGGCAATCGCCGCACAGCTTGCAAATTATCTCGGCTGGACCTCGGATTTCTATGGTTTTGCAGGCACATCATGCGCGCTCGACCAGCAGACCGGCTACGAAAAAATGATGAACGGCATGCTCCCTGCCCTCGCCGGAGCGACTCTGATTACGGGCTACGGAAGCATTGGAAGCGTTATGTGCGCGTCACTTTCGCAGCTGGTTCTCGATGACGAGATGGCCGGCATGGTTAAAAGGGTTATGCGCCCGAACTCCGCTTTCGACTTTGACAAGTTCGACGAGGAGGAAATCGATGAGTACCTCGGCTTCGATGCGATTGAGTGCGTTGTTGATGAGGGCGAAATTTTCCTCGAGCAGGAGCACACGGTCGAGTATCTGTACAAGGACGAAATCTATGTTCCGAAGGTTGGCTTCGATTCGCTCTTTGCTGAGTACATCAAGAGAGGCGAGCCTTCGATCACTGCGGTTGCCGAGGAAAAAGCCAAGTCCCTCCTCGCCAAGGACGACGTTGCGCCAATCGATGCAGCGCTGAAGGCGGAAGTCGAGCAGCTGATTGCGGCTGCGGAGAGGGAGATGTAAGGGGCCGCTGGCAGGGCCCGTTGGGTTGTTTGGTAAGGCCCGTTGGGCGTTTGCGGGGGCCCGTTGGGTTGTTTGGTAAGGCCCGCTGGGCGTTTGCGGGGGCCCGAAGATAAGCCCGTTGGGCGTTTGCGGGGCCCGTTGGGTTGTTTGGTAAGGCCCGCTGGGCGTTTGCGGGGGCCCGA
>JABUTC010000010.1:24922-26371 GCA_021442505.1 Mogibacterium sp. | reverse complement strand
GAAACAATTCTGATTTTCATATGCGACCTTTCTTTCCTCTTTTAGTTAATTTCTGTAAGACACGCAAGGTCTCACAGATTAGTTCTAGGTATGCTTAGCATAACAAAGAAGAGGGAAAAGATGGTCGCATGCGTCAGATATTGCACATAAATGGCAAAAATCGACCTTTTATGGACAAAATGAGGGCATAACGAGTATATATAGAATTATACCATACAACAAAAAAAGAAGACCGCTGAAGCGATCTTCTGATAATTCTTACTGGTTCGATTACTACTCAACCAGCCTTATATTAGCGGCGCCGCCACCGCCGAGATTCTCAGGTGTGACACGGCCATCAACAATGTCTCTTACGTTATACCATTCTCCCGTATATTCCAAGGTGCAATAATCATTTCCGGTAGGTTTATCTTTTGTTGTCAACCCTACCCATTTCACCTTGAGTAGCACCAGGTCGTCTATATCAACAACATCTTTATTTTTATTTTCATTGTACCCCTCTTTAATCAGATCGGATTTAATGCTGAACAGGTAGATATAATCATTCTTGTAATAATTCCACAGCAATCCCATCTCAGTGCCAATACTGTTGTCTTTACCTTCCGTTACACAGATACCATCTGTGTAGGCAATAACAAAGTGGGGATAAGGTTCCCTGAAAAATTGCAGTTCATAATATTGCTCCCCATTTTGTGTCCCCGGCTGTTCTTTCTTCCATATGCTCTCGAAGAATCCATTGCCGTTTTTATCCCAGGCATAAATGGTGGAATTTGCCTCATAGTCATCGTTAAAGTTTACAAAAGGGAGAGCTTCGCCGTCCCACACTGCAGATCTTTCAGCCACAGCTCTTACGGTGATTTCCTTTGTATTGTAACCGATAATCTTGGCAAATGTATATCCAAGCGTGGTGGTATAGATGACCTCCACCTTGCCTGAATCGCCATTGTAAGGTGTGTTCACCGTCAGTGTGCCCCCGGTGGCGCCATTCGCGGCTGCAATTTCTGCAGCTTTGTTACGTGCGTTCATTTGAGACGGAAGCTTGCCGGCACCTGCAAGAGCTGCCAGGTCTACAGCATCCTGCAGTTCCTGCTGCTCAATGTGTACGCGGCCCGAATCAATGCCCAAGGCTGCGCATCCCAGGATGACAGTTAGCATCAGGACAACCAGTACTGCAGACTGACCGGATTCGTTTCTGATAAATTTCTTCATTCTCTTTACCTCTATATCTTTAAAGAGAGTACATGTATACGGATATGTTATACACTAAACCAGAAACGCAGCAGGCGGGTCTGTCATAATTCGCAGTATTTTATCTATTATTTGTCGTCAATCTTAATTTTACATAGCACTCCTGTGCAAATTGGGAGTTGTCGCTCCGACAAATAGAGGTTTTCATGTCCGTCATTTGATAATCAGCCTGATTACAATCCAAATAACCAGAAACCAGAC
>JABUTC010000010.1:19741-23205 GCA_021442505.1 Mogibacterium sp. | reverse complement strand
GGTATCTATGGTCTGATCGAGCCGGTCGTTGCGACCTTCGCCTCACTAATCCTGCTAGGTCAGGTGTTCAGTGCCAGCGACTATCTTGGTATTGCAGCGATTCTAGTCGGAATAATAGTGCTGACACTATTTAAAAACAAACAAAAATAGACATGCTAAAACCGCGCCGAAGCGCGGTTTTCTTTTCCTTTATGTGACTACGCTGTCGCGTCCTACAGTGCCTCCATGCACTCCTTGATAACCGCCGGAATCCTGCGACATTTTTCCTCGGAGATAGAAGCTACCGATACTCTTACGCCGAGTGCGAGAGGTACAAGGAAGATTCCTTTTTCCTCGAGCTTAGCACAGAGTGCGTCCGGCTGATCTGTTGGAATCGATACGAAGAAGCCCGAGCTGAACGGAACGATTTCCAGTCCAACCTTGTTTGCTTCCTCTTCGAATGCCTTACCTCTTGCGAGGAGCATGTCTCTGTAGATTGCTCTTTCTGCATCGACTTTTGCCAGGAGTTCAGGATTTGAGTAGATGTGCTCGATTACTGTCTGAGGTGCTCTTGGTGAATTCGACCAGCTTGCTCTTGATGAGAATGTGCAGACTCTGTCAAACTCATCTGCGATTTCCTCGTAAGGCGAGAGGCACATCATAGCTGCACATCTGAAACCGTAGAAAGTGAAGGTCTTCGATGCACTGTATGTGATGATTGGCAGAATGTTGCTTCTCATTTTGTCCACGATTGGCAGGAAAACTCTTGTCTCGTCGGTTTCGCCGGCAAAATCAATATATGCAACGTCGATTACGAGTGCGACCTTCTTGTCGAGGTCAACCGCGTCGAGCATCTTTTTTACCGCATACCAGTCGGATTCTGTAAGCGAGTATCCGGTCGGATTGTTAGCAGGTGTGTTCAGGATGATTACGAGGTGCTCCTGATTGCGGAGGAGCTTGTTGATTTTGTATTCGAGGTCCGCAAGGTTAAAATTGCCTTCGGCGTCGAACATTTCGAAGGTCTCAAGGCCTCTGCCCATCTCGTTTGCTATGCTCTTGTAAGGAGCCCAGTGCCAGCAGTGAGTCAGCACCTTGTCGCCGGGGCAGCTGTAGTTTGCGATGGCATTTCTGATTGAACCTGTTCCTCCCGGAGTCGCAACAACTCTGACAAAACCGTTTGGCTCGTAGTTTCCGAATGAAGCCTTCTTAATAGCCTCCTTGAATCCTGGTGTTCCGGCAATTGGCGCGTACTCTGCGTACTCCGATGGATGAAGTGCCTGAACCGCCTCGTTTACCGACGAAAGTACAACCAGCTCGCCGCTGTCGTCAAGAAGCGCACCGATAGTTGCGTTGACTACAGCATCCTTGCCTTTTTCCGCTGTCATAGCCTTCGCTCTCGAACTTGCTCCGAAAACCTTGTCTTCCTTTGGAATTTCTCTGCCGTTATAAGCTGCCATTGATTTATTGTTTTCCATATCTGTCTCCTCTGCCTGTGTAAGCACAACTCTCTTTATTTTCTCACCGAGACCGCTGAATTTGGCCTCGTATTCTGTCTCTATGTTGTCGGGATAATCGCCTGCGTGCAGGTCCCTCGTGATGTCGAGTATCTTAAGGTTTGTCGCCAGTGCCTCCTGAATCGTAAATTCGAAAAGTCCCGTGTTATCCGTCTTGAATGTCAGGATGCCGCCACGCCTGATTACCCGGAAATACTGCTTGAGTCTGTCCCTGTATGTCAGTCTCTTCTTATATGTATAGTTCTTCGGATGCGGATCGCTGAAATTGAGATAAATTCCCTCGACCTCACCGTCAGCGAACCAGTCCGTCAAATCCTCTATAAACTCAGGGACGAAAACCACATTACTAAGATTCTTCTTCTGAATCTTCTCCATCGCCCTGAGCATAACGCTGCGATTTCCTTCGATTGCAACGAACTGCCTGTCCGGCTGCATCTCAGCAATCTCCGAAATGAACTTTCCCTTACCGCAGCCTATCTCGAGAAAAATCGGTCTTCCACCCGCAATATCGGCCCAGTGGCCCTTCATTTCGCATGGCTCATACACCAGCATCTCCTCGTAGCTGCCGTACTTGGTCTCGAGATTTTTTACCTTACGCTGTCTCATAACGCCTCCTAAATAAATCTCGATGCGATGATTACGCCCAGGAAGAGCACCATCACAACTGCCGCTACGATATCTCTGCTGCTAAAATGTATTTCATTCAGTCTCGTTCTTCCGCCACCGCCGTTGTAGCATCTCGCCTCCATTGCGAGCGCAAGTTCCTGTGCAATTCGGAACGAGCTTATGAAAAGAGGTACGAGAATCGGAATTAAACTCTTCGCTCTGCTGATGATGTTGCCGGACTCGAAGTCGGCACCTCTGGCCTGCTGAGCCTTGATGATTTTGTCCGTCTCCTCCATCAGAGTCGGGATGAAGCGGAGTGCGATCGTCATCATAAGCGCAATCTCATGACTTGGAACTCCGATTTTCGAAAGCGGTTTGAGCAGCTTCTCGAGTCCGTCTGTGAGTTCGATTGGCTTTGTACAGAGCGTCAGAAGCGATGACCCGATGATGAGAAGTATAAGTCTTACCGCCATAAAGAAGGCTCTTCTTAAGCCCTCATATGTGATTGTAAAAATCCAGAACTTGACCAGCACCCTTCCGTCTACCATCAGCATATTGATGAGGAAGGTAAAGATGATAATCACGAAGATTGCCGTAAGTCCTCTGAAAATGAAGCTTACCGGAACCTTCGACATCGCAATTACCACGGCAAGTGCGAGCGCCGCAATCAGAAAACCGTAAAAATTATTTACCACAAACAGCTCCACTATGTAGAGCAGTGTGCCAATAATTTTCGTTCTTGCGTCGAGGCTGTGTATTACGGATTTTCCCGGAAAATACTGCCCGAGCGTGATGTCTCTGATCATTTAAATTCCTTCTCTTTTATAAGTCTTATATTTATTTAACGAGCTTCACAACCTCGTCTGCAGCCTCGTCAAGAGTTAGCGCCTTGCTTGTAAAACCGTCTATGCGTGATTCCAGTGCCTTCATTATCTCAACTGCCGGCGGCACATCGAGCCCTATCTCACGCAGGAAGTCCACGCGGCTGAATACCTCGCCCGGAGTTCCCTCCGCGGCGATTTTCGCATTGTTCACAACCAGCACCTTGTCCGAAAGTGCCGCAACATCTGCCATGTTGTGCGATACGAAAATGATTATGATTCCCAGCTTCTTGCGGATGCTCTCAATCATGCTGATGATTTCCTTGTGAGCTGTAGGATCAAGTCCTGCTGTCGGCTCGTCAAGGATTAAAATCTTCGGCTCCATCGCAACCACTCCGGCGATTGCAACCCTTCTCTTCTGTCCGCCCGAAAGTTCAAACGGCGACTTGTCAGCAATCTCGTCGTAATCGAGACCGACAATTTTTATCGCATCTCTGACTCTCTTATCAATCTCCTCTGCATCAAGTCCGAGATTCTTAGGACC
>JABUTC010000010.1:0-16360 GCA_021442505.1 Mogibacterium sp. | reverse complement strand
CCAATGTTAATATGTGGCTTGGTTCTCTCATATTTCTGCTTAGCCATTTGTTTCCTCCTGTAATTATTATTAGAAAACTATTTGATTAACTGATTATTTTGTGAGCTTCTCTGTGAGGCTCTCAGGGAGTTTGTCGAAGTGATCGAACTGCATTACGTATACACCTCTTCCCTGTGTTCTTGAACGCAGGTCTGTAGCATATCCGAACATCTCTGACAGTGGAACAAATCCTCTTACAACAGCAGCGCCGCTGTTGATGTCAGAACCTTCGATTCTACCTCTTCTTGAACTGATATCACCAATGATATCTCCCATGTAGTTCTCTGGAACGGTTACCTCTACCTTGAAAATAGGCTCGAGGAGAACCGGTTTTGCCTTCTTGCAGGCTTCCTTGAATCCCATTGAAGCGGCAATCTTGAATGCCATTTCTGATGAGTCAACCTCGTGATATGAACCGTCGTACAGTTCAACACCAACGTCTACAACCTGGTATCCTGCAACAGGACCTGACTGCATTGCCTCAATCATACCCTCTTCAATCTTAGGGATGTATTCCTTAGGAATAGCACCGCCGACGATAGCATTCTTGAACTCGAAGCCTGTTCCAGCCTCTCTTGGGTACAGTTTGAATCTGACATGTCCGTACTGACCCGAACCACCGGACTGCTTCTTGTGCTTGTAGTCCTCGTCGACTGTTGCTGTGATGGTCTCCTTGTATGAAACCTGTGGCTTACCTACGTTAGCCTCTACCTTAAACTCACGGAGAAGTCTGTCAACGATGATCTCAAGGTGAAGCTCTCCCATTCCGGCGATGATTGTCTGACCTGTCTCTGGGTTTGTGTAGGTCTTGAATGTCGGGTCTTCCTCAGCGAGTTTTGCAAGAGCGATTCCCATCTTTTCCTGACCGATCTTGGTCTTAGGCTCGATAGCAATCTCAATTACAGGCTCTGGGAATTCCATTGACTCAAGGATAACCGGATGGCTCTCATCACAGAGAGTGTCTCCTGTTGTTGTCTGCTTGAGTCCTACAGCTGCAGCGATATCACCTGAGTAAACCATATCGATCTCATCACGGTGGTTAGCGTGCATCTGGAGGATTCTTCCGATTCTCTCCTTCTTACCCTTTGTTGCGTTCAGAACATATGAACCTGAGTTCAGTGTTCCGGAGTAAACTCTGAAGAACGCAAGCTTACCTACATATGGGTCAGCCATGATCTTAAACGCAAGAGCTGCGAAAGGCTCCTTATCGCTTGCCTTTCTCTCCTCCTCTTCCTCTGTATCAGGGTTAACTCCCTTGATAGCAGGAATGTCGAGTGGTGATGGCATGTAATCTACAACTCCGTCAAGCATGAGCTGAACGCCCTTGTTCTTGTAAGCGGAACCGCAGAATACAGGATACATCTCGCCCTTGATAGTCTGCTTTCTGATTGTGCTGACAATCTCTTCCTTTGTGAGCTCCTCGCCCTCGAGGTATTTCATCATGAGCTCTTCGTCGCACTCAGCAACCGACTCGATGAGCTGATCTCTCCAAGCCTGCGCTGTCTCGAGAAGGTTTGCAGGAATCTCTTCCTCAACAATCTCCTTGCCGAGGTCGTCCTTGTAAATCTCGGCCTTCATGTCGATGAGGTCGACGATTCCGACGAAATCGCTCTCAGCACCGATTGGCAGCTGTACAGGAACTGCGTTAGCCTTCAGTCTGTCGTGGATCATATCTACGACGCGGTAGAAGTTTGCTCCGAGGATATCCATCTTGTTGACGAAAATCATTCTTGGAACGTGATACTTCTCAGCCTGTCTCCAAACTGTCTCTGACTGCGGCTCAACTCCGCCCTTAGCGCAGAGCACCATTACAGCGCCATCCAGAACACGGAGTGATCTCTCTACCTCAACTGTAAAGTCAACGTGTCCCGGAGTATCGATGATATTAATTCTTGTGTCTTTCCACTGAGCTGTAGTAGCGGCTGAAGTAATGGTAATTCCACGCTCCTGCTCCTGCTCCATCCAGTCCATAGTTGCTGAACCCTCGTGGGTCTCACCAATCTTATGAGTTCTTCCGGTGTAAAACAGGATTCTCTCTGTGGTAGTAGTCTTACCGGCGTCGATGTGTGCCATGATACCGATATTTCTTGTCTTCTCTAAAGAAAACTGTCTGCCCATTATTTCCTCCTTTCTACTTTCTCATATCCTTGATTCTTACCAGCATCGATTCACCCGCTGATTAGAATCTGAAGTGTGCGAACGCCTTGTTTGCCTCTGCCATCTTGTGTGTGTCTTCCTTCTTCTTTACGGAAGCACCGGTGTTGTTAGCAGCGTCCATGAGCTCCTTAGCAAGTCTCTCAGCCATTGTTCTCTCGCCTCTGAGTCTTGTGTACTTTGTGAGCCAACGGATTGCAAGTGTCTGACGTCTCTCAGGTCTAACCTCGATAGGAACCTGATAGTTCGCACCACCAATTCTTCTAGCTTTAACTTCCAATACAGGCATGATGTTGTTCATTGCCTTGTCGAAGACCTCCATTGGATCCTCTCCGGTAGTTTCCTTGATTCTGTCAAAAGCATCGTACACAATCTTCTGTGCTACGCCCTTCTTTCCGTCGAGCATGATGCTGTTGATCAGCTTAGCAAGAACTACACTACCGTAGACAGGATCTGGAAGAACTTCCCTCTTTGGTACATTACCTTTTCTAGGCACTTCTCTTCCCTCCTTAATTAACAGTCGGTACTCGTTAGCAAACCCGTGAATTTCTTCGGACCGCCACTTGCGATCTTACTCCCGCGTCTGCTCCCGCGGCGCCTCTTTTTTTATCTAAAAAAGAGATGCCTTTATAACCGATAAAATAACTTGTGTCCGCTTAATGCGGCGTCGGTGAAACCTTATTTCTTCTTAGGTCTCTTTGCACCGTACTTCGAACGACCCTGACCACGGTCTGATACTCCTGCAGCGTCGAGTGTTCCTCTGATGATGTGATATCTTACACCAGGGAGGTCCTTAACTCTTCCACCTCTTACAAGAACAACTGAGTGCTCCTGCAGATTGTGTCCGATACCAGGGATGTAAGCTGTAACTTCCATTCCGTTGGTGAGACGAACTCTCGCTACTTTTCTCAGAGCTGAATTAGGCTTCTTAGGAGTAACAGTCTTAACTGCTACGCATACGCCTCTCTTCTGCGGTGAATTAACATCAGTAAGAGTCTTTCTGAGAGTGTTCATGTTCTTTCCGAGTGCAGGCGCTGTTGACTTCTTAACAGTGCTTGTTCTACCCTGACGAACTAACTGGTTAATTGTAGGCATTACTTTCTCCTTTCTTCCAAAATTTACTCAACAAAACCCGCGATTTCAGGTATTGTCCTGAACCGCAGTCTTGAACTCGTCTATTATAACAATTTCAATCTGTCAATGTCAATGCAAAAATGCTAAAACGAGGCCCTTTCGGGCCTCGTTCATACCGTGTATTTTCACGGCATTGCGCATATTTTCAGTCTGCGTGAGTTACTGCTCGTCAGCCTCGGTTTCCTCAGCCTCAGCCTCTTCGATTTCAGCCTCTTCGACCATATCGATATCTTCAGCCTCAACCTCAGCTTCGAACTCTTCCTCATCCTCAACTACCGGCTCAAAGTCGTCATCGAAGCCCTCAACTACAGGAACGAAACTTGGCATCTCTTCTTCTGCAGTCTCCTCTTCTGCAACGCTGTTGTCCTGCATCATCCACTCGTACTCACCGTAATCGATGTCTACATTTCTGTACATCTTCATACCTGTACCTGCAGGGATGAGCTTACCGATCATTACGTTCTCCTTGAGACCCTCAAGTCTGTCAGTCTTACCCTTGATGGATGCGTCTGTCAGAACTCTTGTTGTCTCCTGGAACGAAGCAGCTGAGAGGAATGATGTAGTTGCAAGAGCAGCCTTGGTGATTCCAAGAAGCTGTCTGTCAGCCTTGCAAGGCTCCTGACCTTCCTCAAGTGCAGCGTTTGCCTCTTCAATCTCGAACTTCGAGTACTGTCCGCCAGGGAGAAGCGATGTATCACCGGCATCCTCAACCTTGTACTTTGAAAGCATCTGGCTGACGATAACCTCGATGTGCTTGTCGTTAATGTCTACACCCTGGGTTCTGTATACTCTCTGTACTTCTTTTACGAGGTACTCATATACGCCATCAACACCTACGATGTTCATGATGTCCTGCGGCCAGAGAGGTCCCTTGGTGATATTGTCACCGGCTTTTACCTCCTGATCAACAGATACGTTGAGTCTAGCACCGAATGGGATGATGTACTGTCTGTCGCCACCTTCCTCGCGAACGATGACGTCAGTCTTGTTATCCTCTCTTGGCTCGATTGCGATAACTGTTCCGTCTGCCTGGCAGATTTCAGCAAGGCCCTTAGGCTTACGTGCTTCGAAAAGCTCCTCTACTCTAGGAAGACCCTGAGTGATATCTCCGCCGGCAACTCCTCCTGTATGGAAGGTTCTCATCGTCAGCTGTGTACCCGGCTCACCGATTGACTGAGCGGCGATGATACCAACTGCCTCACCCGGGAGAACGAGCTTGCCTGTAGCAAGGTTTTTACCGTAGCACTTAGCGCATACGCCCTGTCTTGCATGGCAGGTCATTACCGATCTTACCCATACGGACTCGATTCCGGCAGCCTCGATTGCATCGGCCATATCATCCTCGATGTACTCGCCTGCAGCAACCATAACCTCGCCTGTTGCAGGATTGATAACATCCTGTGTTACAAAACGTCCTGCGATTCTCTGGTTCAGCTTCTCAATCTCTTCCTTGCCGTCCATAAACGCCTTAACTTCGATTCCCTCTTCAGAACCGCAATCCTCGTCATTTACGATTACACTGTGCGAAATATCTACAAGTCTTCTTGTCAGATATCCTGAGTCGGCTGTACGAAGAGCCGTATCGGCAAGTCCCTTACGGGCACCGTTTGATGAAATGAAGTACTCCAGTATTGACAGTCCTTCACGGAAGTTAGCCTTGATAGGAATCTCTACAGTGTGTCCTGTAGCATTCGCCATAAGTCCTCTCATTCCGCCGACCTGTCTGATCTGGTTCTTGTTACCTCTGGCTCCTGAGTTTGCCATGATGAACAGGTTGTTCATTGTTCCGAGGCTTTCCATGAGAGCGTCGGCAACGTCGTCTGTAGCTTCCTTCCATGTCTTGATGGTGCGCTCGTATCTCTCCTTGTCACTCATCAGTCCACGCTTGTAGTAAGCCTCGAACTTGTTAACCTCTGCCTCAGCCTTTTCGATGATTTCGCCTTTCTCCTTCGGAATCTCCATGTCGGAAATACTGATGGTGATAGCTGCGATTGTCGAATAGTGGTAGCCTGTGCTCTTGATGTAGTCGAGCATCAGAACTGTTCCTGTGTTTCCGTGCTTCTTGAAGCACTTGTCGATGATGCGTCCGAGAGCCTTCTTGTCGCAGAGGAAGTCTACCTCGAGTGAGTATGGATCTTCTTCTCTGTCAACAAAGCCCATGTCCTGTGGAAGGCCGCTGTTAAAAATGAAACGTCCTACAGTTGACTCTACAAGTCTGCCAGGATCGCCATCGTATGCGTATGTGCGAACTTTTACCTTCGCATGCATAGCTACAAGGCCTTCCTGATAAGCCATGATCATCTCGTCATAGTCTGCAAAGCACTTGCCGTCTCCTTTTTCAGGAACACGCTCAAATCCTTCCTTTGCATTAGCCTCAGCATCCTTGAACTCGTCGATTCTGTCCTCAACGTCGCCATCCTCGTTTACCCTGCGGCAGATGCCCGGATGTGTGAGGTAGTAGCTTCCGAGGATCATGTCCTGAGTAGGAACCGTGATAGGCGATCCGTCCTTAGGAGCAAGAATGTTGTTAACCGACAGCATGAGGAATCTTGCCTCAGCCTGAGCCTCAACTGACAGTGGCACGTGAACGGCCATCTGGTCTCCGTCGAAGTCGGCGTTGAACGCTGTACATACCAGCGGGTGAAGCTTGATAGCCTTGCCCTCTACGAGTACAGGCTCGAATGCCTGGATACCGAGTCTGTGCAGTGTAGGGGCACGGTTCAGAAGAACAGGGTGATCCTTGATTACATAATCGAGAACGTCCCAAACCTCAGGCTCTCCTTTTTCAACCATGGTTCTTGCTTTCTTTGTGTTGTAAGCGATTTCGTCCTTAACAAGCTTCTGCATGATGAAAGGCTTGAAAAGTTCGAGTGCCATAGTCTTAGGAAGTCCGCACTGATAGAACTTCAGCTCCGGTCCTACTACGATTACCGAACGTCCGGAGAAGTCAACTCTCTTTCCGAGCAGGTTCTGACGGAATCTTCCCTGCTTACCCTTGAGCATGTCGGAAAGTGATTTGAGCTTTCTGCCTGCAGCACCTGTTACAGGTCTGCCTCTTCTGCCGTTGTCGATAAGTGCATCTACAGATTCCTGAAGCATTCTCTTCTCGTTTCTGATGATGATATCAGGAGCGCCGAGTTCGAAAAGCTTCTTCAATCTGTTATTTCTGTTTATTACTCTTCTGTACAGATCGTTAAGGTCAGATGTTGCAAATCTTCCTCCGTCGAGCTGTACCATAGGTCTCAGATCAGGTGGGATTACAGGAATTACATCCAGAATCATCCACTCCGGCTTGTTTCCGGAAAGTCTGAAAGCCTCTACAACCTCGAGAATTTTTACGACTCTTGACTTCTTCTGACCTGTTGCATTTCTGAGCTGTTCTCTGAGTGATTCTGAAAGCTCATCAACATCGATGTCCTGAAGAAGTCTCTTGATAGCCTCGGCACCCATAGCTGCCTCGAAGCTGTTTTCGCCGTAAACCTCGCGAGCCTGAGCGTACTCTTCCTCGTCAAGAATCTCCTTGTATGTAAGGCCTGTGTCCTTAGGATCGAGCACTACATACGATGCGAAATACAGAACCTTCTCGAGATTCTTAGGTGTCATATCGAGGATCAGTCCGATTCTCGAAGGAATTCCCTTGAAGTACCAGATGTGCGAAACAGGAGAAACGAGTTTGATGTGGCCCATTCTCTCTCTTCTTACTTTTGCCTTGGTTACTTCAACCCCGCAGTACGGGCAAACCAGACCCTTGTATCTGATCTTGTTGTACTTTCCGCATCCGCAGACCCAGTCTTTTGTAGGTCCGAAGATTCTCTCGCAGAAAAGTCCGTCGTATTCAGGCTTAAGCGATCTGTAGTTGATGGTCTCCGGCTTTGTTACCTCACCGTGTGACCACTCGAGCATAGCTTCTGTGGAAGCCAGCTTAATCTGCAGGGATTCAATATTTCTAAGATCTTGATTATTAATATTATCCATAATGTCCTCCCTTCAGATTAAAACTCGTCAGAATCGATGTCGATTCCTTCAATTGCTGCAAGAACTGCCATGTCCGATGCATCGAGGTCGTCAGCTGAACCGAGTGCTCCGCCAAAATCGTCATCCTCCGGCTCTGTCTCTGCAAAAGGTCCTGCTTCTGCAAAGCTGTCAAAAGCGTCGAATTCATCTCTGCGGTGTCTCTCGAATCTCTTGTCTGACTCGCTCTCAGCTCTTCCGGTTGTCAGAGCGCCTTCATATTCTGAAGTGTCTCTGATTCTGATTTCCTGATCGTCTCCCGACATAGTCTTGATGTCGAGCGAGAGTGCCTGGAGTTCCTTGATGAGTACCTTGAAGGACTCCGGAATTCCCGGCTCAGGAATGTTGATTCCGTTGATGATTGACTCGTAGGTCTTGGTTCTTCCGATGATATCGTCAGACTTAACCGTCAGGATTTCCTGAAGTGTGTATGCAGCACCATATGCCTCAAGTGCCCATACCTCCATCTCTCCGAATCTCTGTCCTCCGAACTGAGCCTTACCTCCGAGAGGCTGCTGAGTTACGAGTGAGTACGGACCGGTTGATCTTGCGTGAATCTTATCGTCTACAAGGTGGTGAAGCTTGAGCATGTACATGTATCCAACGGTTACAGGGTTGTCAAAATACTCTCCTGTTCTTCCGTCTCTCAGTCTCAGCTTACCTGTCTTGTCGTAGCCGCACTCCTCGAGGAGTTCAACTACATCCTGCTCTCTTGCTCCGTCGAAGACCGGCGTTGCGATGTACCAGCCCTTTGTCTTTGCAGCAAGTCCGAGGTGAACCTCCAGTACCTGTCCAACGTTCATACGTGAAGGTACGCCCAGAGGGTTCAGCATTACCTGCAGGCACTCACCATCTTCCTTGAACGGCATGTCCTCCTCAGGCAGGATTCTTGAGATAACACCCTTGTTACCGTGACGTCCGGCCATCTTGTCGCCGACATTGATTTTTCTCTTTGTTGCGACATATACGCGAACTACCTTGTTAACTCCTGGAGCAAGCTCTGAGCTGTTGCTTCTGTCAAATACTCTTACATCGATTACGATACCTTCCTCACCGTGAGGGAGTCTGAGTGAAGTGTCTCTTACTTCCTTTGACTTTTCTCCGAAAATAGCGCGGAGCATTCTTGCCTCAGGTGTCAGGTCTGTCTCGCTCTTAGGTGTCAGCTTACCAACAAGGATGTCGGTTGACTTAACCTGAGCTCCGACTCTGATGATACCGTCCTCGTCGAGTTCCTTGAGTGCACTCTCTCCAACGTTTGGAATATCTCTTGTGATTTCCTCAGGTCCGAGCTTGGTGTCTCTTGCCTCGCACTCGTGCTTCTCGATGTGGAGTGATGTGAGAACGTCATCCATGAGAAGTCTCTCGTTAAGGATGATAGCGTCCTCGTAGTTGTATCCTTCCCAGGTCATGAAACCGATGAGAAGGTTCTTTCCAAGTGAGATTTCTCCAAGGTTTGTCGATGGACCGTCTGCTACAACCTCGCCTGCCTCAACATGCTCGCCGAAGCTTACGATAGGTCTCTGGTTGATGCATGTTCCCTGGTTTGAACGCTTGAACTTGAGCATGTTGTAAGTCTCAATTTCACCGTCCTCGTCTCTCTTGATCTTAACGACTGTAGCGTCAACGTACTCAACAGTACCGCTGCTTTTTGCAAGAACTACAGCACCTGAGTCGCAGGCTGCCTTGTACTCGATACCTGTTCCTACATAAGGAGCCTCGGTTACGAGAAGAGGCACTGCCTGTCTCTGCATGTTTGATCCCATGAGAGCACGGTTGGCATCGTCGTTCTCGAGGAAAGGAATCATAGCTGTCGCTACGGATACTACCTGCTTAGGCGAAACGTCCATGTAGTCTACTGTATCCTTCGAAGCGAGTGTGATTTCTCCCTTAACTCCTCTTACAGCAACCTTGTTGTTGATGAAGCGTCCCTCTTCGTCGAGCGGCTCGTTAGCCTGTGCAACGATTTTGAGGTCAGCTTCAGTTGCCGAAAGATACTTAACCTCGCTTGTTACAACTCCGTCTTTTACAACGTGGTAAGGAGTCTCGATGAAACCGTACTCGTTGATGATTCCGTAAGTTGTGAGCGATCCGATAAGTCCGATGTTTGGACCTTCAGGAGTCTCGATAGGGCACATTCTTCCGTAGTGTGAATAGTGTACGTCTCTAACCTCGAATCCTGCTCTCTCTCTTGAAAGACCTCCAGGTCCAAGAGCTGAAAGTCTTCTCTTGTGAGTCAGCTCAGCAAGAGGGTTGTTCTGGTCCATAAACTGTGAGAGCTGTGAACTTCCGAAGAACTCCTTGATTGCAGCTGTTACAGGTCTGATGTTGATGAGCTGCTGAGGAGTTGAATTCTCGGTTGTCATTCTCTCCTTGATGGTTCTCTCCATTCTTGCAAAACCGATTCTGCACTGGTTCTGCAGGAGTTCTCCAACAGTCTTAAGTCTTCTGTTTCCGAGATGGTCGATATCGTCTGTCTCACCGATTCCGTGGTTGAGGTTCAGGATGTAGCTCACTGAAGCTATGATGTCCTCGATGATGATGTGCTTAGGCGCAAGCTCTCTCTTTCTCTTTGCGATGAGAGTTTTGAGCTTGTCTGTATCACCATCCGCCTCTTCGATAATCTCAATGAGAACAGGGTAGAATACCTTCTCTGAAAGCTTATACGGCTTAAGGTCGATGTCTGCGATGTACTTTGCAGGGTCAACGAAGTTGTTTCCGATAACCTTTGTTATGCTGTCGTCTCCGGCGATGTTGCTGTAGCAAAGCACCGAAACTACGCCGGCATCCTCGATAACCTGAGCAAGCTCTCTGTCGATCTTGCCTTCCTTTTCAACGAGAATTTCTCCGGTATTAGGATCGATTACATCCTCTGCGGCTCTGACATCAACGAGTCTGTTTGAAAGTCCAAGCTTCATGTTGTACTTGAATCTCCCAACCTTAGCGAGATCATATCTTCTAGGGTCGAAAAGCAGTGCGGAAAGCATGGATCTTGCATTCTCTGTTGTTGGAGGATCTCCAGGTCTCAGTCTCTTATAGAGGTCCTTGAGTCCTTCCTCGCCGTTCTTTGTTGTATCCTTCTCG
This sequence comes from Mogibacterium sp., assembly GCA_021442505.1. Taxonomy (GTDB): domain Bacteria; phylum Bacillota; class Clostridia; order Peptostreptococcales; family Anaerovoracaceae; genus Crickella. The sequence continues at coordinate 5,941 of JABUTC010000010.1, read as the reverse complement.
AGAGTTCTGAGCAGTCTGTCATCCTCACCGAACAGTTCGATGATCTGGTCGTTGCTGCCCATATCGTAAGCGCTGATCATATCAAGCGCTCTCAGGAATGATGTAACCGGCTGTTTTCTTGTTCTGTCAACTCTAACGTAGATTACTCCCTGTGAGTCTGTCTCGTACTCGAGCCATGCACCTCTGTTAGGAATAATCTGTGAACTGAACAGGTTCTGGTTCGACTTATCTACATCAACGCTGAAATATGGTCCCGGCGATCTTACCATCTGAGTTACGATGGCTCTCTCCGCTCCATTGTAGATAAAGGTTCCCTTCTCTGTCATAAGAGGGAAGTCTCCCATGAAAACGTTCTGTTCTTTGATTTCGCCCGTTTCACTGTTAATGAGTCTAACCTTAACAGTCAGAGCAGTTGCATAGGTTGCATCTCTCTCCTTGCACTCCTCCTGATCGTACTTTGGAGTATCCGAGAAAGAGAAGTCTGCAAACTCAAGACTAAGTGTGTCTGTTGTGTCGCGGATAGGCGAAACATCTTCGAGGACTTCGCCGAGTCCCTCTTCGATGAACCATTTGTATGACTGTGTCTGAATATCGATGAGATTCGGCATCTCGCAGATCTCATTGATCTTCGCGTAGGTCATACGCTCTTTCCTTCCGACTTTAATAGGTTTTGGCATATTCCACTCCTTGTTTGCTTGAGAAAAAACTTGCATTGTTTTTGAAAAAGTACAATTTTCGGCGAAAAAACGTGTTTTTTACGCGAAATCTGCCGCTTTTTGCACCTCTCCTAAACGCACGAATTGAGCCCCATTTTAACTGGGCTCAATTCGGTTATTGTCTGGGTCGGGCCCATATCGCAGGGTCCAATTTTTAATTTCTGCAATTCTGTCTATGCTCGAGTCACTCTCGTTTGGTTCAGACGTAGCGGTACTAAGCTCTGACTTCGCAATGCTCGTCAATCGCTAAGTGCCGACGTCTTCAACACTCTCACACAGAATGAATTGCTTACGCAAATATCTCCTTGTTGGAGAAATCAGTAGCTTACTGAAGCTCTACTGTAGCGCCAACTGCCTCAAGTGCCTCCTTGAGAGCCTTAGCCTCTGAAGTCTCAACGTTCTCCTTAACTGTTGAAGGTGCTCCGTCAACGAGCTCCTTAGCTTCCTTAAGACCAAGTCCTGTAGCCTCTCTTACAGCCTTGATAACCTTAATCTTCTCAGCGCCAACTTCCTTAAGTACTACGTTGAACTCTGTCTTCTCTTCTGCCTCTGCTGCTGCTGCGCCAGCTCCTGCTGAAGGTGCTGCTACTGCTACTGCTGATACACCGAACTCCTCCTCAAGAGCCTTTACGAGTTCGTTGATTTCAAGAATGCTCATTCCCTTCAGAGCCTCAATGATCTGATCCTTATTCATTGTTATTTTTCTCCTTTTCTTGATTTATGCGGTTTTATTAACCGTAAAGCTGTGAAAATTTCTGATAATTGTTAGGCTTATGCTTCCTGTTCTTCTGCAATTGCCTTGAGTGTGAGAGCAAACTTTGTCAATGGTGACTGGATGCTTCCCATGAAACGAGCGATGAGCTCCTCTCTTGATGGAATCTCTGCGAACTCCTCGATCTGCGCCTTGTCGTATACAACGCCTTCAACAATTCCGCCCTTGAATGACATCTTCTTGTACTGTTTGATAGCCTTCGAGATTACTCTTGCTGAAGCTGTTGCATCCTCTGTGCAGAATGCAAGAGCACTTGATCCCTTAAGTGTGTCTCCCTCTGCGAGTGCCTCGTAAGGTGTTCCTGCGATAGCTCTCTTAACGAGTGAGTTCTTATATACAGTGAACTTAACGCCTTCCTTTCTCAGGTTTGATCTGAGCTCGTCAGCCTGCTCTACTGTAATTCCAAGGTAATCAACAACTACTACCGATACCGACTCGTCGATTCTTTCCTTAATCTCGTCGATGATTACCTGCTTAGCATTTTTTGCTTCTACAGACATGTTTTCTCCTTTCCTGGATGATTGCTCATCCATAAGTCATTACCGGTACCACCGGCTATGTCTCCCATGTCCGAGGGCGACATCTTTTTTTCTTAGGTACAAATTACCCCGCTCTTGTCGACAGCGGGGTTCAATATATATTGTACCTCGGCGGGAAATTAAGCTTTCGCACCCGCTGTCTCAGGTTAGTATTCTATTTTTGTTTGTCTCGTAATTATACGAGTGAAGCAGTGTTGATCTTAACGCCAGGGCCCATTGTAGCTGATACTGCAATGCTCTTGAAATACTGTCCCTTTGCTGCTGCAGGCTTTGCCTTAGCGATTGCCTGGATGATAGCGTTAGCGTTCTCTGTGAGCTGCTCGTCTGTGAATGACTTTTTACCGATGATAACGTGGATAATGTTAGCCTTATCAAGACGGTACTCAACCTTACCTGCTTTGATATCTGCGAGAGCCTTCTCGATGTCCATTGTTACAGTTCCGGACTTTGGGTTTGGCATGAGTCCCTTAGGACCAAGAATCTTACCAAGACGTCCAACAACTCCCATCATATCAGGTGTTGCTACTACTGCGTCAAACTCGAACCATCCCTCTTTCTGGATCTTCTCTGCGAGATCCTCAGCGCCTACAAAATCAGCTCCTGCTGCTGTAGCTTCCTCTGCCTTAGGTCCCTTGGCGAAAACAAGAACTCTCTTGCTCTTACCTGTTCCGTGTGGCAGTACCATTGCGCCTCTTACCTGCTGATCTGCGTGTCTTCCGTCAACTCCGAGTCGGAAGTGCATCTCGATTGTCTCGTCAAACTTTGCGTTTGAGAGCTCCTTTGCCTTTGCTACTGCTGATGCAACGTCGTAAAGCTCGTGCTTATCGAAGTTCTCAACAAGATTAGCATATCTCTTTGATCTTTTCATTTTTCCTCCTTGGTGGTGCTAGCGGCGTCTGTTTCCAATCGCCTCCCACTGCATTACTCTACTACCGTAACTCCCATGCTGCGTGCTGTTCCCTTAATCATGTCTGTTGCAGCTTCAAGGGATGCAGCGTTGAGATCCGGCATCTTTGTCTTAGCGATCTCTTCAGCCTGTGCAACTGTGATTGAACCAACCTTTGTCTTGTTTGGCTCGCCTGAACCTGACTCAAGTCCTGCTGCCTTCTTAATAAGTACTGCAGCTGGTGGAGTCTTGCACACGAACGAGAATGATCTGTCTGCGTATACTGTGATAACTACAGGGATAATCATTCCGGCCTGGTCAGCTGTTCTTGCGTTGAACTGCTTACAGAAGTCCATAATGTTAACGCTCTTCTGACCGAGTGCAGGTCCGACTGGTGGAGCTGGTGTTGCACCTCCGGCAGGGATCTGAAGCTTAATGTAGCCGTCGATCTTCTTTGCCATCGTCTTCTCCTTTCTTAATATTAATAATTGTACAAACTATTTCAGTTTGCTCACCTGCGAGAACTCGAGTTCTGCCGGTGTATCTCTACCGAACATAGAAATCTTTGCCTTAACAATCTGCTTGTCAGGATAGATAGCTTCTACGATGCCGAGCTGGCCTTCGAAAAGTCCTCCTATGATGCGGATTGTGTCGCCAACCTCTACGTCCAGGTCGATTCTGAGCTTCTCAACTCCCATTCTTACAATCTCTTCCTTAGTAAGAGGAATAGGATTTGAGCCGTGGCCAACAAAGCCTGTTACGCCCTCTGTGTTTCTTACGAGGTACCAGGTCTCGTTGTTAACAATCATCTTGATGACTACGTAACCCGGGAAAAGCTTGCGTGTCTTAACCTTCTTGACACCGTCCTTAATCTCGATGTGATCCTCTGTTGGGATTACGACCTCGAGAATGAGGTCCTGCATTCCGCGGTACTCAACCATTCTTTCGATGCTGTTCTTTACCTTATTCTCATAACCTGAATATGTGTGAACTACATACCACTTGGCTGTTCCGTCTCCTCTGAGACCTTCACCCTCAAGTGGCGAAACCGTAGTCTTTGTCACATTCTTGTTATCGATATCAGTCATAGTAATCTATTCTCCCGTCTCTTAGGAAAGTGTAATGCCGAGTATGCCCTTAAGCGCTGCCAGGAAAGCAGAGTCAATTACCCAAAAGGCAAGCGCAAAGAAGGCGCATGTAATCAATACAACCACTGTGCTTGATGCGAGCTCCTCTTTTGTAGGCCAAACGACCTTAATCATTTCCTGTCTGACACCCTTAAGATATTCAAACATCTTTAAGTCTCCTTGCCTAGCGCCTTACTTGGTCTCCTTGTGGAGAGTCTCCTTGTTACAGAACTTGCAGTACTTCATAAGCTCAATTCTGTCAGGATTGTTTCTCTTGTTCTTTGTTGTGTTGTAGTTTCTCTGCTTGCACTCTGTGCATGCGAGAATGATTTTGTTTCTAACTCCTGCTGCCATTGTAAATCTCCTTAGTTGGTATAGTGTGCAAAATCATTATTTCAAGCCAAAACCAGAGCGGTTTCCTCGCTCTGTTTGGTGAATTACATAAAGTCGCTTGATAATACTACACTTCCGCCATTGCTAAGTCAAGGAATTTCTTTGACATTTTGCAATATTGCGGGGCCGGTAAAAAGTTTTACCAGCCTGCGCGGTTAACGAGTACGTCGTCGGAAATCTTTCCTGCCTGGTACTCCTCAATTGACTCTGAAATAATCTCAAATCCTCTCTTCAGCTGCTCATCAGGAATTGTGAGAGGTGGCTGGATTCTGAGGATGCTTCCTGCGATTGAAATAACCACAAGACCCTTTTCGAACGATCTGTATAGAATTTTGAATGCTGCATCAGGATCTGTGTCGTCGATACCGATTGACATTGACATTCCGATTCCTCTGTAGAATGTTACGAGATCAGGATGCTTCTGCTTTAGTTCCTCTGCGAGTTTCCAGAGATAGTCAATTTTGTTCTTGAGCATTGTCTGGAACTCTTCAGTCTCATACATATCGAACGCTGCGATTCCTGCTGCACATGCGATGCTGTTTCCGCCGAGGGTGAAAAGGTGTGCAGGTGCCGGCAGGCAGTTCATGATTTCTTCTCTAGCCATGAAAGCTCCGAGTGTCAGGCCGCCTCCGATTGACTTACCCATGATGATGCCGTCAGGCACGATATCGTAGTTCTCGATACTGAACATTTTTCCCGTACGATAGAAAGCCTGCTGAACTTCCTCTGCAATGAAGAGGATGCCGTTCTTCTGGCAGAGCTCATAGAGTTTCTTCATGAAAATCGGATGTGCAGGGAGGATTCCGCCGTCGCCCTGTATAGGCTCGATTACTACTGCGGCAACCTCGTTTGCAGGCATCCATGTGCTGAATGCTGTTTCGATGTCCTTTACGCATTCCTTTTCAACTGTTGCGTCGTCCTGGTCAACTCCGAAGAACGGGAATGCATAAATTTCAGGAAGGAAAGGTCCCATCTTCTCGTGCATTTTTGTCGAGCAGGTCGTCATTGTTGCCGAGCCGTAGGTGTTTCCGTGATATCCGTTGATGAATACGATGATTTTCTGTCTGCCTGTGTAAGCTCTTGCGAACTTTACTGCGCAGTCGTTTGCATCGGAACCGCAATTACCGAAAGCGATTTTTGCCTTAACTCCGCCAGGGAACTTCGAAACGAGTCTCTCTGCGTATGCTGTTGTCTGCTCGTTGTATGTGTAAGCTGCTGTGTACTGTGTGAAGTTCTCGAGCTGCTTCTTGATTGCCTCAGTTACGATCGGGTTTGTGCTTCCCATGTTGAGTGACGATGCACTGCTGAGAAAATCGATGAATTCGTTTCCGTCTGCGTCAGTAATTGTTGCGTTCTCGCACTTTGCGATTGCAAGTGGGTAGTAAGACAGGTGCTGGCATTCAGCAACAACTTTTTTGTCTCTTTCTACGATGCTGATTGATTTCTCTAGATTCATTGTTCCCTTTCCTTTCTTATAAATCTCTAGCTCTTCTTATTGCGTACATCAT
>JABUTC010000109.1 GCA_021442505.1 Mogibacterium sp. | reverse complement strand
GGAATCGGACCCGCAGGAACAGGAAAGACATATCTTGCATGTGCAATGGCGGTAACAGCGTACAAGAACAGGGAAATCGAGAGAATTATACTTACACGACCTGCTGTAGAGGCGGGCGAGAAGCTCGGTTTTCTGCCGGGAGATATGCAGGAAAAGGTAGATCCTTATCTGAGACCGCTTTATGATGCTCTTTTTGATGTGCTGGGACAGGAGTCTGCTGTGAAGCTCAAGGAAAAAGGGGCTGTTGAAGTTGTGCCGCTTGCATACATGAGAGGCAGAACATTGGACAATGCCTTTATCATTCTTGATGAGGCGCAGAATACCACCAGAGAGCAGATGAAGATGTTCCTTACTCGTATGGGCTTTAACTCGAAGGTTGTTGTTACCGGAGATATAACACAGATTGACCTGCCTTCAGGAACAACTTCAGGACTTAAGGAGGCTGAGCGCGTACTTGGAAAAGTTGACGGCATAGAATTCTGTTATTTTAGCGATGTCGACGTTGTAAGGCATGAACTCGTAAAGAGAATTATTAAAGCCTACAACGAATATGACAGCAGAAAGGCACGCAAGTAGTATGTACATATATTACAGTGATGATGAAAACAAGCTGAGTGACGGCATAAAGGATTATATCGAGAGAGCGGCGCAGCTTGCAGTTGCAAGCGAACTTGAGATATGTGAGGGAAGAGAAGTAAGACTGGATGCTGATGAAGTGGTTCGTTACAACTCACAGGAAATTCCTTTTGAACTCAGCGTATCTGTTGTGTCGGATAAGGAAATACGGTCAATTAATTCAGAATACAGGGGCATAGATAAGGTTACGGATGTTCTCTCGTTCCCGCAGTTCGAGTCGGTTGAGGATTTGGCAATGGAGCTGGCAGATGCTATCAGCGAAAATGACTCTTTTTTCAGTCCGATGCTCGGCGATGTGGTCCTGTGCTATGAAAAGGCTTGCGAGCAGGCTGAAGAGTACGAAACAGGCGTTGAAAGAGAAATTGTATATCTAACGGTTCACAGCATTTTCCACCTGCTTGGATATGATCACATGGCGGAAGATGATAAGAAAGAGATGCGTGCTAGAGAAGAGGCGGTAATGACTGCTTTGGGACTGTCTCAGTAGTACGCTGATGTAAAGGAGCAGCTTAGTATGAAGTCAGGTTTTATCGGAATAATCGGAAGACCTAATGTCGGGAAGTCGACACTTATGAATAACATACTCGGTGAGAAGATTTCAATCACCTCGAGCAAACCGCAGACGACACGCAACAGGATTACAGGTATTTACACTGACCTTGAGGCTGATGGCGGAAGCGGAATGCAGATGATTTTCCTCGACACACCCGGCATACATAAGCCGAAGAATAAACTCGGAAGTGCAATAAACGAGACCGCACTTAACACGCTGAACGGTGTCGATGTTATTTTGTTGCTCGTGGACGGAACCAAGGAGTTCGGTCCCGGGGACAAGATGCTTGTTGAGACACTGCAGAGCTGCGAGACGCCAAAACTTCTTGCGATTAACAAAACAGACAGAATTTCGGCGGAGCAGTATCTTGCTTTATATAATGAATACGATTCGTATGGAATCTTTGATGATATTTACGGCACATCCGCGCTCAAGGGTGACAATGTAAAAGAACTGGTTGACAAACTTTCGGAGTACCTGGTTGAGGGTCCGATGTTTTATCCGGAGGATATGGCAACCGACCATCCTGAAAGGTTTGTCGTCAGTGAAATTATCCGCGAGAAGCTTCTCAATTATCTTGACCAGGAAGTTCCACATGGAGTCTTTGTCGAGATTGAAAGCTTTGAAGAGGGCAAGAATCTTACGAGCATAGGCGCAGTTATTTACTGCGAAAAGAAGTCTCACAAAGGAATAATTATCGGCAAGGAAGGCAAGAAACTCAAAGGCATAGGCAAAGCTGCAAGAATCGATATTGAGGCACTTCTCGGCACAAAGGTTTTTCTTTCGCTGTTTGTTAAAGTGAAGGAGAACTGGAGAGATTCCGAAAGGATTATTCGCAGCTTTGGATATAAGGACGAATAATGCTTGTAACAACAGAAGGCATAGTGCTTAAACAACGCAAAATTGCGGGCAACCGCCGTATGATAACGGTTTTTACCAGGAAATACGGAAAGATTTCGGCGGGAACCTCGATTAACGAAAAGGGGAAGGG
>JABUTC010000108.1 GCA_021442505.1 Mogibacterium sp. | reverse complement strand
TCCGTAAACGATCATTGCCATGAAGATAGGTCCAAGAATCTTAATGCAAACTCTGTAGAGTCCCTTTGACTTGAATGATGAACCATTCTCAACTTCATCATCGATATAACCAGGAACAACCCATCCAAGAAGGATAGCCATAATGAAGCCTGTGAGAGGCATCAGGATACCTTCAGCAACAGCGTCCCATACGTCGAGTACGTCTGGCTGTCCAAGGATGTGGAACCACTGCATTGTTGGAGCAGCACCAAGGCAGTCAAGTGTTGTCATTGTGTTACCAACAGCAGCGATAACTCCCATAAGGCATGTAACTCCGATTCTTCCAGCGCTCTTTCCAGCCTTTACTCTAGCATCCATGATAGCAGCGATACCAGCCTCCATCATTCCGATTGATGATGAAAGTGCTGCGAAGAATACGAGGAGCCAGAACATGAGCTGGAAGATTCTTCCTGCTACGCCGAGTCCCTGGAATACAGCTGTCATCGAGATGAAGAGGAGTCCAGGACCTGCGCCTGGCTCGATTCCGAATGAGAATACAGCAGGCATAATAGCCATACCAGCGAGGATAGCTACGAGTGAGTCACCGATTACGATGAATACTGAGTCCTTCTCAAGGTTCTCTCCCTTAGCGAGGTATGAACCGTAAGCAATCAGACAACCTGATGAAAGTGAGAGTGAGAAGAACATCTGTCCACCTGCAAGCTTGATTGTCTCAAAGAGACCAGCAGCTGATGACATTCCATCAAAGTGTGGTTTGAAGAGGAATGCGAGTCCAGCGCCAGCGCCAGGCAGTGTGCAAGCTCTAATTACGATGATAACGAGCATGATGAACAGTGCCGGCATAGCAATCTTACAGAACTTCTCGATACCACCTGAAACTCCACCGAATACGATTACCATTGTAAGAATAAGGAATACGAATACCCAGATGAGAGCCTGTGGTCCGTTTGAAAGAAGGTTTGCCTCAAAGTATGCACCAGGATCTACAGTATTGATTGTAGCGCTTCCTGAAAGACCTGCAATTGATGCAAACAGATACTTCAGAATGTATCCGCCGAATGTGCAGTAGAAGCAGATCAGGAAGAAAGGAACTGCAGTCTGAAGAACACCGTTGAACTTGAATGACTTGTGAGCCATACCATAAGCCTCTATAGCAGCCTTCTTAGCCTTACGTCCAAGAGCGATTTCTGAAAGAACGAGTGGATAACCTACTACTACGCAAAGTACTACGTAGATAAGAAGGAATGCGAATCCACCACCAAGTCCCAGCTTGTAAGGGAACGACCAAAGGTTACCAAGACCTACGGCTGAACCAAGACAAGCCATGAGAAATCCAAAATTGGAATTAAACTGGTTTGTGTTGTTTTCCATTTGTTTTTACCTCCATAAAAAATAACGAAATGTAAGTCCTAACACTGCGTTGATTATAAAGGAAATGGCAATGTGTTGTCAATATGAAAACACCTTCACAAAATCAACACATTGTTCAAATTTCAATAACGATAGTTAAATATAAAACTATATGTACACAAAAAAGTGACGAATTATTATTCGTCACTTTTTTAATTTTTACTAAAGAAAACAGTCTAAGGAGTGGTGCCTCCGCCTCCGCTCGGATCTGGTGGGTCAGGGGATGGCTCCTCCCTGGTTCCTCCGTTACTCTTGTAGTATTCAACGGTTACACCGTAGTGTTCGCAGGCATCCTGCAGTGAACAGCCATTCTCATCCATATATGTGTCGATATCGGCTATAAGCTGTGCAATTCTTTGAGCTTCTTCTTCAGCTTTCTTCTTGGCTTCTTCCTCTTCCTTCTTTTTCTTTTCGTCGTCTATGTATGTGGATTTTCCTTTCTCAGTACCACTTGTGTACCATTCTCCACCTACATTGATAACGTTAGAAGGTCGATCTCTGTAAGAACCTGTACAAGCTGCATCAATCTGTCTCATAATTCTGCCCCAGAGAGCAGCAGCCGGTCCGGACATTGAAGCCATAGCTATGTTGTTATCTGTTCCTATCCAGAGAGAACCTGCATAGGTTGGCGTAAATCCATCGAACCAGATATCGTACTGGTCGTTGGTTGTTCCTGTCTTTCCTCCGGACTGAACGTTCTTAACATAGGCAGAGCTTGCAATACCATTTGTTACAACCGACTTAAGAAGGTCTGTCATAATCCAGGCCACACCCTCATCAAGGAC
>JABUTC010000107.1 GCA_021442505.1 Mogibacterium sp. | reverse complement strand
GTAATAGAAGATGCCAAGAGGAAATACGGCAGAAGCATAGATAAGATTCTCGCTTACGCAAATGAGATGGATGAGAAACTGCAGGTTATGCAGAACTTCGACTACGAAAAGAACCAGCTCCTAAACAAACTGAAAGAAGCAATAGGCCGGATGAATCGCCAGGCCGAGCATGTCAGCGAGATAAGGCACATTATTGCCGAGAGACTGGAATCAAGCATAAAGACTGAACTCGTTGACCTTGATTTTGCAAAATCAGATTTTAAGATTTCGATTGAGAGATTAGATGAAGTCGGTCCGCTTGGTTTTGACAAGGTGGAATTCCTCATTTCAACAAATCCGGGACAGCCGCTTATGCCTCTTGCGAAAATTGCATCAGGAGGTGAGATTTCGCGAATTATGCTTGCGTTTAAACGCATAATTGCGGCAAGTGACGCTGTTGAAACTATGATTTTTGATGAAATTGACACAGGAATAAGCGGCAAGACGGCTCTGACAGTCGGACGCAAGCTACGTGAGATAGCTTCCCATCATCAGACTATCTGTATTACGCATCTTCCACAGATTGCCGCATTTGGAAATGACAATTATCTGATAACAAAGAACATTGGAAATGATGTAACACAGACTGTTATCGAACATCTTGACCCAGAAGGCAAAGAAAAAATGGTTGCTACCCTCTTCAGCGGTTCTGCAAGCGAAAACGCAAGAGAAGCCGCAAGGGAACTCATAGCATCCACACAGATTTAGAATTTGAATCACCTGTACTAAAAAAGCATCCGCAGTTAAATGCGGATGCTTTTATACATTCATTGCGAAAAGTTTTATTCCGTCTTCGGCTGTAATATTGCCGCTCTTCACGTCCCTGTCGATGTTATACAGACTCATCAGCTTATCTTTCATCTGGCTTCTGCTGAATTTTCTGGCCGATTGATATGCCTTCTTGAATCTGTACTCATTTACACCTGTAGCCTTGGCCATCTGTGCTATACTCAGACCCTGCGACTCGAGGTCAAGGGCATCAAACATTATCTCAAATTGCTTAGTTATAAGTCCGATACTCTTCATTGCAGATTCATCATCGCAAACTATTGAAGTTAGAAGACTCATCGTAGTCCGCTTGTCATCGCTCATCATAGAATCTATCAGATTGAAGACATATCGGTCATCTTCTCCAACCATCAGTTCTTCGATAAGAGATATGCTGATTTGCTCACCATTACACGCTGTATTAATCCTGAGCAGATCATTATGTAAATCCTTGAGATGATAAGCGCTGCCTCTGTTGTAATAACCTGAAAGGTCTATAAGATAATCCATCTCTCGACGACCCATCATGTTACCGGCTTCTCTTACTCTTTTACTGATAAAGCCCTGCAGTTCCCCCTTATCCAAAGCTGTAAACTCGTATGTCGTGCATGCTTTCATCAGTTTCTTGCCGTAAGCATTGATGTTTGCCGACTTATCGGCATCTACTGCGAAAATCAGAATACATGAATCGTTATCACTTTCTGCAAGCTCAAGTATGGCATTAAGTTCTGCCTCCTCGCCCTGTTTCTTGTATAACGGAATATAGTTTCTAACAACGACTACCCTTTTCTCCGAAAACATTGAATATGCTCTTGCGGAAGAAATGATATCGGAAACGGCGCAGGTTTCCCCGTTTAATTCCTGGTAATCAAGTTCTTTACTTTCATCATCAAGATTCTTATCAACAATGCTTTCTACTGCCCAGTCAATAAGAAAATCCTCTGCCCCATGCAGGAACAGGCAGTTTCCCAGATTTCCCTTTTGATAATCGCTATAGAATTCTTTATATGACATTGCTAATCCTTTTTGATTCTTACAGGTTCTATGCTATATTTTCCGTTTCGTTTAACATCAATACCAATGGCACCCTGCAGATCAGTTCTGTATGTTTTAATACCGCGTTCCTCAAGTCTTGTAAGCGTCTGCTCATGCGGATGTCCGTAAATGTTGTTTCTTCCAACTGATATCACAGCAACATCCGGTTTGCAAGCATCAAGAAACTCATCGGATGTAATGGGCATGTCGCCTTCTGCGGAAAGCTCAGGCAGGGAGGCTATCAGATAATAATATGAAGCCATAGCCACCTCCTAATTAGAAATCAAGATTTCTGAAATAAGGCATAAGCATCTGCATGATTTCTTCGTCTGAACAATCAAAATAACCCGATCCGTCTTTCGCTGCCAGTCTGAATCCAGCCTGTACGCCCTTAGTTGGTCTGATTTCCAGACCATTTTGAATCTCATCAGCAAGTTCTGCTTTA
>JABUTC010000106.1 GCA_021442505.1 Mogibacterium sp. | reverse complement strand
TAATTCTACTCAATGCCTACAAGCTCAATCTTGAAGTTGAGTTCCTTGCCTGCAAGTTCATGATTCGCATCGAACGTGATATGAACATCATCCTTCTCTGTTACTGTTACAGGAACAGGCTGACCGTAAGGGTTCTGAAGTGCAACTCTTGCCCCTACTTCCAAGGTTTCTGAACCAGGCAGATCCTTTATCTCAACTGTAAGAACTGCCTGCTCCGATCTCTCGCCGTAAGCCCTGTCTGCTGTAAGGTGAACATTTACTATCTCACCCTCTGACATATTAGCTACTGCCTCATCAAAACCAAGAATCATCATTCCTGCTCCGCAAACAAACTCCAGCGGCTCGCCTCTGTCGTATGATGAATCGAATTTGCTGCCGTCGTCGAGTGTGCCTTCATAGTGAACTTTTACAACCTTTCCAACGTTTGGTCCGTCAAAAGGTGGCTGGAATCCACCGCCGCATCCGCCGCCGCATCCGCCACATGAACCTGCACAGCCACCGCAGCTGCTGCCGCATCCTTCCTCGTCATTATCGTGATGGTCGCAGTTTACACCGGTTGAAACCAGTTCGCCCTTAATACAAGCCTCTACAGCCTCATCAGCAGATCCTTCAGCACCAGCGAAAATCTCGATTCTCGCCTGCTTAAGAGCCGCCTCAGCTCCAGCACCCATTCCTCCGCAGATAAGTGTGTCTATTCCGTTTTCAACAAGAAATACAGCCAGAGCTTCGTGTCCTGCTCCCTCTGTAGGAACTATAGCTGTTGAAACAACAGTTCCATCCTCTACTGTATAAACCTTAAATTCCTCGCAATGACCAAAATGCTGGAATATCTGTCCGTTTTCATGTGTTACCGCAATTTTCATTAATAAATTCTCCTTTTATAATCAGCTTAGCACTTACAGTAAGATATATTCACATTTAGCTGCAGGTGCAAGCGTTTTAACGTATTTTTCGAGTACTTTTGCTGCCGATTCGAGTTCTGAAGTGTCCTGCCCCGGAGTACCAAAGAAAGGATAAAATACATTCCTGCTTTCATCGCTTCCTGCTGTTCTGTCATCAGCTCCGGCAATCAGACTCTTTATTATTCCATCATCATCCCTTGCAGCAACATCGTTTGGATATGTATGAATTACCTCTCCGCGAAGACCCATAAAATCTTCTTTTTCTGTTGGTGAATAAAAAACCACATCGCCACTGGTTTTATCTATATCGTGGCATCCGGATAGAACTTTTGTTACTACCTCAGCAAGAAACGGCGCTTCCACAACGGGATTATTCCTTGGAAAAGGTCTTCCCTTGAAAGCAAATGACTCATACTGAAGTATTACAGGATATGTCTTTTTGAATTTCTTGTAGTACTTGTAGTAGTTTGTTTCACCGAATACAGCTTTTCTGTCATAAACTGACTCATCAGAAACAATTCCTGCAATTTCAGCATCAGCCATTTCGTAAAATCCATCAACATCCCATTCCGAAGGTTCCGGATAGTTAACTACGAGTAAACCTATACACTGATTTTTATCATATAATTCCTGCTCTTTAGTAAATCCCATATTTAACCCTTTATCTTATTGATAGCTTCTGCTCTATCCTCTGCTTTAAACACTGCAGTGCCGGCAACAATTATGTCGCATCCTGCCTCTCTTATTTCTTCAGCGTTTTCAGGACACGCACCGCCGTCAACTTCAATTAAGTATTTGTATCCATTGAACCATTTTGTCTTGGCAAGTTCAGCTATCTTGTATGTTGCTGATGGTATGTACTTCTGACCGCCAAATCCTGGATTAACAGACATTACAAGCACTAAATCAACCTCGTCGAGAATGTACGCAAGTGCCGAAACAGGTGTGGCAGGATTAATAGCTACGCCTGCCTTTTTGCCCAGTGAATGAATATGCTGAATCGTCCTGTGCAGGTGCTTGCAAGCCTCGTAGTGAACAGTGATAAATTCAGTATTCTCAGTTGCAAAGTCCTCAAGAAGCAGATCCGGATTCTCGATCATCAGATGTACATCATAAGGAACAGTGCATATTCCGTTAAGGCTTTTCATTACTGATGAACCGAAACTGATGTTAGGGACAAAATTCCCGTCCATTACATCAATATGCAGATAATCAATTCCGATATTGCATACGTCGCTGATATCCTCAGCCAGTCTCGAAAAATCCGATGCGAGCATTGATGGAGCTATTTTTGCCATGACTTCACCTCTTCAACCATTGTCAGGTATGACTTATATCTTGTCTTGGGAATATTTCCCGCTTCCAAAGCTTCCTTAACGGCACATTC
>JABUTC010000105.1 GCA_021442505.1 Mogibacterium sp. | reverse complement strand
GTAAAAATCCTGGTCGACCGTAGACTGCGCCCACTCGTAATCCTTCGTCTCGTCGATGCTTTTTATCGAGAGCACCTTCGCCTTGTCGCAGCGACATGTATCCATCGTAGCCGAAACCCTTCTCGCATCAGCCGGGATAAGCAGTCTCACAACCCTGAGACCTATGCAGCACTTCCAGCCAATAAATGCACCCTCTTCGGGACAGCGGAGTTTATAGTGCTGAGTGCGGTCGTCGTATTTTAGCCCGTCGAGCTTAGCGTACTCCAATATCGACCCGAAGATGTCGGTTCCTGAGATATCTATACCTGTAAGATCCTGGAATCTGAATCCGGCTTCCCTGGCATTTGCATTTGTCAGTTTAACATTTCTAAGTGAGCAATCTGTGAACCATGTCTTAAAAATATTGCAGCCATCCATATCTGCGCCGTCGAACTTTACATTTGTAAAAGTCGTTTCGCTGAAGTCGATGCCGCGGAGATCTTTTTCTGAAAGGTCTGCGTTCTCAATTACTCTTCCTTTTATATATATAGTCTCTCCAGGCTTTCGTTCTGAAAGAATTCTATATAAGTCTTCTGTTTTGAGAACACTCTCGCTGCTTCCTATGTTTGGCATAACAGTCTCCTTTCACCTAAAGTGGTTTTCTTTAACTTTTTTATTATTATATAACAAAATTAATAACAATGCTTGACAATAAACTGTTGCTGTTACATAATGTAGTGACCAATTGAATAACACCTGGATAGAGGTCGCGGATTTTATCAGTAAGCGGTGGCTACAGCTTGGGGAAAGCTGCTGCCGACGAAAGGAAAATCTGCCGAAGGAATGAATCCCCGGTTCATTTCTGGGACGTCGTAATAAGATGCGGCGGACTGTCACGCAAGTGGAGCGCTATCGATGGATTATTAATCACGATTTAAATGACCATGGATACGTTCAGCACGTTATTCATGGTTTTTAGTTTATTTCGGTAAAGATTAAAACAATTGGAGGACAACATGGAAAGAAGAAGAAATCGTTTTATCTACGTCATCGGGCTTGCGGCTTTGATGATAGCAGCAATGCCCGTACTGGCACTTGCAGCAGATGAGGAATATGTACCTGCTCTATACGCAACAGTATGGTCGGTTCTGCCACCACTGGTAGCTATCGTGCTGGCTCTCATCACAAAGGAAGTATACAGTTCACTTTTCCTCGGAGTTCTGACCGGTGCAGTTCTGTATGCCGGCGCAGACTTTGCAGGAGTTATGAATCACTTCCTGTCGGATGGTATCATCGCATCGCTTTCTGACAGTTACAACATGGGAATCATTATTTTCCTTGTAATTCTCGGAATTATGGTAGCAATGATGAACAAGTCCGGCGGTTCGAAAGCTTTCGGACGCTGGGCATCAACAAGAGTTAAGTCGAGAAAGGGTGCACAGTTTGCTACATTCGGACTCGGATGCCTCATTTTCGTAGACGACTACTTCAACTGCCTCACAGTAGGTAGCGTTATGAAGCCTGTTACAGACAGATTCAGCATTTCAAGAGCTAAGCTCGCATACCTCATCGATGCTACAGCTGCTCCTGTATGCATCCTTGCTCCTATTTCATCATGGGCTGCTGCAGTAAGCGGCTTTGTTGAGGGAGAAAACGGTTTCACTGTATTTATCAGAGCCATCCCTTACAACTTCTATGCTATTCTGACAATCGCAATGATTATCATGATTATCAGCATGGACTTTGATTACAGCAAGATGGCTAAGTATGAAATGAACGCTATTCAGACCGGTGATCTTTTCACAACAGGAGAAGCTGCAGCAACTATCGAGGATGAAGGAAGCGAGAACGGCATTGTTGCTGACTTGCTTGTTCCGGTTATCGTTCTTATCATTTGCTGTATTATCGGAATGATTTACAGCGGCGGATTCTTCAGTGGCGAAACCTTCATAAACTCATTCGCTAACTGCGATGCTGCATTCAGCCTTTCGCTTGGAAGTACAGTTGCACTCATTATCACAGTTATCTACTTCGTATTCAGAAGAGTTATCAGCTTCACAGATTGCATGAGCTGTGTTCCTGAAGGTCTCAGACAGATGGCTTCACCTATCATCGTTCTTACATTTGCATGGTCACTTAAGGCAATGGCTGACAGTCTCGGTCTTGCAGACTTCGTTGCAGGAATGATGAGCGGAATCGGAAGCGGTTTCCTGAACCTCATACCTGGAATCTTCTTCCTTGTAGCTTGTGCACTTGGAATCGCTTCGGGAACATCATGGGGAACATTTGGAATCCTCATCCCTATCGCTCTTGCTATCACAGAGGGAGATTCATCACTGATG
>JABUTC010000104.1 GCA_021442505.1 Mogibacterium sp. | reverse complement strand
AGGGAACACCCTATGAAGAACAGATTGCAACAAAAGACCGTCAGATAATCAAACTTCTTGCAAAACATGATATAGATGTATCGGTATACGAGGGGATTAAACCGGCGTTTACTCCCTATGCATATCGTAATAAGATGGAATATACTTTCGGAGATTTGACTCTTGGTGGCGAGCTTGAACTCGGAATGCACAAGAAGGGTCATTTCATGTCGATAATTACCACGGACGAGTGCCAGCTGGTGCCTGAAGACTTCAACAGGATACTTCGTGCGACGCTTGAGTTCTGCAAGGAGAGGGAATACTCTTTTTACCACAAAAAGACACATGTCGGGCTTCTGCGTAATTTAATAGTCAGATGCGGTGTAAGAACCAATGAACTGTTGGTAAATATCGTAACAAGCAGTGAGCAGGGCTTTGAAGAAGAAGCGTTTTGTGATATGCTACTTAAGTTGCCGCTTGATGCAAAAATCGTCGGCGTCATGCGCACTTTCAACGACAGCATAGCTGATGCGGTAATAGACGAGAGTCATAAAGTGCTTTTCGGTAGGGACTATTACAATGAAGAAATACTAGGACTCAAATTCCAGGTTAAAGCATTTGCTTTCTTTCAGACAAACATTGAAGCCGTTGAGAGACTTTACAGTGAGGCACTGGAACTGATTCCGGATATTGATGCTAAGACTGTTTACGATTTGTACTGCGGTACCGGAACCATTTCTCAACTAATGGCACTCAAAGCCGAGAAGGTTTATGGGGTTGAGATCGTTGAAGATTCGGTTGTAGCAGCTGAGGCAAATGCCGGATTAAACGGCATTGACAATTGCGAGTTTATCTGCGGAGATGTTAAAGCGAAACTAAGCGAACTTGACGAAAAGCCCGATGTAATTGTTGTAGATCCGCCCAGAGTCGGTATGCACGACAAGGTGGTTGATATGCTTGCGTCGTATCAGGTTCCAGAAATTCTTTATATATCCTGCAATCCAAAGACTTTATGCATAAACCTTGAGAGGTTTAAAACATACGGATATGAACCGGTTATTATTAAGGCATATGATAATTTTCCGATGACAAAACATATGGAAGCCGTGTGCCTTTTAAGAAAAACAATAAATAACATTGAATATAAGGAGGAGGATTAAAGTGTTTATTTCAGATGATGTTCGTTACATTGGAGTGAATGATCACGAAATCGATTTATTTGAGGGACAGTATGTTGTTCCTGAAGGAATGGCGTACAACTCATATGTAATTCTTGATGAGAAGATTGCCGTTATGGATCCTGTAGACAAGCATTTTGCTGAGGAGTGGCTTGCAAATCTCGCTGCTGAAATTGGTGACAGAAAACCTGATTACCTCGTAATGCAGCATATCGAGCCGGATCACTCATCAAGTGTTTCAGCTTTCATGGCTGCTTATCCGGGAACAACAGTTGTCGCTTCTGCACAGGCTTTCAACATGATTTCCAACCTTTACGGTGATGTTGTAACGGAAAAACTTGTTGTAAAAGAGGGAGATGTGCTCGATCTTGGAAGCCATAAGCTGAATTTTGTTGCAGCTCCAATGGTTCACTGGCCGGAGGTAATTGTAACTTACGACTCAAAGGACAAGATTCTTTTCTCAGCAGATGCATTTGGAAAATTCGGTGCTCTTGATGCTGAGGATGACGACTGGGCTTGCGAAGCCAGAAGATATTACTTCGGTATAGTAGGCAAATTCGGTGTACAGGCACAGAATCTGCTTCAGAAGGCAGCAGGACTTGAAATCGAAACAATCTGTCCATTGCATGGTCCAATACTGAACGAGAACCTCGGATATTACCTTGATCTCTATAACACATGGACTACATACGGCGTTGAGAGTGAAGGTATCGCACTTTGTTATACCTCCGTATATGGAAATACAAAGAACGCTGTTGAGTATCTTGCTGCAAAACTTGAGGAGCTTGGACAGGAAGTTCATGTATCAGATCTCGCAAGAGATGATATGGCAGAGGCAGTTGAGGACGCATTCAGATATGGCACACTTATTCTTGCAACTACTACATATAACAGTGACATTTTCCCATTTATGAAGGACTTCATTCATCACCTGGTAGATCACAACTATCAGAACAGAAAGATTGCTTTCGTGGAAAACGGTTCCTGGGCACCTCAGGCTGCAAAGAAGATGGCTGCACTGCTTGAGGGATGCAAAGACATAGAATTTGCTGAGAATAAGGCTACAATCAAGGGTGCACTTAATGATGAGAGCAAGGCACAGCTTGATGTACTTGCAGCAGAACTTGCTAAGTAAAAACTTTAAAAGGAGGGGGTATGGATTCTTTTAAAAAGTTTAAAACT
>JABUTC010000103.1 GCA_021442505.1 Mogibacterium sp. | reverse complement strand
TCAGGGAAGAATATATAAACAGTTTTGACTATGTATTGGCAGATGTTCCTTGTTCAGGACTTGGAGTTGTGGGAAGCAAACCGGAGCTTAAGTTAAGAACGGAGCCGTCAGAGTATAAAGAGCTTATCAAAACCCAGAATGAAATATTGGATAATGCATATCAGTATGTGCGCAAGGGCGGAAGGATTATGTACTCTACCTGTACCGTAAACAAGGATGAAAATGATGGTGTAATCGAGGCATTTCTGGAGCGGCACAGATTTGCTACAGTTGTTGAAAAATCCTTGATTCTACCTTATAATAAGAATTTAGTAGGATTCTATTATTGTATAATTGAAAAGCAATAAACATTGGTTTAGAAAGTTGGAGATTAATTGATGAAAATAGGATACATTACAGACAAAGGAAGAAGGCGTCCTAAGAATGAAGATGCTCTCAGAGTGTTGCCTGAACAAAACTTTTTTATGCTGGCGGATGGAGTAGGTGGAAACCGCTCCGGAGAGATTGCCAGCAGGACGGCACTGGATGCGCTTCAGAAATTTATTGAGCATAATCCGCTGGGAAAACTAGGCGGCAGAGATGAAGTGTTCCGCTATTTCGAAGCAGCGGTAGCCTTCGTTGATAACGCCATTATGACGATATCCGAGGCTGAACCGTCATATGTCGGAATGGCAACAACACTTGTTTTCGCCTACATAGATGACAGAATTATGTACATTGCAAACGTCGGTGACAGCAGAGCATATCTTGTTCACAGAGGCGAGATGAGGCAGATTACTGAAGACCATACATATGTTAACGATCTGGTTAAGATGGGAGCTCTTACTCGTGAGGAGGCTGAGAATCACAGCAAGAAGAACATAATCACACGTGCTATCGGCTCTAATGCTTGCAGCACACCGGATTGCTTCAATGTATATGTTGAGCCCGGAGACAAGGTTCTGATTTGCAGCGATGGTCTGTATGATGAGGTTTCAGAGAGAGCCATTTTAAGCAGGCTGATGATGGACGATGATATGGAGACCTGCGCTGAAGATCTTGTAAAAATGGCTAATGATAATGGCGGCAGTGACAATATTTCTGTTATCTGCGTAACAGTTTCGGAGGGTTAACAATGGCTAGCAGATTATTATCGGGAAGATATGAGCTTGTCGAGAAGATTGGCGACGGAGGAATGGCCGTCGTATATAAAGCAAAGGACAAGCTGCTTAACAGATTTGTTGCGGTTAAGATTCTGCGCCCGGAGTTCACAAAGGATGCTACATTCGTTGAGAACTTCAAGCGTGAGTCTCAGGCTGCTGCAGGACTTTCTCATCCGAATATTGTAAGCGTTTTCGACGTAGGAAGAGAAGGAAACATCAACTACATAGTAATGGAGCTCATAGAGGGAAGAACGCTCAATGAAATCATTGCCGAAGAAGCTCCAATGGATTACAGAAAAGTAATCGAGATTACAAAGCAGGTAGCTGCTGCGCTTCGTGTTGCTCATAAGAACAAGATTATTCACAGAGACGTTAAGCCTCACAACATCATGGTTACAAATGATGGAGTAATCAAGCTTGCAGACTTTGGTATTGCAAAGGCTGTGAACGATGCAACTCTTTCGACCGGCAGCAAGATTATCGGCTCTGTGCACTATTTTTCACCGGAGCAGGCAAGAGGTAATTATGTAGACGAGAGATCTGACCTCTACTCGCTCGGAATTGTTATGTATGAGATGCTGACAGGACAGGTTCCTTTCGACGGTGAGAACCCTGTGACTATCGCACTTAAGCACATTAATGAGGAGGCTGTTCCACCTAGGGAAATCGTTCCGGGAATTCCGCCTGCACTTGAGAGAGCTGTGCTTAAGGCGACAAACAAGTTCCAGACTAACCGTTACAAGAGCGCAGAGGAACTCATTGAGGATCTCGACAATATAGAATTTGTAACAAAGATTACTGTTAATAACGTCTTTACAAATGCGTCTCAGTCCATAGCAAAGAAGGACGAGAAGGAAGAAGACGAGAAAGATAATGACAAAAAGAAGAAGGGCAGCAAGTTAAACAAGAAAGCGATTATAGCAATTTGCGGCGGAGTCGTAGCTATATGCCTTCTTGTAGGTGTTCTCTTCTTTACAGGAGTTATCGGCTCTAAGAAGGGCGTTCCGGATCTTACAGACATGACTCTCGAGCAGGCAACGACTGCCTGCGAGGATGCCGGATTTAAGATTAAAGAGGGCAAGCAGGTTTATGACAGTGAGATTTCAGAGGGAAGAGTTGTTACTCAGAATCCTAAGGCAGGAACGGATGCTAAGAAGGGAAGCACTATTACTGTAAATATAAGTAAGGGCTCAAAAGATGGCACTGTTCCAAATCTAGTAGTACAGGTTTACGACGAGAAGGAAAC
>JABUTC010000102.1 GCA_021442505.1 Mogibacterium sp. | reverse complement strand
GTTAGACCAATCCCTATCATTCGACGACCGGAACGAAATCCATCAATCTGACAGTGGATATTGGATAGACGATAATGTTAAAACAAAAACAGTAATGTCTATCAGCATCTTCATTAGGGAACTTCTTGACGACGATAGTTTTGATTATTGCAATTGGTGAAGCTTCCGGAAGAAGAGAATACAACAGAGTAATATTTGATTAAATGCAGGCCCCCGGTTGTAGAAACAGCCGGGGGCCTTAGTATCATCTTATGAAGCCACCTCCATGCGTCTAAGTGCCTGCTCATGGTTTCTTTCTTTTCTAATGGGACAATCTCTGAACTGTTTAGGACTCAGATGCGTTTGGGGCATTCCGTAACAACGTATAGGCACCCCATCACAAGACTTTCATTGCCTCAAAGAAGTCTATGTTTTACTTTTCCTATTATGCATATTCAAAGGGATTCCCGTTCTGGGAATCCCTTTGACTTTGAACATGGATCAAATCAGTTATAACAATCTGGGGATAGCTTGTTATAACTGAACTCCATTATTTCCTCCATCCACTTGCTGCACAAAACCTACTTTTGTAGTGCGTAGTGCGTCGATTCACAATGAATCATAACATAAATGCGCTGAAATATCAACAGAAATAAATCTTAATTACATTTTTGCGCATATCAGCAGAGTCATAACAGAGTAAGAACAGACTCCCAACTATGTAGAACAAAGGCTGGGATTTTTATAATTCCAGTATAAAAAGCAGGGAGGAACAGTCCGTGGATTATAACGACTCTGGATAACAAATCTATATACCTTCCGAATTTCCAAACGGAAAGGCGGATATACCTTCTATAAACAGATCTACAGGATGAAACGTTGATGACAAATGTACAATATTGAAGTTTCGGAGGTTTTTGCTATAATGAGCTGCAGAAATAACAAAAAGCGCTCCGGATGCCGCGACATCTGGAACGCATTCATGTGCGAAGGTGCACATTATGGGGCATACGATATACCGTTTTGCCCGACTACAGCCGCCTCACTTCCCAACACCATTATCACCTGGGAGGACGCCAAGGCAATCTATAAGCGGAGGATCTCTTCCGGAGATTCCGACTTCTTCGTAGATGCTTTTATCTGCTGGTACATCGACGACTACAAATTTGATGGGCCGCGTGGAATCTGGCATGACAGCAGATTCGCTTTAAAAGTTCTCCGTCATTTTGCCGGTGCCATTACGCCGGACTTTTCTACCTATCAGGATTTCCCGGAACCATTGAAGCTCTATAATACGTACCGAATGCGCGTATTCGGGTACTGGCTCGGAAGAAACGGGATCTCCGTTATCAACAATGTTCGATGGGGAACTCCGGAGACATATCGCTACTGTTTTGTAGGAATTCCGACAAACAGCGTAATTGCCATCGGCACCTGTGGCGGCAGTCCGCTCAAACTTGCTGACAGGAAACGGTTTGAGGATGGGCTTGAAGAGCTTATAACAGTTCTCTGTCCTCATACGATCATCGTGTACGGCTCTGCAAGCTATCCGTGCTTTGATAAACTCATAGACCGGGGAATCAAAGTGATTTCCTACCCCAGCCAGACGGCTCAGGCGTTTGAGAGGGGGAAACGGAAATGAGTAAGTCGCTAAGCTATCTATTCCGCAAAACTATAGGGCACATCAAACATACCATACAAACCATGAGGTTTTCGGCTCATGACTTGTTGTCCCAATTAAAATCCAGGAACAAGTCATTTGAGAGTTTTCCTAAAACTATTGCAGAAGGCAGTCAAGGAAAACATATCGTCGGACATAATAATTATAAACCCGGCAGAAGTATTCTGAGTGTGACCATAAAAGAGGCACAGCACCTGGTTGATATTTACTCAGGAAGAGGACAATACATTAACGAGAACAAAGAACGGGTTGATTTTGGTCGACCTATAGGGTTTTATGTCAACGGGAACGGTTCCGTCCCTACGACGATAGGCATCATTCATTATTCCAAAAAAGGCACACATATTGTGCCTGCACAACCTAAAAAGTAAGGGGCAAAATTATGATTAAAGAAGAACTTGAGCAGAAGCTTGAAACACTTCATCAATACGTTACTGATAATCCTGATGCAGAGCTGAAAATGATTGATGAATCGGGTAGCTTTATTTTTGCCACTTTTGATACGGCTTATGAAAGTGATAACGGCCTTGACCCGGAAGAAGAAGGCTACGAGGAGTATAATGCCATCGCCTTCTGCGAAAAAACAACTGGAGAATTATTTGAAATGGCATATTTCAATATTCCTACCGAAGTTTGGCATAACGGCAAGCAAATAATCTAACAAAGCAACTGTAAGGTATGGAAACAGGTATTGATTGTTTTCATACCTTAATAATAATTAAGGATGGG
>JABUTC010000101.1 GCA_021442505.1 Mogibacterium sp. | reverse complement strand
GCAAAACTGCCGAAAGGCAGTGACGCAAAGCTATAGGGCCCTCCTCCGATTATGGGGGGGGGTGGCAGCCAGTTGCACTGAACAGGTTCAGTGCATTTTTTTATTTTTAGATATTAATCCACTGTGAATGGAGGATAAGGAATGAACAGACATCGTTATAGCATAATTCTTGTGTATATCCTTGCGATAGTAATGTGCCTCAGCACAACAAATATTGCATTTGCAACAGAGTCTGTGACTGAGCCCGCAAAAGCGGATAGCGTTACCGAGGAAGCAAACGCAGGTGAGGAAGAACTGACAAAGGATGAAAACACAGAGTCAGCTGAAAAAGAAAAATCCAATGCGAAGAACGAAGAAACTGTAAACAGTGCAGAAAGCACTGAAGCGGCAGAAATTAGCGTTGCCGCGGCTAGTGAAGAAAAAGTGAGCGCAGCTGCCAGCTACACCGACAGCAATCTGAACAACTTCGTGAATTCGTTTACTCTGGAGAACCTCACTTCAGGAAAGCAAATTCCGTTGTCGCCTAAGCCTTCGGTTAACACACAGGATGAGTACTTGTTCACAATGAAGTTTGTTGAGGTAGCTGACGGTAAGCAGTTTGCAAACGTTTGTACATATACACTGCCGGCAGGCCTTAATCTTACGATGAACCTAAATCAGGATATTAGGCTGAAGGATGGTACAAAGGTTGCCACAGCAACAGGCACAAAAAATCAGCCAACGATAACTGTAACTTTTTTGAATAACTGGCCGTCGGATTCTCTGGAGAGCCAAATGGAGTTTGCATTTCACGCTATGTTCAATAGCACCTCATCTAATAATAACTTCACAGTTGATTTGGGCAACAATGTGACATGTGTTGTTGATTTGAGCGTTGGTGCATCTCTGGATGTTCAGAAGACCGCAGAGAAGGTCGGGGCCACCGACCAGGTATTCGATGCTGCAAACCATACAATTAAGTACAGCGTAACAGTTACAGCCAACGGAGCTGTTAACAACGCGAAGTTCACTGATACATACAGCAACAACATGACACTGCAGAAGGCTACAGTTAAAGTTAACGGCGTTACTGCAACAGCCACGGACTTTACACCTAGCGATACAACCAAGAGAGGCTTCGAGATTGACCTTGGCAATATGCAGAGTGGTGATCAGAAGGTTGTAACTTATACAATGAAGGCTGACGATTCTGTTCTGTTCGCAAACGGAGGCTATACGGTACACAGTTTTGACAACAAGGCCAAGGTTGAGGGAACGGTAGGTGGTAACACCATCTCAGACGAAGACACCAAGACAGTAACACACGCTCAGAACAATTTTAATAAATGGACTTCCGATGTTACCGGCAACGACAAGCAGATTTCATGGACTGTCGCCATAGGAGATAACACCTATAATGATGGACTGGACCTTAGAGGCAAAACTGTGCAGGACACACTCGGTCCGGACCACCAGCTTGTAACAACACTTCCTTCAGGATGGAACGGTCCTATCAAGGTGACATATTCTACAAGAGCAGCTAATGGTACCGTTACAAATAATAATGTTGCATACTATAATTCACTTAATAACATAACTTTCCCGAACACAGCAGATCCTATTGTTTACGCAACAATTAACTACAAGACAGAATGTGATAGTGCTACATTCCCTGCTGTTGGGTCGAAGGACTACAGGAACACCGCTGAAATTAACATCAATTCGGGGTGGAAGGCCGTAAAGGATGCCACCAAGCAGGGCGCAGGCATTCCGGGAATCTCCAAGAAAATCGTGGATGCAGGACAGCCCGGCGGAAAGATGTCCTTTGAAGTTGTCGTTGATGTTCCTGCCGGAGCTGATACACTGCAGTACTTCTATCTGGGCGATGTTTTCAACATTATGAACGGCTTCGCCGACAACACCCAGGTTACAGATATAACCGCATACGAGAATCTGGTAATTAAAGTAGGCGGACAGACTCTGGTAGAGGGCACCGACTACACAGTAGCAGCAAACAAGAATATTTACTTCGGCAGTACACAGAAGGCTACTTCAAAATGGCCATACAGCACTGCACAGCAGATGGTAATCACATATGACGTTACCAGAACCAATGCTGCAACTGCTCCATCAGCTTCCGGTTATACATACACCACAATAGATGGAGCTCTGGATGCAGGTCTGTCTCTGAGAAATACAGCTACAATTGGCTACAAGTCGAACGGTTCGGCTGAGGCAACCAAGACATCCACAGTCTACTATGCAGAGAAAACCACACCGTCAATGGAGAAGAAAGCTGTCAACATCGACACAGCCAAGCACACCATCGACTATGAGGTAACAATAGATCCTAAGCTGTTCCCTAACAGCGGAACCAACACCAACTTCACATTCAAGGATACCTTCGACGGACGCCTTGAATATGTTGCAGGCACCCTGCAG
>JABUTC010000100.1:1997-5774 GCA_021442505.1 Mogibacterium sp. | reverse complement strand
CAAGTCGCCGGAGGAAGCCGGAATCCAGGACCTCATAATAGTTGCGACAAAAGCGTCGGGCATAGAGTCCGCCGCGGCTTTACTCCCGCCGATGACAGGTGAAAACACTATGGTCATCGGGCCTTTCAACGGAGTTACCGGTGAAAAAATCCTCGCCGATTCCGTCGGTCCACCCCATGTTGCGTACTCGCTGATTGTCATCGCGTCAAAGCGAAATGACGATGGCAGCATTGACTTCGAGAGAGGTCCTGTAAGAGTTTTTATCGAGAAGGACAGGCTCAGCAGAGAACTCGTCGATATTCTGAACAGCACTGAGCTCCAGTGGGAGGAACATCCTGACATCATGACCAGAATGTGGACCAAATACGCGACGAATATGGCGAACAATCTGCCTCAGGCGATAGTCGGAGCAGACGCCAGCATGTATATGGACAGCGAGCACGGACTCTGGCTGGCCGAAAAACTCTGGGAGGAAACACGCAGGGTTGCGGCCTGCGAGGGTGTAACGCTCGGAGAGAGAGCTGTGATTTTCCCAAGGGATACAGGCACACCGAAGCACATGAAGTACTCGACACTTCAGGATCTTGAGGCCGGAAGACATACGGAGATTGACCTTTTTGCAGGGGAGCTTGTGAAGATGGCTGCAAAACACGGGCTGGAGGTTCCCTGCACCGAATATGTTTATCATCTGATTAAGACGATTGAAGAGAAAAACGACGGGCTTTTCGAAGAATAGTTTATAAATACAGCATATGAAAAAAACTCGGGCCGAAACCCGAGTTTTTTGCTTGTTTTGAATTGTCGCAAAGATTGCTCTTTACTCTTATACCTCGTAGAGGCTCTTGAGTCTGAGCAGGTGCTCGTAGCGAGCCTTTGCTGCTTCCTCTGACTCTGCGAAAAGCTTCTCAGCTCTGTCAGGGAACGATCTTGTAAGCGAGGAGTATCTTGCCTCGTTGAGGAGGAACTCCTGATATCCGCCTGCAGGCTCCTTGCTGTCGAGAGTGAACGGATTCTGTCCCTCAGCCTTGAGTGCAGGATTGTAACGGAACATGTTCCAGTATCCGCAGTCAACAGCCTTCTTCATCTCGTGCTGGCAGTTAGCCATTCCTCCCTTGATTGAGTGCATCTCGCAAGGTGAGTATCCGATGATGATTGATGGACCGTGATAAGCCTCTGCCTCTGTCATTGCCTTGAGTGTCTGTGCCGGATTAGCTCCCATTGCAACCTGTGCAACATATACATATCCGTAGCTCATTGCGATTTCAGCAAGGCTCTTCTTGGCAACGTTCTTTCCTGCTGCAGCGAACTGTGCAACCTGTCCGATGTTCGAAGCCTTTGAAGCCTGTCCGCCTGTGTTCGAGTATACCTCTGTATCGAATACGAAAATATTTACATCTTCGCCCGATGCGAGTACGTGGTCAACACCGCCGAAGCCGATGTCGTAAGCCCAGCCGTCGCCTCCGAAAATCCAGACGCTCTTTTTAGCCAGGTACTGCTTTTCAGCGAGAATCTTTGGTGCGATCGGGCATCCCTGCTCGCCGGCCTTCTCGAGTGCTGCGATGAGATCTCTTGTAGGCTGCTCGTTAGCTGCTCCATCCTCGAATGTGTCGAAGTATGCCTCTGCAACTGCCTTGAACTCAGGAGTTACATGAGCCTCGTCATTGTACATCTCCTCGATGAGTCCGCGGAGTCTTCCTCTGATTGCCTTCTGTCCGAGCATCATTCCGAGACCGTGCTCAGCATTGTCTTCGAAAAGTGAGTTCGACCATGCCGGACCTCTTCCTTCCTTGTTGCAAGCGTAAGGTGATGTCGAAGCAGGACCGCCCCAGATTGATGAGCATCCTGTTGCGTTTGAAATGTATGCTCTCTCTCCGAAGAGCTGTGTTACGAGTCTTGCGTATGATGTCTCAGCGCATCCTGCACATGAGCCCGAGAACTCGAGCAGCGGCTCCTTGAACTGGCTGCCCTTTACGGTGAAGTCCTGCATGTCCTTCTTCTCGGAAACTTCTTTTACCATGTAATCGAAAACTTCCTGCTGAGCGAGCTCCTGCTCTCTTGGAACCATCTCGATTGCGCCAACCTTACATGCTCCTACGCAGACACTGCATCCCATACAATCCATTGGCGAAACTGCCATTGTGTACTGGTAAACGTCCTTGCCTTTTCCGGCCTTGATAGGAACGATGCTTGCTGCTGCAGGTGCTGCCTTTGCCTCCTCTTCTGTGAGTGCATAAGGACGAATTGTTGCATGAGGGCAAACATAAGCGCACTGGTTACACTGAACGCACTTTGCTGCATCCCAGTGTGGAACTGTAACTGCGATTCCTCTCTTCTCGTATGCCGAAGCTCCGATTTCGAAAGTACCGTCTACGTAATCCATGAATGCCGATACAGGGAGGCTGTCTCCGTTCATGAGGCCGACAGGNGTCCTTACCCTCGAGCTTAACGTCTTCTACGACATCTGTCGCATCAGCCCATGAAGCAGGAACATCGATTTTTACAAAAGCAGTTGCTCCGAGGTCGATAGCCTTGTGGTTGGTCTCAACTACTTCTTTACCCTTCTTCATGTAGCTCTTTGTAGCTGCATCCTTCATGTATTCAATCGCCTTCTCCTGTGGGAGAACCTTTGCGAGTGCGAAGAACGCTGACTGAAGAATTGTGTTTGTTCTCTTGCCCATTCCGATCTCGATAGCGAGGTCGATAGCATTGATTGTATAGAGCTGAATGTCGTTCTTAGCGATGTAACGCTTAGCCTCTGCAGTCAGGTGCTCTCCGAGTTCCTCAGCTGACCACTGGCAGTTGATGAGGAAAGCTCCGCCCGGCTTTACGTCGTTTACCATCTTGTATCCCTTGTCTACGTATGAAGGGTTGTGGCATGCTACGAAATCAGCCTTGTTGATGTAGTACGGGCTCTTGATCGGCTTGTCTCCGAAACGCAGGTGGGAGATTGTAACTCCGCCGGTCTTCTTCGAGTCGTACTGGAAGTAAGCCTGTACGTACTTGTCTGTGTTATCTCCGATAATCTTGATGGAGTTCTTGTTTGCTCCAACGGTTCCGTCTCCGCCAAGTCCCCAGAACTTGCACTCGATTGTGCCCTCTGCAGCTGTGTTTGGCGATGGTACCTCAGGAAGCGAAAGCTCGGTTACGTCGTCTACGATACCGATTGTGAACTGTCTCTTAGGAGCATCCTTCTTGAGCTCTTCGTATACTGCGAAAACGCTTGACGGAGGTGTGTCCTTCGAACCGAGTCCGTAGCGTCCACCGATTACGTTCTTCTGAATTCCTGCTGTTGCGAGAGCTGTTACTACGTCCATGTAGAGTGGCTCTCCCTGTGAGCCGGCTTCCTTTGTTCTGTCGAGAACCGCAATCTTTGTTGCTGTCTCAGGAATAGCTGCGATGAGCTTGTCTGCACGGAACGGTCTGTAGAGGCGAACCTTGACGATACCTACCTTTTCGCCGTGAGCGTTGAGGTAGTCGATAACCTCCTCGGCTACGTCGCAGATTGAACCCATTGCGATGATTACTCTGTCAGCATCAGGTGCTCCGTAGTAGTTGAAGAGCTGGTAGTCTGTTCCGAGCTTAGCGTTAACCTTGCCCATGTACTCTTCTACGATCTCAGGAAGTGCATCGTAGTACTTGTTGCAGGCCTCTCTGTGCTGGAAGAAGATATCGCCGTTCTCGTTCGAACCTCTCATCTGAGGGTTCTCAGGATTGAGCGCGTGGTTTCTGAATGCAGCCACTGCGTCAAAATCACACATCTCAGCGAGGTCTTCGTAA
>JABUTC010000100.1:0-1743 GCA_021442505.1 Mogibacterium sp. | reverse complement strand
CCTGCAATCTTGTACATGTTCGGAATCATCAGGAGAAGTCCCTGTGATGCTGTGTAGGTTGTTGTCAGCGCACCTGCTGCAAGTGAACCGTGAACCGTACCGGAAGCTCCTGCCTCTGACTGCATCTCGGTTACTTTTACAGTGTCTCCGAAAATGTTCTTTCTTCCCTGTGCAGCCCACTGATCAACGTAGTCTGCCATTGGGCTTGACGGTGTAATCGGATAAATGCCCGCTACTTCTGTGAACGCATACGATACGTGAGCCGCTGCGTTGTTACCGTCCATGGTTTTGAGTTTTCTTGCCATGTTTCAATCTCCAATCTTTATTTAACCTTAACTTCAACTTCCATCTTAGGATAAGTTGCCTTTATGAAGCCTTTAACCTTCTCAACCGCAACCTTGTCTGCTTCTTCAAGAAGACCCTCATCTGCGGCCGTCTTTGCCATTTCCTCTTTCAGTTCTTTACGCATCTTGTCGGAATCCTCGACCTTGACCGGATTGAAAATTCCGTTCTTTTTCTCCAGAATCTTCCAGCTGTTCTCGTCAATCTCGTGGCTCAATACCTTAGCGTGTGGAATTGTTATTATGAGTTTATCTTCGCCGTCCTGCTTTATCTTAGCCTTAGCCATATCAGGACCGAGCTTGATGATTCCATCGTACTGAACCGTCAAAGACTTATCTGTGAAAGGAATGCTCTTTCCGAAAATCTTGAGAGCATTATCTCCGCCCATTTCTCCTACATTGGTGTACTTGTATTCCATTGTAGCAAGCTCTGAAATGTTCTTGACCTGAGTCTCTGCTACCTCTATCTTGAATGTGCTTTTGTTGCTTGCATCGTCCAGATCGTATATCTGTCCGAAGGCAAAACCGATTACAAAGCAAATTATCATTGCAAGAAATGAATATAAATATTTCTTCATATCATTACCCCTTTCGCATAGTTGTTAATATTATAACATTTATTAGGTATAAATGTCCTTGAAAATTGTGTGTAGAGGTTGTACATTTGTGGGGCAGGAAACCCGCGCCGCGATGGCCTGACTCACAGAAACAGTCTCTCGCTCCTGCCGGCGCCTGCGGATTATAAAACTGATTTTAGCAGGGTATGGACAAAGAAATGAACAAGGTTAAGGAAATAAAGAAAAGTAAAAAATTCGAGATTGTACTTCTGACGGTTTTTGGAAACCTTATATACGCTATGGGAGTTAATCTCGGAATCAACCCGATACACCTTTACAGCGGCGGTTTCACCGGAATCGCTCAGCTCATAAGGACCTTTCTGGTTGAGTTTCTGCACATTCCGCAGATTCCGGGCATCGATTATCTGGGAGTGATTTATTTCCTGATCAATGTGCCGTTTTTCATTCTGGCATACAAAGTTATGGGGCGTAAATTCTGCCTGACCACACTGGTTTCGATTGTGATGGCTTCGGCCTTCCTGTCGCTTATTCCGATTCCTTCACAGCCTATTATTAGCGACAACATTCTGCTTAATGCAATTCTCGGCGGTATGGGTTCCGGTATAGGCGCAGGAATGGTTCTTCGTGCCGGCAGCTCGCAGGGTGGACAGGATCTCATCGGCGTCTGCCTTGCAAAGACCAACCCTGATTTCAAGGTTGGAACAATCGGCATCATAATCAGCATCTGCATCTACTCAATCTGCCTGTTCATGTACGACGTTGAAACCGTTATCTACTCTATGATCTTTGCCGTAGTAACCGGCTTCTGCGTTGACAAGGTTCAC